>NZ_BLVO01000012.1:0-332037 GCF_013340285.1 Desulfovibrio subterraneus | reverse complement strand
GAACTGGCCCGCCTTGACCGCAAGGAACAGGATCATATCGATGCCCTGACGACCACCACCATGGATAAAATCGTGGAACTGGTGGCCGGCAAGCAGCTCGCGACCAACATCGCAGGCAAGAAGAAGGGTGAAGTTCTCGCCGAGGCAGGCCATGTGCCTTCCGAAGAAGTGCTGCGTCAGGTTCCCGTGAAGAAGCTTGCGGGCATCTTCAAGGACAAGGAAATCAACGAACAGCTCGACGCCGTTATCGAGTCCTATGACAGCCAGATCGCATTCATCAAGGGCATCTACGACAACAAGCGCGAGAAGGTGACTGAAGGGGACGACCTGCCCCCCGGCGTCATCAAGATGGCCAAGTGCTACATCGCCGTTAAGCGTAAGCTGAGCGTAGGTGACAAAATGGCAGGCCGCCACGGTAACAAGGGTGTTGTTTCCCAGATTCTGCCCCTTGAAGACATGCCGTTCTTCGCAGACGGCACCGCCGTGGACATCGTGCTGAACCCCCTGGGCGTTCCTTCCCGAATGAACATCGGGCAGATCATGGAAACCCACCTTGGCTGGGGCGCACTCAAGCTCGGTCAGCAGCTGGCCGATCTGGTTGCCTCCAGCGAACCGCTCAAGCAGGTGCGTGAGCAGGTCAAGGCAGTCTTCAAATCCAAGCACATCGACCAGATGGTCGACAGCATGGACGATGAAGAATTCGTGAAGGCCGTTCGCAAGCTTGAAAGCGGTATCGTGACGAAGACCCCGGTCTTCGACGGTGCCTCTGAAGAAGAAATCTGGGGCTGGCTTGACCATGCCGGTCTCGCAAATGACGGTAAGACAGTGCTGTACGATGGCCGCACCGGTGACGCGTTCCATAACCGCGTAACCACGGGCGTCATGTACATTCTCAAGCTCCACCACCTGGTAGACGAGAAGATCCACGCACGTTCCACCGGTCCCTACTCCCTGGTTACCCAGCAGCCGCTCGGCGGTAAGGCCCAGTTTGGTGGTCAGCGTCTGGGTGAAATGGAAGTGTGGGCGCTGGAAGCACACGGCGCCGCTTACATGCTGCAGGAATTCCTCACCGTTAAGTCGGACGACGTGACCGGCCGCGTGAAGATGTACGAAAAGATCGTGAAGGGCGACAACTTCCTCGAAGCCGGTCTGCCCGAATCGTTCAACGTTCTCGTGAAGGAACTGATGTCCCTCGGTCTGGACGTCACCCTGCATCAGGAAGAAGGCAAAAAGCGCCCCAAGCGCTCCGGATTCGTAACCGAGTAACCTCGCGGGCCTGCGACCGCATCCCAAGGTCGCAGGCCCGATTCTGAATATACAGATACAGGTTCCCGAAACCCGCATACAAACCAAATTTGGGTGGGGTATCAACCATGACGTTAGACGACCTTTTCACTGTCCGGGGCACCAGCACCCAGACCACCAACATTCGCAACCTTAAGGCCATTCAGATTTCCATTGCCTCCCCGGAGAGCATACGCGAATGGTCTTATGGCGAAGTTAAAAAGCCGGAAACCATCAACTACCGTACGTTCAAGCCTGAACGCGACGGCCTTTTCTGCGCCAAGATCTTCGGTCCCGTTAAGGACTACGAATGTAACTGCGGCAAGTACAAGCGCATGAAGCACCGCGGCATCGTCTGCGAAAAGTGCGGCGTTGAAGTTATTGCTTCCAAAGTACGCCGCGAGCGCATGGGCCACATTGAGCTGGCCGCACCCGTTGCACATATCTGGTTCCTGAAGACCCTGCCTTCCAAGATCGGTACCCTGCTCGACATGACCATGGCCGACCTTGAAAAGGTGTTGTACTTCGATTCCTATATAGTTCTCGATCCCGGCCAGACCTCGCTCTCCAAGATGCAGGTCATTTCCGAGGATCAGTACTTCCAGGTGCTCGACCACTACGGCGAAGACGCCATTACCGTGGGTATGGGTGCCGAGGCTGTACGCAGCCTGCTGGAAGAACTGAACATGGAAGAACTGCGCGCCACCCTGCGCGAGGAATCCCAGTCCACCCGCTCTCAGACCAAGAAGAAGAAACTCACCAAGCGCCTCAAGATTGTTGAAGCGTTCATCGAGTCCGATAACAAGCCCGAGTGGATGATCATGGAAGTTATTCCGGTCATTCCGCCGGAACTGCGTCCTCTCGTTCCGCTCGATGGCGGCCGTTTCGCCACCTCCGACCTGAACGACCTGTACCGCCGCGTCATCAACCGTAACAACCGTCTGAAGCGACTGATGGAGCTGGGTGCGCCCGACATCATCATCCGCAACGAAAAGCGCATGCTGCAGGAAGCAGTTGACGCGCTCTTCGACAACGGTCGTCGCGGCCGCGCCATCACCGGTACCAACGGTCGCCCGCTGAAGTCCCTTTCCGACATGATCAAGGGTAAGCAGGGCCGCTTCCGTCAGAACCTGCTCGGTAAGCGCGTTGACTACTCCGGTCGTTCGGTTATCGTTGTGGGTCCGAACCTCAAGCTGCACCAGTGCGGCCTTCCCAAGAAGATGGCTCTGGAGCTCTTCAAGCCGTTCATCTACTCCAAGCTCGAAGAAAGGGAACTTGCTTCCACCATCAAGAGCGCAAAGAAGATGGTTGAGCGTGAAGAACTGGTCGTATGGGACATTCTGGAAGAAGTGGTTCGCGAATACCCCATTCTGCTGAACCGCGCTCCCACGCTGCACCGACTCGGCATCCAGGCATTTGAGCCCATCCTCGTGGAAGGCAAGGCAATCCGTCTGCACCCCCTCGTCTGCTCCGCATACAACGCGGACTTCGACGGTGACCAGATGGCCGTGCACGTGCCCCTTTCCGTGGAAGCCCAGATCGAAGCCCGCGTGCTCATGATGTCCACCAACAACATCCTGTCGCCCGCCAACGGTTCGCCCGTTATCGTGCCTTCTCAGGACATCGTTCTCGGTCTGTACTACATGACCGTTGAGCGCTCGTTCGAGAAGGGCGAAGGCATGTACTTCTGCGGCCCGTGGGAAGTTGTTACCGCATACGATCATGGTCAGGTTTCCCTGCATGCCCGCGTCAAGGTGCGCATGCCCAACGGTGAGCTGGTAGCTACCACGCCCGGCCGCGTGCTGGTTTCCGAAATCCTTCCCGAAGGACTCGGTTTCGAGCATGTGAACTGCGTCATGACCAAGAAGAACATCGCCCGTCTGGTGTCCACCGCCTATCGTCAGTGCGGCATCAAGGCAACCGTTCTTCTGTGCGACAGCCTGAAGAACCTCGGTTACGAGTTCGGCACCCGCGCCGGTGTAACCATTGCTGTTAAGGACCTTGAAATTCCTGCCAGCAAGAAGGGCATCATCCAGCGTTCGCAGGACGAGGTTGACGATATCGAACGCCAGTACCGCGAAGGTATCATCACCCGTACGGAAAAATACAACAAGATCGTTGACGTGTGGACCAAGACCACTCAGGACGTTTCCAACGAGATGATCAAGTCCATCTCCACGGAAACCCTCACCTGCCCCAAGACCGGCAAGCAGGAAGTGAACCAGACGTTCAACTCCATCTTCATGATGTCCAACTCCGGTGCCCGAGGCAACCAGGACCAGATGCGTCAGCTGGCCGGTATGCGCGGTCTGATGGCAAAGCCCTCCGGCGAAATCATCGAGACCCCCATTACCTCAAGCTTCCGCGAAGGCCTCTCCGTGCTGCAGTACTTTACCTCCACGCACGGTGCTCGTAAGGGTCTTGCGGATACCGCACTGAAGACGGCAAACTCCGGTTACCTCACCCGTCGTCTGGTTGACGTTGTTCAGGACGTTATCATCGGCGAACACGACTGCGGCACTGTCGACGGTCTGGAACTGGGCCACCTTATCAAGGGCGGCGAAATCAAGATGCGCCTCACCGAGCGTTGCCTCGGCCGAGTACTGCTCTACCCCGTGTTCCACCCCGAGACCAAGGAAGAGCTCATTCCTGCCAACACCCTCATTGATGAAGAGGTGACGGCAAAGCTCGACGCGTACGCCATTAACACCATCACCATCCGCTCCGCACTTACCTGCGCAAGCGAACATGGTGTGTGCGCACTGTGCTACGGACGCGACCTTGCACGCGGTCAGCTGGTCAACACCGGTGAAACCGTGGGTATTATCGCTGCACAGTCCATCGGTGAACCCGGCACGCAGCTCACCATGCGTACGTTCCACATCGGTGGTACTGCATCGCGTGAAATTGAACGCTCCAACATCGAAGCGCAGCATACCGGCCGCGTGGTCATGTCCCGCGTCAAGGCTGTTACCAACCGCGACGGCTACATGCTCGTGCTCGGCAAGTCCGGCCAGCTCGGAATTGTCGACGAACAGGGCCGTGAACGCGAAAAGTACATTCTGCCCAACGGTTCGCGCCTGAACGTCGTGGACGGTCAGGAAGTGAAGAAGGGCACCGTTCTTGCCGAATGGGACCCCTTCAACGAACCCTTCGTTTCCGAAGTGCAGGGTACCGTCAAGTTCAGCGACCTGATCGACGGCAAGACCTTCCAGGAAAAGATCGACGAAGCCACGCATATGGCGACCCGTACGATCATCGAGTACCGCACCACGAACCTGCGTCCGTCCGTGTCCATCTGCGACGAGACCGGCACCCCGATGATGCGCGGCGAATCCAGCATTCCCGCCGTCTACCAGCTGCCCGTGGGCGCAATTCTCATGATCCGCGACGGTCAGGAACTGAGCGCCGGTGACATCATCGCCCGTAAGCCCCGCGAAACCTCCAAGACCAAGGACATCGTGGGTGGTCTTCCCCGCGTTGCGGAACTCTTTGAAGTTCGCAAGCCCAAGGATCTGGCAGTTGTCACGGAAATCGACGGTGTTGTCTCCTTCGAAGGTGAAACCAAGGGTAAACGCAAGCTCAAGGTTACTCCCGAAATCGGCGATGCCAAGGAATATCTGGTACCTAAGGGCAAGCACATCACCGTTACCGAAGGCGACTTCGTGGAAGCGGGCGAACAGCTCACCGAAGGCCAGCCGGAACTGCACGACATTCTCCGCATCAAGGGTGAGAAGTACCTCGCCAACTACCTGTGCGAAGAAATTCAGGACGTGTACCGCTTCCAGGGCGTTGGTATCGATGACAAGCACATCGAAATCATCGTGCGCCAGATGCTGAAGAAGGTTACCGTCATCGACACCGGTGAATCCAGCTTCCTCGTCGGCGAGCAGGTGGACAAGCAGGAATTCCGTATCGAAAACCTGCGCCTGGTGGCAGAAGGTCTCCAGCCTGCAAAGGCGGAACCGCTGGTTCTGGGTATCACTCAGGCATCGCTGACCACCTCTTCCTTCATCTCCGCGGCATCCTTCCAGGAAACCACGAAGGTGCTGACCGAGGCTTCCCTGCGCGGCAAAATGGACGCGCTGCGCGGCCTCAAGGAAAACGTCATCGTGGGTCGCCTCATTCCCGCCGGTACCGGTTACCGCGAGTATGTGCACTCCGACATCAATGTGCCGGATCAGGAAGAACGCGCAGACAAGTTCCTGGAAGAACTGGAAGACAATCCTCTTCTGGTCGACAGCCACGCTTACTACGCCTAATCCCGATTCACACCCGGATTATCCAAGGCCCCCGCTTCTGCGGGGGCCTTTTTCATGGCCTGCCTACACGCAAACACGGACTGTTGCCTCGCCGTATTTCCTGCATCTATCCGCGCTACGCTTGCACATTGACACGACTCGCTCATGCGCTAAAATGGCTGGCCGCAGAACGGAACCGCCTTTGCAACGAGGTATGTATGAGCAGGAAACACGTTTTGGAATGCACCCGCGATGAGCTGCCCGCCCTGTTCAGGGCCATTGCCGATGCATTGGAAGGGAAAGAGCCCAATGACCATCCAGATAGTCAGCCAGACGGCCATCACCTCCCTTCTCTTGCTGCGTTCCGCAAACTGCAGATAAGCGTCAAAGACGACTACGGGCTCGTAAGCCTCAAGCTCAAATACAGAAACGACCACGGCTGTATCGAATCGGACGATGCGCCGGAAGCCTGCCAAGCGGCACAGTCATCAGCAACACCGTCTTCCGGACCACCGTACTCACATGCTCTGTCCTCAGGCGCACCATCCACTGGTGCTCCTTCCTCCGGCCCCCCTCTCCCGCGGTACAGCAACCTCAAACACGAGCTGCAGGCCAGCTACAAGGCCATATACCGCGCAGTGCATGCAGGCACCCTGCCCCCGGTCGATGCCGTGCGGGCCTTTGAGGAACAATCGCGGCAGATGACACAATACGAAGATGCCGGTTCCGAATATTATGCACCATACAACGCCGCGCTGGAGCGCTTTCTCAAGGCCTGGACCTCTGCGGACATCGCCGCAATGCACGATGCCGTAGATGCCCTCAATCACGTAAAAACCGACTGCCACCAGCGGTACAAGTAGGCCCCATGAACAAGCAGCCCTCACCCTCTCCCACCGCACGGTACTGCGAGGATACCGACAAACTCCTCTCAGCCTTCTCTTCTGCTGTCACGGAAGACGATCAGCTCCTTTTCTCAAGCATCGTCTCCACGGAACTTTCCGACTGGCAACGGCAGCAGATAGAGAACCCGCCCCAGATCTTCAACCGGCAGGACACCCTGCTTGCATGCCACTGGCATCCGGAATTCGTTCCCATGGACCTGTGCCGCAAGCGTATAGAAACCATGTTCCCCGGCGTGCGTGAGCAACTGATCATTCCCACGCAGCACAACGTGCTCATGTCCTACGACGACTATTCGGGAGTGGAAGTGGACTGCTACGCCAGCAAGTTCAACCAGAAGGTGCAGCTGCTTTTCCATTTCCATAACTCGCGGCTTGAGCAGGCCCATACCTTCAAGGCCATGCTGGATCATACCTTTCAATACCGCTCAAGCCAGCTGTTTGAATTTCTTGCCTCTTTCAGCACGCCCCACACCGAGCGACTTGAAAAGGCTGCGCGTGAAACAGGTGCCACACAACAGGTAGTTGATTTTGTCACCCTGCTGGCAGCCAAGCTGGAACGCCTGCTGGATGAAAACAGAGACAGGATAGATCCCGCATCCATCAAGAACAAACTGCTGCGCGATTTTGCAGACGGCATGCGCCCCCGTTTCGGCCACTTGTTCATCAACCACGCCCAGGCCTTCATCAAAGAGGTAAAAGAATCCGTCAAACGCGGTTTTCCGCTGGACTATTTCTACAGGGCGTCGGAAATTATCGAGGAAGCAAGGAGCCTTGGCTGCGGCATTGTCATACCGCACCCCGAACAGTTCTGGCCGATTCTGCTGCGCGGGTATGATGTAGACGGCTACGAGGTCTGGAACCCGCAGTCGCAGCGGTACACGGATTTTCTCATAGAAGTGGTGAACCAGCACAATCGCTCGCGCAACGGCGCGCAGCGCGAACTGCTCATCTTCATGGGGGATGACTGTCACATGGGTGAAAAAACCCGCCCTGCCGAACAGCAGGATATGGAAAAGTGCGGCCGCGAAATAGGACTTCAGCCGCCGTGGGATGACCTGAACATACGAAAGAAGCTTGTTTCCGGCGCGGTGGACCGCCCTTCCGTCATCCGCTGCTACAGGGAACGGCTGGCTGGTTTCTGATCTGCATCTGCGTATAACCGGAGAGGACCATTATGCCTGAAGAAAAATTCGTTTTCGAATCCATACAGGATACACAATCCATCAAGGTCTTTCTGGAATCCCTGATTCAGGGATTCGAAAATGAAAAAGTCACCCTTGCTGCGCACGGCGACAAAATCGACCTTGCCCCCAACGGCCTGCTGGAATTTTCCGTCAAGGCACGCAAGGCCGGCAACTCAAGCAAACTGACCATCAAGATAGGCTGGAAGGAAAACCGCCATAAGACAGAAGGGAGTACTCTCTCTGTAACCACCGGATAACACATGATTACCTTTGAAGGTCTGAGCGAGAATTTCAAGTTCATCATTCTGGAAGTTGAGGGGCAGATCAATGCCACCCTCTCCTTTCTGCGTTCTCCCTCGCGTCCGCTGCTGGAAAAGATCGAAACACGCGACGACTACATAGACAACCTCAAGAACATCATCGAGAACAAGTGCTATTCCCGCCTGCACACGGACAAGCAGCTCGACAAGCGTGAGATAAACCGCATCCGCTCCATTCTGGCCATCACGGTCAACCTTGAGCGCATTGCGGACTTCTGTGTCTGCATCGTACGCCAGATGGGCTATCTCTCAGACCATACCATCCTGCAGGAAACCGACTACCTGCCCATCTTCTCCGAAATACAGGGGGCCATACGGCGCATTCTGCCCACCATGGAAAAAGAAGAGCTGCACAACGCCCTTGCCATATGCAAGGCGGAATACGAACTTGATACCATGTACAAGCATGTGTTCGAACGCGTGCTGGCGGAAATGGGCAGCGGGCGCGACGCGCGCAACCACATCACGGTCATCTTCATCTACCGCTACCTTGAGCGCATCGGCGACTCCCTGCTCAATGTGGGCGAGGCGCTCATCTTCAGCATCATCGGCGAGAAGATCAAGATAACCCAGTTCGAGGCGCTGCAGCGCACCCTGACCAGCTCCGGCTTTCAGGGTTCCCTGCAGGACATAGATTTTCAGGCCATATGGGGAACCCGCTCGGGTTGCCGCATAGGCAGGGTGGACGCGGCCCCCGAAAAGGGCGGCACCATACGCGAGCAGGCCAACAAGCTCGGTTCCATCTACAAGGAAGGCACCATCGCCAAGGTCAGGAAGGAAAGGGCAAATATAGAGCGCTGGAGCACCATTTTTCCCAACCTTGTGCCACAGATCTACGGGTACCATGAAGAGGGAGCCAATGCCTCGCTGCTGGTCGAATTCCTTCGTGGCTGCACACTGGACGAGGTGCTGCTCACAGGCGACGAGGAGCTGGTGAACAACGCCCTGTTCATCCTCTTTCAGACCCTGCGCGAAGTATGGGACAAGACCCGCCGCAACACGCCGGTATCCGTTGACTACATGGCGCAGCTGCGCTCCCGCATGTCGTCCATACAACAAGTGCACCCCGAACTGGTGCGCGATTCAATGGGTGTCGGCACCACGCGCATCCTGTCCACATACGATCTGCTGGACGAATGCGAGGAGCTGGAAGAAGAACTCAGCGCCCCCTTCTCCGTCTTCATCCACGGCGATCTGAACGTGAACAACGTGGTGTATGACCACACGCAGCAGGCCATACGCTACATAGACCTGCACCGCTCAAGAGACTTCGACTACGTGCAGGACGTTTCCGTCTTCATGGTTTCCAACTTCCGCATGCCCGTGTTCGAGCCGGAAATGCGCACACGCCTGAACAGGGCCATACATGAATTCGACCAGTTCGCCGCCGCATATGCAAAACAGAACAGCGATGAAACCTACGAGGCGCGGCTTGCCTTCGCCCTTGCGCGTTCCTTCTACACGTCCACGCGCTACGAGCTGAACTTCACCTTTGCCAAGGAAATGTACATGCGGGCGCAGTTCCTCATGGACAAGATCATCACGCACAAGGACTTGCCGTGGCGCACCTTCCGGCTGCCGAGGGATGTTCTCTACTACTGAGCCGGGCTTGATGTCAGTCTGATCTCACCTGCCAATGTATGAGGAGAAGCGTATGAAAATAGGCGTTGTCGGCACACGCGGAGGCTGGTCTTCCGAGCGGCTTGCTGATGCCGTTGCCGAAAAGACCGGCTTCAGGCTGCTTGTCGAAATGGACAAGGTGCGGCTGGACCTTCCCTCCGGCCGGTGCCTGTATGAAGGCGAAGATATTTCGGCACTGGACGGCCTTATCATCAAGAAAATCGGTGCGCGGTATTCCCCCGACCTGCTGGACAGGCTTGAAATACTCCGCTTTCTCAAAGAACGCGGCATGCCTGTGTTTTCCGATCCGCTCAAGGTCATACGGGTGCTCGACAGACTTTCCTGCACGGTAACGCTGCAATCGGGCGGCATTCCCATGCCACCCACCACCATTACCGAAAACATCGGGCTTGCTCTGGACGCTGTCAAAGAATACGGTCGCGCGGTATTCAAGCCGTTGTATACATCCAAGGCCCGCGGCATGTTCATGCTGGAACACGGGCCGGATGCGCGGGAAGCTGTTGAACGCTACGCCCGCGAATACCGGCTCATGTACATCCAGAAAGCCGTTGATCTTGAGGAGGGCAAAGATCTCGGTGTGGTCTTTCTCGGCGGGCGGTATCTCACCACCTACGCCCGCTGCAAAACCAACGATTCGTGGAACACCACCACGGCCAGCGGCGGACGTTACGCCCCCTTTGAACCCTCGCAGGAGATACTGGACCTCGCCTACAGGGCGCAGTCGCTTTTTGGTCTGGATTTCACCTGTGTGGATGTGGCATTAACCCAAGCCGGACCATATGTATTCGAGGTTTCCGCATTTGGCGGATTCAGAGGCATCAGCGATTCCTCGGGAATGGATGCGGCCTCCCTCTACGTCGACCATGTCCTGAACAGCATCAGGTGATACCGGAATAACCGGGCTAGCAGGGGAAGGCAGACACAGCCAGCCCCATACAGTGAGAAACGAGCCGACACACAACACCATGCAGACACGGAAACAGCTTATTACGCCGGCGCCCGCCACCATACCGGACCAGACCAAACTGGCGCGGCACACAGGCGCGCCCGAGCATGGACCCGGCATTCTCTTTTTCAGCGGCGGCTCGGCACTGCGGGATGTTGCCCGCGCCATTACGCACTACACGCACAACACGGTGCACCTGATCACGCCGTTCGATTCCGGCGGCAGTTCAGCAACCATACGCGAAGCATTCAACATTCCCGCGCTTGGTGATATCCGCAGCCGCCTCATGGCCCTTGCAGACCAGTCCGTTCCGGACAATCAGGCCATTTTCGACCTGTTCTCCCACCGGCTGCATGCCAAGGCATCCCCCGAACTGCTTTCCGAAGAACTGGCGAGCCTTGCCGATGGTACGCATGCTCTGTTCCGGCCTCTGCCTGCTGCGCGGCGCGAGGCTATCTGCCGGCAGCTCAGGCAATTTGCCGAGCTCATGCCATCCGGCTTTGACCTGCACGGCGCGAGCGTCGGCAATCTGGTGCTTGCCGCAGCCTTTCTGGCAAACAGGGAACGCTTCACCCCTGCCATAGACTTTTTCTCGCGCCTCCTGAACGTTCTCGGCACCGTGCTTCCGGTTGTGGACTGCAACGGACATCTGGCCGTGCGCCTTGCCGACGGAAAAGTGCTGGTGGGCCAGCACCGTTTCACGGGCAAGGAATTCCCGCCCATTCGGAGCGCCATTCAGGATATCTGGCTCACGCCTTCGCTGCAGAGCGCCAGCCGCATCACCACCCCCATCTGCGACACCTCGGCGGCGCATATCCGGCGGGCAGACCTTATCTGCTACCCCATGGGCAGTTTCTATTCCAGCATCATTGCCACGCTTCTGCCCCACGGCACAGGCACGGCCATTGCCGCCAACCCCTGCCCCAAGGTCTTTGTGCCCAACACGGGCGCAGACCCTGAACTGTTCGGGCACGATCTGCCTGCACAGGTGGAACGCCTGCTGCGTACCCTGCGCAGCGATTCACCCGAAACCATTGCCGACAGCGATGTTCTGAACATCATTCTGCTGGACAAGGAAAACGGGCGATACAAAGGTACCCTGAACAGGGATGCCCTTGCCGCCCGTGGCATTTCGGTTCTTGAACTGCCGCTGGTCAACGATGACAGCGAACCGTATATGGATGGCGACCGGCTTTCCGCCACCCTGATCTCTCTCTGCGACTAACCGCAGGCACGCTGTTTCTCCTTTTCCGCTTTCATCTTCAGACTGCCTGCAGGTCTGATGCCCGCCCTGTTCCACCCGGTTCTGCCCAGTTCTGCCCGGTTCTGCACGATTCTGCACGATTCTGCACGTCGCCTGCCTGCAACATTCGTACGGCAATATGACGGTGGCAGGACTCTCCGGCGACTGGCGACGTATAAAACTCAGGCAAGTCCCCGCATCAGCAGTCCGGTACCTATATACCACATGGTGAGGCATACCACGCCATCCAGCACCTTCCATGCGGTCTGGGAACGAAAGAACGGAGCCATCATCCTGCCACCGAAGGAAAGCGAAAAGAACCACAGAAAGGATGCCGTTGCCGCCCCCGCGCCGAACACATAGCGCGCATCGTCCACATACTGCCCGCTCACCGCGCCCAGCAGAACAACAGTATCCAGATAGACGTGTGGATTGAGCAGGGTTACCGCCAGCGTTGCCGCAACTGCCGAACGCCGGGTGGTCAACTCGCAGGCGGCATCATCTTTCAGGCAGCCCCCACGGAGCATGGACCGCATGGCCCCGAGCCCGTACCAGAATAGAAAGGCAGCACCGAACAGGGCGGCATAGCGCCCCAGCACCGGATTGGCAGCCACGGCCGTTCCCACGCCGGTGACGCCAAGACAGATAAGAATGGCATCACACAGGCTGCACAGCAGTGCGATGGTCAGAGGATGATTCTGTCGCACCCCCTGTGAAAAGACAAAGGCATTCTGCGCGCCAATGGCAATGATAAGACTGCCTCCCATGCCCATGCCCTGTATATATGTTCCCAACATGTTCTCTCCGGAAACGCAGCCAGATTTGCCCTGCGGCGCTGCGTCAGTCCTGTTTAGACTCCCTATACAAACAAGTAAAACTTATTATTTTACTATCCAATAAGTTTTACTTATAATTAGACATGCTGGATTACAAACAACTGGAAGCACTGGCCACGGTGGTGGAAGAAGGCGGCTTCGACAAGGCCGCAGGCAGGCTGCACATTACGCAGTCTGCTGTCTCGCAACGCATCCGCGCACTGGAAGACACTGTGGGGCAAGCCTTGCTCATACGGTCCACCCCCGTCAGGCCCACGCCCGCGGGCCAGCGCCTGCTCACGCACTTTCGCAAGGTCTACCATCTGGAATCCGACCTGCTTGCCGACCTGCTCCCCTCGTCGGACAGTGTTCCCATGATTGCGCTGGGCATCAATGAAGACAGCCTCGCCACATGGTTCCTGCCTGCCCTGCATCCTTTTCTGCAGGCAAACAATGTTCTGCTGGACCTGTATACGGATGATCAGGAACAGACGCACGACCTGCTGCGCGCGGGCAAGGTGGCCGGTTGCGTCAGCACCAGACCGGACCCCATTCAGGGCTGCTCCTGCTTCCGTCTCGGCAGAATGGAATACCAGTGCCTCGCCACGCCGGAATTTGCCCGAAGGTGGTTTCCTCACGGCGTAACGGCAGAAGGGATTCGGCAGGCTCCTGCGGTCACCTTCAACCGCAAGGATATGCTGCACTGCCGTTTTGCACAGGCGTGGAACGTGATGCCGGGAGAATTTCCCACCCATTACGTGCCATCCACAGAAAAGTTTGTCGAACTCATCTCCGCAAGCCTTGCCTACGGCATGGTACCGCACCCTCAAGGGTTGCCGCTGACCACACGAGGCGAGCTTTTGCCCCTTGCCCCCCAATCGCACATATCCATCACGCTCTACTGGCACCAATGGAGCCTTGGCACCACGCTCATACGCGACCTTGCCGGGGCATTGAAGCAAGGCTGCCGCGACATGCTGCTGCAATAGGCGGGGACCATATGATTATAATTCTACCATCCGGCCGACATGCTATGATTACGGCATCTTCGCATTCAAACCATTGGAGGATGATATGCCGAACATGGATTACCCCGGTCCCTGCCAGAGTTGCTCTGCCATCGAAGGGTGCAGCACCGACGCTCAACGTGAAGCCGCTGTTCAGAGCTATTGCAAAGGCGTTGAGATGGAGTTGAATATTTGGAAAGCCCGCCTGTACGATATTCTCGCCGAGGCCCCCAAGGCAGAAAACAAGGCAGGCTTTGAAGACACACTGAACCTCATCAAGTCCACGGTTCGTGAAATCGAAATGCTCAACACCCAGCTCTCTTCCGAGTGCTCTCTGGACATTGCTGCTCAGGAAAAGGCCGTAGGCGGCAAGCTCGCGCTGTTGCGCAGCAAGTACACCGAAGCCCTTTCGGTTATCAGCCCCGGCTATTTCGGCGGTTAACAACCACAAATACCAATACAAAACGCCCTGCAGAATGGAACCTGCAGGGCGTTTTCACGTTGTGATATGTATCAGCGGTTTGCAAACAAGGAAAGATCGAGCTTGCCCATGGCGTGCAGTGTTGCGTAACCGGAGCGGATGGCGTCTGTTTCCGCTGCCAGTGCAAGGCTCACGGCGTTTATGTAGTTCACTTCAGCCACCAGCACGTCCAGCAGGGAACGGGTGCCGAGCTTGCGTTCGCGCTTGGCCATATCCATGAACTCACCGAGAATCTCCGTCTGTTCCCTCAACAGCTTGGCATTGCGGCGGCTGGTGCGAAGGTCCTGCCACGCTACGCGGACATTTTCTTCAACCGTGCGGCGCATATCAGCCTGCGTATAGCGGGCCTGTGCCTCCGAAGCACGGGAAGCGCTCAGCTGAGCCTCGTCCCCGAAGCCCGAAAAGAGATTCCACTGCATCTCGACACCGACGGAGGAATCCTCGCGCACGCCAAAATCGCCGGTGTCATTCTCACGCCGACGGGCCTCTGCGAACAGATTGAAATTGGGGTAAAAGCGGGTGCGGTCAATGTCCACCTGCTTGGCGCTTGCCTGCACGGTGGCATCGGCAGCTTTAAGCAGCGGGCTGCCGTCTATGGCAGCCACAGCGGCATCATCGGGGGAAACAGGAAGCAGATCGGCAGGGACTACGGGCTTTTCAAAGGTGTTTATTTCCGCCATGTCGGGTGCATACCCGAACAGGGAACGAAAGCGTGCACGGGCGCGGGCCAGTTCGCCCTCTATGTTCACCCGCAGCGCCATGGCCCCCAGCAATTGCTGCTTGGCCTGCAGAACGTCGGACGAAACGCCCGCTCCGCGCTGCACCAGCGTTTCTTCTATGCCGGTCTGCTGCTTTATGCGTTCTTCAGAACGGGTGGCATATTCCAGCCTTTTGTAGGCCTTGAAGACATCCAGATAGGCACCAATGCCTTCCAGCAAAAGATCCTGTCTGGTGGAAACCTGCTCCAGCCTGCTGCGTTCCAGCAGACTCTCGGACTGCTCCACCCGCAGCGTGGTGGCATCAAAATCATAGAGCAGCTGGGTTCCGCGAACCCTCTGCATATTCCGCTCGCGGGACGTATAATCGTTCGGCTGGCTTCCGGGACGCTCTATCTGCTCGCTGGAGACATCGCTCGTCACATCCAGTCTGGGGAACCAGCCGGAACGGCTCACATCCACAGTATGCGCGGCAGCTTTCGTCTGGCTGTCCTTGGCCAGCACGCGCTCATGCCTTTCCAGCAGTTCCGGCAGCAGGTCGCCCAGGTTTCTGGCCTGCGCCGATGCTGCCCCACCGAAACAAAAGACAGCCGCAGCCAGCAATGCTCCCAGACGTTTCATGCAACATCCCCCTCATTCAGGTGGCAAACACCAGCGGCGAGAGTGACACAACACAATATGTTCGTCAACACGCTCACATTTCTTTATCACCTGAACTTGCTTGAAATATTCCATGCTTTGTAGCATACATGCCCTGTAGAATTGATGCACCGTTCCGGTGCTTCCGGCGCACTCCCCCCGTCAATGCCCCCTGCGCCCACAAACGGAGGAACCATGTCCCTTTCCATCCTGGTTGTGGATGACGAACAGATCGTTGCACTGGATATCAGGCGTACCCTCGAACGCCTGGGCTATGCTGTCCCGGCCATTGTCGCCGACGGAGAAACCTCCATCAGCAAGGCATCCGAACTGCGGCCGAGCCTTGTCCTCATGGATATCCGCCTGAAGGGCGAGATGGACGGCATTCAGGCCGCAAGCATCATCACGGGCAAGCTCAACATTCCGGTCATCTATCTTACCGCCTATTCGGATGAAGCAACGCTGGAACGGGCCAAGGCGTCCAATCCCTTCGGCTTTCTCATCAAGCCGTTCGAGGAAAGGGAGCTGCATTCCACCATCGAAATAGCCCTGCTCAAACACCGCTCGGAGCGCAACCTTGACGAAGCCCGGCGCAGGGCCGAGCAGGATAACCTTGCCAAATCCGGCTATTTCGCGGACATGAGCCACGAAATTCGCAACTCGCTCAACGGCATTGTCGGCATGACCGATCTTGCCCTTGATACAGACCTTTCCACGGAGCAGCGCGAATATCTTTCCACAGTGCTGGATTCCGCAGAGCATCTGCTCAGCATTCTCAACGACGTGCTGGATATTTCCCGCATCGAGGCCCGTAAACTTTCGCTCACCGAGCGCCCTTTCGAACTTGCAGGGTGCGTTTCGAAAGCCGTGCGCACGGTCCGGCCGGATGCGGAAAAGAAGGGACTGCAACTTGAGTGGCGCATTGCCCCGGACGTTCCCAAGGCCATGGTGGGCGATGCCGGACGCCTGCAGCAGATTCTGCTGAACCTGCTGGGCAATGCCATTAAGTTCACAGCCAGCGGCGGTATTTCCGTGGAAGTGAACACCGTGCAGGATGCCACGGGACCGGCAATCCCTCACGCTCCGGGCAGGCAGCGCACACTGCAGTTGCTGTTCTCCGTGCGTGATACGGGCATGGGCATACCGGAAGACCGGCAGACAAGCATTTTCGAGCGCTACCGGCAGGTGGACAGGGAGGGGCCGCAGGATCAGGTGGGGTCCGGTCTGGGACTTGCCATTTGCAAAGAACTTATCGAACTGATGGAAGGCGCCATATGGGTGAGAAGCCGTGTGGCCCACGGCAGCACCTTCTATTTTACCGCACGGCTGGCCCCGACCGACCAGCCCCAGCCGGAACGCGAAACCGGCGCACCCCTGCTGCCTGTAGAAAAACATCTGCATGTTTTGGCCGTGGATGACAATCTGGTCAGCCGCAAACTCCTGCGCCTGCTGCTGGAAAAGCAGGGGCACACCTGTGTCACCGCGTGCAACGGGCTGGAAATGCTTGCGCACCTTGCGCAGGAGCGGTTCGACCTTGTTCTCACAAACATCCAGATGCCGCGCATGGGCGGCCTTGAGGCCGTGCGCCGCATACGTTCCGGCATTGCGGACGGCGTACCGCAGGACATTCCCATCATCGCGGTTACCGCGCACGCTCTCAAAGGTGACCGGGAGCGGTTTCTCGAAGCCGGAATGACAGACTATATTGCCAAGCCCATCCATGCCGCCCGATTTTACAGAGCCATTAACAGGGCCATCCATCGGGATGCTTCTCCGGCGGAAGACCTGCCCCCGCCGGACCAGCAGCGACTGCTGCACCCCATACTGGACACGGCCGGAGTGCTGGAACGCATGGATGGCGATGTGACCCTTGTCCGTGAAATATGGCAGGCGTTTCTGGCCGATTCGGCCGACCAGATGCTCAGTGTCCGCGAAACTTTGCGGGGATCATCCCCCCGCCTTGACCTGACACTCACTGAAGTCGCCATCGGCGCTGCACAGGCCTTGCAGACGGCCGCACGCAACGTGGGCGCGCTGGAACTTTCCGTCACCGTGGAGCAGTGTATAACAGCCCTGCGATTCGGAGAGCGCGAACGGGCCGAAGCTGCCATAATGCATGTAGATACCGTGCTCAGACACACCCAGAGCGTCATGGACACGAGCATGAAAAGCCTTTCGCAGCCGGAAGGTGAGACACCCTGAACCGGGCGAAACTCACAGCTTACACAGTGCGCACCTCAAGAAACAAGGCTCACCGCCGGACAGCCTTTTCTGCGCCCCTGAAAACACCATTTTGCTTTTGACCGATGGGCCGAAAAACCGCATCATCCCGTCACTGCTGCCGCGTGTACCATGGCATATCTGCAGGAGCACCAGACGCAGAAGACGCGCGGCAACAGAGTGCGGCAACAGAGCGCGGCAACAGAGCCCGACAACACTATTACCCCGCAGCACATACAACATGCAGTCCCAACGATACCCGCAGCCTCATACGCAGTGCGAGGCCACGCCGCCTCCGCAGGTGCTCCGCTTCCTGCGCCAGATAAGCGACTCCGCCGCCGGCAGCAACGCGCTGGATCTGGGGTATGCAGGCTCCTTTCTCTGCCCGCTGCTGGGCATCCCGCGGCGGGATATCCTGCAGGCGCTGACCAGGATACTCTGCGCCGAGCCCATTCCGGCCATACTTGCAGACCAGATGCGTAAACAGGAGCGGGGTATTTTCGAAGCGTACACCCTCAGCCTGCATTCCCCCACAGGACACAGTGCGGAGGTGCAGGTCTGCCCGCGCCCGGTTATGCTGCCGGACGGCAGCGAAACCGTTACAGCCACGCTCAGCCTTGCGCCCGCAGATATGGAAAGGCAACGTGCGGTGCAGGCAGAACGCGACAGACTGCTCGGCCTGCTCGACAGGCTGCCCGCCTTTGTCAGCCTTATCGCACCGGACTATTCCCTCAGGTACCACAACCAGACCTTCCGGGAACTGTTCGGCTCTCATCCGGGCCAGCCGTGCTACAGAACGCTTAAAGGCAGAAACACCCCCTGCCCCACCTGCCCGCCATTCGACGTGTTCGACACCGGCAGCCTTTCCATCTACGAGTGGACCAATCCTGCCAACGGTCAGGCATTCCGCATCTATTCCTATCCTTTCACGGATGAGGACAACTCTCCGCTGGTACTGAAGCTCGGCATTGATATCAGCCAGAGCAAGCAGGTTCAGGAAGCGCTGGTCATATCTGAAGCCCGCTACCGTTCCATCACCGACAACCTTGCGGTGGGCATTGCCGTGGTGGACCGGAACATGCGCATAACAGCCGCAAACCCACTTTTTTCCCAATGGTTCGGCATCTTCATCCACGACAGGCACGGCCCTGCCAACCTGCCGCAGGCCGACGAGCTCTTTGCCGCCATGTGCCCGCCGGATATCGCCGAACGCACCGAAACGGCAGAGGGCGCATCTCCCGGACAGGCAGATCCTGAATCCCTGCTGCGGTCGGTTTTCATCTATGGCAGAGCGCGGGACATGGAATTCTCCTGCCGCCTCTTCCGCCCTGACGACCCCAAGGAAGAAGAGGGTATCCGGACGCTGCGCATTACGGCATGTCCGACAAGAGATGCCTCCAACGCGGTTGATTCCATTATCCTGCTGCTTGAAGACATAACCGAACGCAAACGGGTAACCGAGCAGCTGAACCGTGCCCGGCAACTGGAAGCCATGGGTACCCTTGCGGCAGGCATTGCGCACGAGATTAACCAGCCGCTTTCAGCACTGCGCCTCTACGCCAGCGGTCTTGAGCTTCTGGTGGAACAACAACACGCCATTTCGCAGGATACGCTGCTGGAACGGCTAGGATGGATACTCCGCGAAGCGGAGAATATTCAGGAAATCATCGCGCACATGCGTTCGCTGGTCATGCAGCAGGATGCTCCGCCCATCGGCAGGGCCAGCCTGAACAAGGCCGTGGAACGGGCGTTGGGACTTGTGGGTGCGCAGCTCAAGGCACACGGTATTCAGCTTGATCTGCAGCTTGCTCCGGATCTCCCGTGCGCCCTTGCCAACATTGTGCAGTTGGAGCAGGTTGTCATCAATCTGGTCGTGAACGCCATGCATGCGCTGGACACCATAGATGCTGCACGCCAGACGGAAAAATGGATCCGCATCGTCACGGAGCAGACCGAATCCGGCTCCCTGCGCCTGCGGGTGGCTGACAACGGCCCCGGATTACAGGGGCTGGAAAAACGCATCTTCGATCCGTTTTTCACCACAAAGGATGCGGGGTCAGGCATGGGGCTCGGGCTTTCCATTGTTCACACCTTCGTGGAAGCATGGCACGGCGAGATAACCACCCTTCCCACAATGCAGGGAATCGGGGCCACTTTTATCATAACCTTGCACGCAGCGGATACCACAGCGGGAGACACGGATGCGCATACTGATAGTTGACGACAACACCACAAGCCTTCAGAGCCTGCGTATTGTTCTCAGCGATCTTGGTCACGAACCTGCACCGTTCACCGACCCGCAGCTTGCTCTGGAAGAAGCCAGACGCAACCGGTATCCGCTCATCATAACGGACATCCGCATGCCGCGCATGGACGGCCTGACGCTGCTCAAGGAACTGAAGGGCTCGCCGGATACCGAAACGTGTGACGTTGTGCTCATAACCGGTCACGGGGATATGGAAACGGCGGTGGGTGCTTTGCGGCACGGGGCCTATGACTATCTGAACAAGCCCATCAACGCCCGAGAACTTGCGGCGGTGGTGGAGCGAAGCGCCGAACATCAGGCGCTGCTCTCAGAAAACCGTGACCTCAGACAGCATCTGGATTCCCGTGTAAACGAGGTGGCCGGCACCCTGCGGCGCGATCTGGACGAAGCACGCACCCTGCTGCGCGAAGTATCCGGCATAGGAACCGTGGTATCACAGTCACCGGCTACCGAGCGGGTCATGAACGATGCCCGCATGTTTCACAACGATCCCTCCGTTCCGGTTCTCATTGAAGGAGAAACCGGCACCGGCAAGGAAATCATCGCCCGCCTTATCCATTTCGGCGAGAGCGGTTGTGAGCATCCCTTTGTGGCCATCAACTGTGCCGCCATCCCCCACGAGCTGTTTGAAAGCGAATTGTTCGGACACGAAGCAGGCGCGTACACGGGCAGCCGTGCCGGTGGCTCGCCGGGCAAACTTGAACTTGCAGCCGGTGGCACACTGTTCCTCGACGAAGTGGCGGAAATGCCTCTCACCCTGCAACCCAAGCTGCTGCGTGTTCTGGAAGAGCGCACGTTCTACCGCGTCGGGGGCATCCGCAAACGGGAATTCAGAGCCCGCGTCATCTGTGCAGCCAACATAGACCTTGCCGGACAGGTCGAACGCGGACACTTCCGCCGCGACCTGTACCACAGACTGAAAGTCGGCCATCTGGTCATTCCTCCGCTCCGGGAACGTCAGGAGGACATACCCGCCCTTGCCGGACTGTTCCTCAAACGACAGGCAGAGAGAAAACGCAAAAAGTTCACATCCATATCCTCCGAGGCCATGGACGTGCTGCTTCGGCATATGTGGCGCGGTAATGTGCGGGAACTTGAAAACACCATAGAACGGGCCGTGCTCGTGAATGATGACCCAATTCTCAAACCCGAGCACATCGCCTTCCTGAACATGGACCGCAGTCTCCACTGCGGAGCGGAAAGCATGGGAACAATTCCGCTGGATATAGAAAATCTGGAACTGCCTGAAGCTCCCATCGACCTTGAGGCGCTCACCACCGCCATCGTCCAGAAGGCGCTTGACCGCTTTGACGGCAACAAGAGCAAGGCAGCCGCCTATCTCGGCATTTCCCGCTTCGCCCTGCACAGGCGACTGCAAAAGTGATGTGCGGTTTCGAACACTGAGCGATTTCGCACGTGCACTTTCGCACACTGGAACATGTGCCGACAAAATGCGGGATACAGTCGCGGCAAAACCTTACAAGATTCCCCCTGATTACGAGCAGTGAATTAATCATTGCAGCAACAACAAAACTGGCACGCCCTATGCATACAGGGATCTGCAGACGGCGGTCAGGATGCCAGCGATCAGGCGTTCACCCCCCCCAACAATTCTGACCAAAGTCTGTAACGGGATCTGAATACCGGAACCGCAGCAGGTTCATGGAATACCCCCCCCTTTCCATGGCCGTTTATGTGCGTATCCGGGGCGTTTGTTCAGACCAACCTATCTTGGGCTTCCGGCAGATCACCTCCCCCCCGATCTCCGGAAGCCCTACTTCTTTCCGCCCATCTTTCGCTTAATCCCGTCCTCCATTCATGAGCAACAGCATCCGGAACCAGCATCCATAACAGTCATCTGCACCATGATTTGTTTTGCCCTCCCCCACATCGAACACCCTGCCGCACTTGACAGAACGCTCCCCTTCCGAAAAAGTTCCGACATGCAGCACTGCTGCCTGTAACAGGGGCACTTGCTGTATTGCGCACCGGCCGGGGTAGACTCCGCCATGGCGGAGAGTGTGGACAATGAAACAATTTTCACTGGGAAAGAGGGTTTTCATGAATCGTTCCGGCCTTGTTCTCCTTTTACTCATCGTTTTTTCGGCAACCGCTTCACTGGCGGCGGACCCCATCCGCATCGGCGCCATTTTCTCCAGCACCGGACCGGCATCCTTTCTTGGCGAGCCGGAAAAGAACAGCCTGGAAATGGCGGCGCACTCCATCAACGCTTCCGGGGGCATACTCGGCAGGCAGGTCGAGATCATCCAGTATGATGACGAGACTGAAGTCAACAAATGCGTACTTGCCGTGGAAAAGCTGGCCCGCAAGGATGAGGTGAAGGCCATCATCGGCCCCACCACCTCGGGCAATACGCTTGCCGTTGTCCGGAATATGGCCCGCTACGGCATTCCGCTCATCTCATGCGCGTCTTCGGACAAGATCGTGCAGCCGGTGAACCCGTGGGTCTTCAAGGTTGCCCCTTCCGACAGCTTTGCCATCGAGCGGCTGCTTGACTACATACACACCACCGGCGCCAAGCGGATTGCCATTCTCACCGTATCGGACGGCTACGGTCAGTCCGGCCGCGCCGCTCTGCAGACCCTGATTCCACAAATGGGCTACGAGCTTGTGGCTGATGAAGTGTACGGCCCCAAGGATACGGACACGACAGCCCAGCTGACCAAAATACGCGGGCTTTCCGCCGATGCCATCATCTGCTGGGGCACCAATCCCGGTCCTGCCGTTGTTGCCCGCAATCACCGCCAGTTGGGAATGGAAGCCCCTCTCTACATGAGCCACGGCGTTGCTTCCAAGAAATTCATGGAGCTTGCCGGCGATGCGGCAGAAGGCATCATCCTTCCGGCTGGCCGCCTCATCGTTGCCGGCCAGCTTGAAGACGGACACCCGCAGAAGGCCATGCTCATCAGCTACGAAAAGCAGTATGGCGAGCAGTACAAGGCTGCCGTGTCCACCTTCGGCGGTCATGCGTGGGATGCCATGCTCCTGCTCAAGGCCGCCATTGAAAAGGCCGGTTCCGATGACCCCAAAGCCATTCGCGATGCCCTTGAATCACTCACCGGCGTGGTCGGCACGGCAGGCATTTTCAACTTCTCCGCACAGGACCATAACGGTCTGGACAAGTCCGCTTTCGAAATCATCCGCATAGAAGGCGGCGACTGGAAGATCGTCCGCTAATCACTGACGGCATCTCCCCCGAAACAACAAAGGCCGCCTCCGGGCGGCCTTGCTATTTCGTCACTCCAGCACTGCCTGCTGCGGTTGTCGCTGCCAGATCAAATCCTACATGCCAAGTATGCTATTGACTGACACATAGGCATTGCATATTCAATTCATATAACACAGGGCATGCCGCCTTAACGATCAGCTGAAACACCACCACGCACAAGGGCACTACAATTACATGCGAGAGCAATGCGGCACACCCTGTCACTGCAACCCAGATGAGGCACCGCAATGAAATTGTCCGCACGGTCCCGCTATGCCACCCGCATTCTCGTCATTCTGGCAGAGAACAAGGGGACTGTGGTCAATACGACCAGTCTCTCGGAGCAAACGGGCATTTCAGTCCAGTTCATAGAGCAGATCATACGTCCGCTGAAGCAGGGCGGCCTTGTCACCAGCACCCGCGGCGTAACAGGAGGTCACACGCTGGCCAATCCGCCATCCGGCATTTCTCTTGGTGACGTGGTCAGGGCCATCGAAGGCCCCATTGATCTCACCCAGTGCTGCGACGGAGAAGCCGCCGCATTATGCCCCCGCAAGCAGGAATGCCCTACCCGTCCGGCATGGCTGCAGGTATCCGGCATATTGGAAAACGCGCTGGACAACATATCCATTGCCGATCTGCTGACCCCACCACCGCACCTTGCAGCCTTCGCCTGACACAACAATTTCTCATACACTAGAAAAGCCCCCGTCCGGAAACGGGGGCTTTATCATTTGCGGTCAGTACACCGGCCGTTAGCCGATGGTACCGGGAGAATCGGGAGCATCCACTTCCACGACAGTCTTGCGGGCCTTCAGCATGAAGAGCACGAAGCAGACTGCAGCCGTGGCGATGCCGATGGGGTAGCCCACGCTGGAATCGAACTTGAGAGCGAATTCCGGAGCAACGCACAGGTAGGTTGCGCACACTGCGGTCATGAAGGTGGCGGGTATGGAAGCAATCCAGTGAATCTTGCCGTGGCGCACCAGATAGACAGCGGCAGCCCAGAGCACGATGGTGGCCAGAGTCTGGTTGGAGAAGCCGAAGTAACGCCAGATGATGTTGAAGTCGGTCTTGGTGATCAGGTAGCCCACAACAAACAGGGGCACTGCGATCATCAGGCGCTTGGCAACATCGCGCTGCCCCACGTTGGTGAAGTCGGCGATGATGAGGCGGGCAGCGCGGAATGCCGTGTCACCGGAAGAGATGGGCAGAATGATAACACCGATGATGGCGAGGAAGCCGCCGATGGGACCCATGAGGGTGGTGGCAACCTGGTCGACAACGGCTGCGGGACCACCGCTGGCCAGAACGGCCTGCAGGGCTTCGGGGGTCTGGTAAAAAGTCATGCCGAGGGTTGCCCACACAAGGGCGATGATGCCTTCACCGATCATTGCGCCGTAGAAGATGGGGCGGCCGCACTTTTCATCGGGCAGGCAGCGTGCCATGAGCGGAGACTGGGTTGCATGGAAGCCGGAAATGGCGCCACATGCGATGGTGATGAACATCAGAGGCCACATGGGCAGGCCGGTGGGGTGCACGTTGGCAAGGCCGATGCCGTTGGGGAAGAAGGTGTAGCCGTCAACGATAAGCATGGTGGAGAGGCCGCCGGCCATAACCAGCAGACATACGGCAAACAGGGGGTAGAGGCGGCCGATGATCTTGTCAACGGGAAGAATGGTGGCAAGGAAGTAATAGGCGAAGATGATGCCGGTCCACACAGC
This sequence comes from Desulfovibrio subterraneus, assembly GCF_013340285.1. Classification (NCBI taxonomy): domain Bacteria; kingdom Pseudomonadati; phylum Thermodesulfobacteriota; class Desulfovibrionia; order Desulfovibrionales; family Desulfovibrionaceae; genus Desulfovibrio; species Desulfovibrio subterraneus. The sequence continues at coordinate 307,176 of NZ_BLVO01000012.1, read as the reverse complement.
AACGGCAGCCGTCTTGTCCAGTTCAAAGCCTATCTTGTTGGCCAGCAGCTTGGCGGGGCCGAGAACGAATACCACACCCACGAGCAGCAGCAGCACAATGGAAAACACGTTCATGAACTGCTTGGCGAACTTGCCGAGGTTGTAGCCGACGGCATCCGGAATGGACTTGCCGTCGTAACGCACGGACATCATGCCTGCAAAATAGTCATGCACGGCACCGGCAAAGATGCTGCCGAGCACGATCCACACCAGGGCTGCAGGACCGTAGAGAGCGCCGAGAATGGGGCCGAAGATGGGACCCAGACCTGCAATGTTGAGCAGCTGGATAAGGTAGATCTTGGCGGGGCTCATTTTGACGTAGTCCACACCGTCTTCCATGCGGCACGCAGGTGTTACGCGGCACTGGTCGGCGCCGAAGTTGGCTTCAACCACTTTACCGTAGATAAAGTAACCGGCAATAAGCAGTGCGCAGGCTAGAAAGAAGTAAAACATTCCTCACTCCTTTGACAGATGATTGATTGCTGCCGCGTCGGAGACACCCCCCGGCGACATTGGACCGGCTGCATTCACAGAGAATCCGTCCGGCAATCAGCCTGCCGACGGCATCCCTGCGGCGGAAGATTCAGACCGGTCCCCTTTTCCCTCAAACAGGTTATGGCGTTATAGCGCACTCTCATCCATTATTTCCGTGTGCGGAGTGAATGAACATATCGGGCACGTGAACCGACAGCAGGCAAGAATGATTTGCACGCAACAATAAAAGCGCCACTCTCTGCCCGAGAATGGCGCTTTCAATCGCGATGTGAGTAACTTCTATTGTAGTTCTGGCGTGGTCATATCCAGGCGCAATTCTATGCAATGTGTTATGGTGCCGTCTTCTGCCTTGACCGGCGCAGTGGCCACAAGCCAGCGGGTATGTGTTCCGTCGGGGTAGGCACCGTTTTCCTCAAGAAGTCTGGGCTGCCCGTCCGCAAAGGTCTGCGCCACAGGGCAGTCACCGCCCGGAGCGGGACGGTTGCACAGCCTGCGGCACGAATCGCCGGGGCGGGTGTTAAAGACTTTGGTAAACGTGGCGTTGCAATAGACCACCCTGAAGGACCTGTCCTGCACGCTCACGAACCCCGGCAGACCGGTCAGCAGCGCATTGAGCATGCCGTTGGAATCGCGCAGGACACGGAGCCGTTCCGAAAGTGATTCACCGGAACGGACAAGTGCCACAGCCAGCGCATCCAGCTCGTCCTCGACGGGTATACGGGTGGGCAGCGGTGCGCTGCCAAGATCATGGGCCGTCTGCGTCAACTCTTCCAGAGGACGGGAAATAAGCTCTCTGCCGATATAGTTCAGCAGGAAATAGTACAGTGGAAGAAACAGCGCGGCGCAGCAGGCCATGAGCCATACAATGTCTACCGGCGTTAACGGGGCACTGACAGACAAAGCCAGCAGCGCACCAAGGACGCAGATGCCGGAACAGGCAAAAAGCACTGTTCCCACGGCAGCGACCTTGGTTGAAAGAGGCATGCGTATCCCTCTGAGCAGTCTGAACACTCCCCCCTCCTTTTGGTACGGCACACAGCCCGTGCCCACAGAGCACAAGCCCCTGTTCATGTGACAGGGGGCTGAAGCTATCACGCACTGCGTGATTACTCAACCTACATGCAGCCGGGCATAATATCAGAACAGAAAGGCCCGAACAAGCCGGCATTATCGGGCGCTCCGGGCAGGAATACCTTGCCGGAGCAGATTGCATACCTGACAAAAAAACCCCCGTCGAAACGGGGGTTCAGAGGTAATACTCAATGCTGTCAGTGTGCTACGCCTTTTTGGTGAAGAATTCCTTTTCAGCACCACACAAGGGACATACCCAGTCATCCGGCAGATTCTCGAAGGCTGTTTCCGGCGGAATATTGTTTTCAGAATCGCCTTCCATGGGGTCATAGATATATCCGCAGGGACATTCGTATTTATGCATCAAATCCTCCATGAGTCGTGCAAGGGTTGCAGAACAGGCATCCGGTCTTGTTGCAGCGAACAGATGCCACCACAACTACAGGACTATACAGGGCGCCCCTCCCTGTCAACCTGTTCCGTATGCCCGAATCGCTCTCTAGTTGGGACGCGGCACACCGGCACCGCAGGTCTTGCACAGGTCCGGAAGGTCGAGAGCAGCTGATTCGGCCTGCAGGGCTTCGGCGCTGTCCGCCTCGGTATCAAGGTAGTCGTCAAGCCATGTGGCGCGGGGATTTCTTGGAAATCCGAATATTTCTCCCGCCACCTTGTCTGCGGGAGCACGATGTCTGCGGAAGAGCACCTGATCCTCGGTTACGCCCAGCACCTCTATCTTGCCTGTAGCATGCGACATGCAGAAGCGGGCCCGCTTGGCAGGGCCGGAGCAATGCCTGAGAGCGGCCTGCAGAATGGTATATCCCTCTTCAACGGGCACAGTGAAATGCTGATTGCCGGTGGTGGGGCGGCACACGAACAGGTAGTACGGAGGCACCCCCATACGGGCCAGTCCGTTGAACAGGTCGGCCAGCACCTCAGGATCATCATTCACTCCGCGCAGCAGCGGCGTCTGGTTGGTAAGAATGATGCCGGCCCGCTGCAGCATATGCACGGCCTTCTGGGCTGCTTCCGTGATCTCGTTGGGATGGTTGAAATGCGTCTGAATGTAGATCTTGCTGCCGGGGCGGCTGTAGCTGCCGAGCATTTTGACCAGTGCAGGATCATTGATGATCCGGTACGGATCGAACACGGGCATACGCGAGCCTATGCGGATGAACTGCACATGGGGAATGGCGGAAAGCCCGCTGATGATCTCTTCGAGCCTGGCGGTTGAAAGCAGCAGCGGATCGCCGCCGGATATCAGCACATTGGAGATCTCGGTGGCCCCCTCGATATACCGCAACGCTTCGGGTACATCGACCTTTGCAGGCTCGGACCCGTCCATGAAAATGCGTTTGCGGAAACAGAAACGGCAAAGCCCGCCGCATACGTCGCTGGCCAGCATGATGGCCGTGTCGGAATACTTATGCTGCAGCCCGGGCATGACAGTGTAATCACACTCACTGGAGGGATCAAGCGCGCCCCAGCCGCGGGCTTCGTCAGGATGCGGCACAATGATGCGGCGGATGGGATCGGAGGGATTCTCCCAGTCGATGAGAGAAAGATAGTAATCGTTGGCGCGGAACTGATACTGCGCCATTACTTTGGTCACAGCCTGCTTTTCAGAATCGGTCAGCGGCAGACTGTCCAAAGAATGTGTATAGTACGTAGACATTGCAAATCCCCTTCGGTTACGCGGCGTCAACCGCCTAGCCATTACAGCCGGCAGGCTGGCACAACGCCAAGGTTCGAGACTGTCAGCCACATAGGCTGTCGGCATGGGGAGACTCTCTCCCTTCAAAGATATGTATAGATGGTTCAGCACGGAATCCGGCCGGGAAGCGGTTTGACGCGTTCAAGAGGCGGGCGGATTTCAGGATATGAAATGCTGAACAGGATGTGAGCGGCGATCGTGGAAGAAAAACCGGACCATTCCGCTTATAGTGATTTGATACAGCAATGTATTTTGAAAATCAAGCGATTTTTACCCCGCAACACAACCATAACGCAGCCGCAACACACTCTTAACATGTAGTGCAACACTGCGTTATATAAAATGAAAACCCTATTGATCGAGGGGATTTTCGCCCGACGTTGCCGCAGGGCCATACACAGTCCGCTTCCGGGCCTTACTGCATAGCGCTTTGAGGAGAGAGGTGATACTTCCGGGACGATCTGCCAATGTTCTGCCAATGGGCTGCCAGCGATTCGCCAGTGATTCACCGGACAATCTGCCGGACAATTTACCGTAAGATTTGCCGGAAAACGGCACAATGCCCCGCCGTTACGGCAGCAGGCGTTCCACAGCAGGGACGATATTGCGGACAACCACTTCCACTCCGGCAGCATTGGGGTGCATGCCGTCCTGCTGGTTCAGGGAGGCATCAAGCGCCACTCCCTCCAGAAAAAAGGGATGAAAGGCAACGCCGAACTCCTGCACCAGCGCCGGATACACGGCATCAAAGGCCGCTGCGTATTCCGGTCCGAGGTTGCGCGGCGCGTGCATGCCCGCAAGCAGCACCCGCACCCCCTGCGCCTGACAGGCGCGTATGATGTCGGCCAGATTCCGTTTTGTATGCTCCGGCGAAAGACCTTGCAGAGCATCGTTGGCCCCGAGTTCCAGAATCAGGATATCGGGCTTGTCTGCAAGAGCCCAGCTTATGCGGGCTGCTCCTCCGGCAGAGGTATCGCCCGATACACCCGCGTTGGTGACACGTACCGCGTGTCCGCGCTCTCGAAGCTGACGTTCGAGCACTACGGGAAAGCTGAACATGTTCTCCAGCCCGTATCCGGCAGTCAGACTATCGCCAAATGCAAGTATGTGTGTCACCTTTTGCGAAGAACCGTCCTCTGCGGCATTGCCTGCAGGCGCAGATTGGTTACTATGAACGACAGGGACATTGATTATTCCCAGCATCACCACCGAAAACAGCAGCGACAACAACGCATGCCTGATACACCGGCATACGGCAGAACCGGTCAACGGCAACACGCCGGAGGCCGCCCTGGCATTCTTATGCGGACGAAAAGGAACGGTACACATGAGCAACTCCATAATCGAGCTTTCTGATATACATCTGAATCTAGTGGGCGGTTCCGGCGAGGTCAACATCCTGCGCGGGGTATCTCTGCATGTGAAAGAAGGCGAAACCGTTGCCATTCTCGGCCCTTCCGGTTCCGGCAAAACCACAACACTCATGGTCATGGCAGGGCTTGAGCGCCCCACATCCGGCTCCGTGCGCATTGCGGGCAACGACCTGTGCGCCATGAGCGAAGATAACCTTGCCCGGTTCCGCCGCACGCATCTGGGAATCGTATTCCAATCCTTCCATCTTGTCCCCACCATGACGGCTCTGGAAAACACCGCCCTGCCGCTGGAATTTGCCCACATGCCCCGCGCACGCGAACTGGCACTGGAAGCACTGGAAGCCGTGGGCCTTGCAGACAGGGCGCGGCACTATCCGGCTCAACTTTCCGGCGGTGAGCAGCAGCGGGTTGCACTGGCACGCGCCTTTGCCGCCCGCCCCAGAGTCATTCTGGCGGACGAACCCACAGGCAACCTTGATTCCGAAACAGGCACCCGTGTGGTGGAACACCTGTTCTCGCTACAGCAGCAGCACGGGACCACACTGGTACTGATCACCCATGACAAGGAACTGGCCCTGCGCTGCGCCAGACAGGTACGCATGGAAGACGGCCGCCTCGTCACCCCCGACACGACCGGCGTTGCGGAGAACAGGCCATGATGTCCCTGCGCGACCTGACTCTGGCCGCACGGCTGGCCATGCGGGAGCTGCGATCCGGAAAACGCCGCTTCACCGTCTTTCTCAGCTGCCTCATTCTCGGCGTATTCGCCATAGCGGCCGTGGGTTCCGTCTCCGAATCCGCACGCTCGGCCATCAACCGCGACGCACGCACGCTGCTCGGCGGGGATGCGTCCATACAAATTTCCGGCCCCTATCCGGAAACGGAAGAACGGGCGTGGCTTGACCGGCGCGGAACAGTAAGCCACTCCATAAGCCTGCGCGGCATGGCCCACACGGCCTCCGGCGATGCCATGCTTGTGGCGCTCAAGGGGGTGGACGCCGCCTATCCGCTGTATGGCAGCCCCGTACTTGCTCCCGCAATACCGCTGGAGCAGGCCATAGGGCCGCAACCCGCAGCCGCAGGTTCCCCACCCGAATTCGGGGCTGTTGTGGATGCCCTGCTTCTGGAACGCCTGAAATTGAAGACGGGCGATTCCATGACCATCGGCAACGCCACGCTGCGTATTACTGCCGTTCTTGAACGCGAGCCGGACCGGGCCTTTCAGGGCATCATCTTCGGCCCGCGGGTGCTCGTATCCATCAAGGCGCTGGACAACACCGGTCTGCTCATTCCCGGCAGTCTCATCCACAGCCACCTGCGCATACGGCTGGATACAGGAGCGCAGAATCGCGCTGCAACCGAGCAACAGGTGCACGACTTCACGGAAGCAGTGCGAACGGCCTTTCCCGATGCCGGATGGCGCGTTGAACCCTTCACCCGTGCCGCGCCACGCATTCGCACGTTTCTGGACCGCATAGATACGGACCTGCTCCTCATCGGGCTTGGCGCCCTGCTTGTGGGCGGGCTTGGCATTGCCGAGGCGGTTCGCGGCTATCTGGCAAGCCGCATACAGAACATTGCCACCCTCAAATGCGTGGGGGGCGGTGTTGGTACCGTGCTATGGACCTACTTTTTCCAGATTGCCATCATCGGTGCATTCGGCATCATCATCGGGTGCGCACTCGGCGCACTGGTTCCCATGCTTGCGCGGGAGACGCTTGCCGAAGTGCTGCCCGTCATGCCCGATGCCACGCTGCACTGGGCTCCGCTCCTGCGTGCTGCGCTGCTGGGCGGGCTTATCATCGTCGCGTTTTCGCTCAGGCCGCTCCTGCTTGCGGGCAATGTTTCCCCTGCCGTTCTTTTCAGGGGCTACGTGGCAACACACCGCGCACGCCTCACTACAGCAGGCAGGGTCATGGTCACGGCAGCCTTTGCTGCGCTGACGGCAATGGTCTTTCTCTTCACGCCGGACTGGAAGCTTGCGGCGGGATTTGTTGCCGTGGTTCTGGGCTGCCTTGCCATCTTCCGAGGTGTGGCGTGGGGCATGATTCATCTTTCACGCCGTGCACCGCAAAAGGGACACCCCAGTTTCCGGCTGGGCCTGTCGTCCATCCACCGGCCCGGCGCACCCACGGTCAACCTCGTCTTCGCCCTCGGCCTCGGGCTGACCGCACTGGTTGCCATTGCCCAGATCGAGCAGAATCTTACCAAGGCGCTGGACCGCGACCTTTCGCGTGAAGCTCCGGCCTTCTTTTTCATCAACATCCTGCCCAACCAGCTCAGCGACTTTGAGGCTCTTGCCAAAGAGCCGGGTGTAACCCGCATGGAACAGGGCCCCATGGTGCGCGGACGCATCATCCACATCAAGGGAGTCCCCGTTGAAGAGGCCCCCGTCTCGCCCGATGTCCAATGGGCCGTGCGCGGAGACAGGGGGCTCAGCCATGCCGCCGTAATTCCGGACGACACAGAAATTGTTCAGGGCGCGTGGTGGCCGGAACACTACGCAGGCCCCCCCATAATTTCCCTGACAGAAGATCTGGCAAAGGGATTCGGCACCGGCATTGGCGACACCCTCACGTTCAACATTCTCGGACGTGAGGTCACGGCAACCATTGCCAACATCCGCAAGGTGGACTGGATGACATTTCAGTTGCAGTTTGCTGTGCTGTTCGCCCCCGGCCTGCTGGATAACGCTCCGGTCACGTGGGCGGTTACCGCCTACGGCAAAAGCGACGGCATGGACGCCCTGTACCGCAAGGTTACCGGAAGCTATCCAAACGTCACGGCCTTCAGCATGCGCGAAATTCTGGCAGATGTGCGCACCTTGATGGAGCGCATGGGCATGGTCTTCCGTGCCATGGCCGCCGTTATGCTCGCAACCGGCCTGCTTGTTCTGGCGGGAGCCATTCTGGCCGACAGGCACCGGCGCATTTATGATGCGGTCATCTACAAGGTGTGCGGGGCAACACGCGGCGACATTCTGCTCGCCCTTGTCACGGAATTCCTGCTCACAGGACTGGCAACCGGCCTGTTCAGCGCCATGACGGGCACCCTTGCCGCGTGGGCTGCGGTAGAAGGCCTGATGAAGCTCAGCTTCTCCATACAGCCTGCAGCCGCACTGACAACGGTGCTTATGGCCACTGGCTTCTCACTGCTTTTCGGGCTGGCAGGCACGGCGCGGGCGCTGAACCGCAAACCGGCCCCCTACCTGCGGAACGAATAAAATGGCCTCTTTCAAGGGGCCCTTGCCGACAGCTGACACAATCAGTTCCAGTTTTTTTGGCTCCGCCGGGCAGGAACCTGACGTTCCTGCACCTCGTATATGCGATGAGAATCCGTTTTGGGTGCTCAGTTCCGGCTTAACGGGAATATGAGTTTTATGAGTTCACGGAAAAACGAGCGGTTGTCACCAAACTAAAAAGGCCACCCTTTCGGGTGGCCTTTGCTTGTTTATTCTTTGTCAGGAGTTCTCGTCCGGCTTACCGGATCGGCTAGGATTTCTTATCCAGCTTGCCGGAATTACCTAGGATTTCTTATCCATCTTGCCGGACTTGCCCTTGGACCCCTTATCCGACTTGCCCGACTTATCCGACTTATCCGGCTTGCCGGACTTGCCCTTGGACTTACCCTTGCCTGAGGAATCATCCTCATCATCGTATCCGGATTTCTTACCCTTCATGTGCTTGGATTTCTTGGCGCCCTTGCTCACGATGGAAGGATGCAGGCCCAGATCCTTGGCAATGTTGCCCCAGCCCATGCCGGAGGCACGCATCTGCCGCACTTTTTCGGGAGACACGCCCGCTGCTTCGGCAATGGCCTTCTCGCGCGCATAGTCGAGCTTGCCATTGGCGTTGCGCAGGTTGTCTTCCGCATTCTTGAGGTCTTCCTCAGCCTTGCGGACCTCAGCGGGTTTGCCCACGTTCTTTACCCGGTCATAGACATCCCGTGCTCTTTCCGCACGGCCCATGGCCTCATCCACCTTGTCGAAGACGGAATCCGCGATAACAAGAGGGTCTTCGGCAGCAAAGGCGGGAACAGCCAGGCCGAACAGCACAGCCACGGAAAGAACAAGAACACTCAGACGTATTGTATTCATAACGTGTTTCTCCTGTTACGGTATACGCGCCCGACACCTTTCAGGTCACATTACCACGTCATTTTCTTCAGGCACAGATAAAATACTCGTCAAACGGACTAAAGGTCCACCAGCTCCACATCTTCCGGGGCTATGTTCATGCCCAGAAACAGGCTACCGGTTCTAGCAAAACGCGGCACATCGTCCGTGGTCAGAAAACGGGTTCCGCCACACCCCGGCTCGGTACGCAACAAGCCGCGGGCCGCCAGCTCCGCCTCCACAGCAAGCGAGGTCGTCTCCGCTGAATCGACAATGGCGATATCCGGCCCTATGACGTTGCGTATGGCCCCTGCCAGCAGGGGAAAGTGCGTGCAGCCAAGCACCAGGCAGTCCGGCCTGTCAGCCTGTTCAGCCGTCTCGAACAGGGGACTCAGGTAGCGGGCGGCCACTCCTTCCACCAGTTCGCCGTCCAGCCAGCCTTCTTCGGCAAGGGAGACGAACAACGGGCAGGGCTTGCCCACGACTCTGGCTTCCGGACGAATGGCGTGAATGGCCTTCTGATAGGCATTGCCGCGAATGGTCGATTCCGTGGCAATAACGGCAATATTGCCGGACACGGATGCACGGCAGCTGGCCTGCGCACCGGGCTGCACAACGCCTATGACAGGAATGCCGGGGTACGCCTCGCGCAACGCGCCGAGCGCAACGGATGTAGCCGTGTTGCAGGCGATAACCAGCAGCTTCACGCCGCGTTCAATCAGTTTGCCCGAAGCCTGCACGGCGTATCGGCTGACTGTTTCAGGGCTTTTGGTGCCATATGGCAACCGGGCGGTATCACCGAGATACAGAATATCTTCACAGGGCAGGCGGTGTCTGAGTGCCTTGAGAACGGTCAGCCCCCCTACCCCCGAATCGAACATACCTATAGGTAATGACGTCGTCATACATACTCCATGAAAAGATCAGATGCGTCGGCACAGCAACATGCCCGCATAAAAAATGCAAGAACCCCGCTTACAAAATATGACAGCGTATTTTTCACTGCATATTTCGCAAGCAGTGCAGCAGAAGCGTGCTGTTGTTCGACCTAAAGGGGTGCTCTTCTTCCACATTTGTGTTAGGAGACAGTGCAGACAATCAGATTCAACCGAACAACGACTCCAGACAGGAAAGCACTATGCAAAGCCATGAGATTGACTACCAGATTTACGGCAACGACCTGCAGGTCGTGGAAGTGGAACTCGACCCTGAAGAAAGCGTCATAGCAGAAGCCGGGGCCATGTGCTGGATGGATGCGGACATCGAATACGCAGCCCGCCTTGGCGACGGCTCCGAAGCTGATTCAGGCTTCTTCGGCAAAGTATTCAGCGCGGGCAAGCGCATGGTAACAGGCGAAAGCCTGTTCATGACCCACTTCACCAACAAGGGAAGCAGCAAACGGCGTGTGGCTTTTGCCGGCCCTGTGCCGGGGCATATCGTACCCGTTGACCTTTCTGCTACCGGCGGCAAGCTGCTTTGCCAGCGCGATGCCTTTCTCTGCGCCGCGCGCGGTACCCGCATCGGTGTTGCCTTCACCAAAAAAATAGGGGCCGGCTTCTTCGGCGGTGAAGGATTTGTGCTGCAGAAGCTGGAAGGCGACGGCATGGCTTTCATGCATGCCGGCGGTGCCGTTGTGAAAAAAGAACTGAACAACCAGACCATCATGGTTGATACTGGCTGTCTTGTGGCATTCAGCGAAGGTATAGATTATTCAATAGCCGCAGCAGGAGGCCTTAAAACCATGATGTTCGGCGGAGAAGGCATGTTCCTTGCCACACTGAAAGGCACAGGAACCGTCTACCTGCAGAGTCTGCCCTTTGCAAAACTGGCAGACAGGATCATATCTGTGCTCCCCAAGAAAGAATAACATCAGGCAACAGGAATTCACAGGACACCGGAAGGCAACCAGCCTTCCGGTGTTTTTGTTTTATCAACAGGCAAATAATGCAAGATATCTTGCAACAACCATAACTGTTTGATAATCTATCATAAAATGCATAGTATTTATTAATAGTAACCATATACCAAGAGTGATGGACGTTGCGCAAAGCTCAACTTCTGCCACACCCGATAGCTGCAACACACCAAGGGAGGATTTATGAAATTGGGTTTACGCGAACGCATTCTGCTGCCCATCATATTTTGTATTGTCATAGGTATGGGGCTTGCCTCCGTGCTTACCTACAACCTTGCCAAACAGGCTGTGCAGGATGCCATGAACGGTCAGGCACGGCAGTCGGCTGAAACCCTCACCCGTCAGATAGGGGCATGGGTGGATGATATCCACAGCTCGCTGGCAAACGAAGCAAAATGGGAGACGTATACCAACGTCATGGCCAACGGGGGCAGCAACCCGCAGGAAGTGGAAGCGGCAAACGCCAAGTTGCTCGCATACACCAAAACCTCCCTGTATGTTTCCTCCATCAAGTTCACCAACAAGGACGGTCTGGTCTTAGCCAGTGACAACCCTTCGCAGGTGGGCAAGCTTAATGTGGGCGACCGCGACTACTTCAAAAAAGCCATGAGCGGCGAACCTGCCTGCTCCGACGCCATTCTCAGCAAGGCCACCGGCAAGCCGGTGCTCGTTGTTGCCGTGCCTGCCAAGGTCAACGGTCAGGTTACCGGCATACTCTACGGCACGGTGGAAATGAGCGGTTTCACCGAACAGGTTGTCTCGCCCATAAAAATTGGCAAGCAGGGGTTTGCCTTTGTTATCGCCAAGTCAGGCAAGATGGCCGCACACCCCGACAAAAACGCCATTCTGACACTTGATGTCAATGACTACGACTGGGGCAGAACCATACTGCAGCAGCGCAACGGGGTACTGGAATTTACGGTTGACGGTCTGGAGAAGATTGTCACCTTCCGTCATGAAGACAAGACTGGCTGGATTATAGGCGTGGGCGCCGAAATGGCGGACATCTTCGCCTCCGTGGCAGACGTACGCGACACAAGCATGTACATCACGGTGGGCGTCATTCTGGCCATTGCCGTGGTCATCATCCTTATTGTCCGCACCATTGTGGGTGCCATCCGCACGTCCGTGGCCTTTGCCGACACGGTGGCTGGCGGCGACCTTTCCGGCACCCTTGCCCTGCACCGGACAGATGAACTGGGAACCCTTGCGGATGCCCTGCGAATCATGGTGGGCAAGCTCAAGGAAATGATCGCCGTATCAGAACGCAAGACAGCCGAGGCAGAAGAAGAATCCGCCCGGGCACGCGTGGCAACCCAGCAGGCTGAAGAAGCCCGCCTCAAGGCCGAAAACGCCAAACGGGAAGGCATGCTGCAGGCAGCTGCCCAGCTGGAGAGTATTGTCCAGCGGGTGCACGCCTCTTCCGGCATGCTTTCGGACCAGATAGGCGAGGCCCTGCGCGGTTCGGAACGCCAGCGTGAGCGCACGGCCGAATCTGCCACCGCCATGGAAGAAATGAATGCAACCGTCATGGAAGTGGCCCGCAACGCATCGGAAGCAGCCGAACACGCGGAAGATGCACAGGCCAAGGCCAACGAAGGTTCCGGCGTTGTGGATTCCGTGGTGGAAGCCATCTCGGATGTGAACAACAAGTCCATGGCCCTGCGCGAAAGCCTTGGCGAACTTGGTGAACGGGCAGAAGGCATCGGCTCCGTCATGGGAGTCATCTCAGATATCGCCGACCAGACCAACCTGCTGGCGCTGAACGCAGCCATCGAAGCAGCCCGTGCGGGCGAAGCAGGACGCGGATTTGCCGTTGTTGCCGACGAAGTGCGCAAGCTGGCGGAAAAGACCATGACCGCCACCAAGGAAGTGCACGATGCCATCAAGGCCATTCAGGAAGCATCGCGCGAGAACATACGCGGCATGGAAGAAGCATCCATGTCCGTAGGCAAGTCCACCGAGCTGGCCACCATAGCGGGCGACTCGCTCAAGGCCATTGTGGATATAGTGCAGGCCAACGCCGATCAGGTGCGCGCCATTGCCACTGCCAGCGAAGAACAGTCGGCCGCCTCGGAAGAGATCAGCCGCGGCGCGGAAGAGGTAAACCAGATCGCACTGGAAACCTCCGACATCATGAACCGTTCTTCAGAAGCCGTTGAGGAACTCTCCGAAATGGCGCAGGAACTTCAGGGCCTCATAGAGGAACTGAAGAATTCATAACCCTGCATGACATCATTACAAAACGCCCCCGTACCTGTCCGGTACGGGGGCGTTTTTTCTGAATGCCAAATCGCACCTCAGGTTGAACTGTCGATTATCTTGCCTACATTGTTCACAATATAGTCGAGAACAAGCTGTTCAATCGAGCGGGACTCATTCGTCTTGGCGCGGGTACTGGCGGCGGCATCCAATATGGAAGATTGCGCGCTCAGCCCCGATGCCTGCGAGGCAAGGTCGGAGGCGCGGCCTTCCAGCATGCTTTCTATGCCGGATACATAGGAAGACAACGAAGAGACACGGGACGAGGTGGTGGCGGCAGCCGTTGCGTCTGCCAGATCTGTCGCGCCAGTCATGGTAAGACCGTTCACGGAGGAAAGGGTTGCAAAACTGCGGTCGGCAATGAACGAAAGATCCTGCAGTGAAATATTGAAACTGCTGTCCCCGGCCTGAATCGAGAGCTTACCTGTTGTGCCGGGGACACCGGAGGTACCACTCTGCGCGATACGCTCGTCAGATGCCCAGCCCGCACTGTCGAACAGGTTCATGCCGTTATAGGAGGTAGAGGAGATGATGCCGTCAATCTTGGTGACAAGATCATTATACTCCGCCTGCCCCGCCGATGTGCTTATGGTGCCGTCTGCCACGCCGTCGGCAATTTCCTTCATGCGGTCAAGCGACTGGCGCAGTGTCTCCACGCCGCTTTCCGACTGCAAGGTTATGGAGGCTGCCTCCGATACATTCTTGGAAGCCTGCCGGAGCATGCCTGCATCACTGCGGATGCGCCCCGTCAAAGCCGCCGAGGACGGATCGGTCAGGCGCAGGGCAGCGCTTTCCTGCAGCAGCATGCTGCGCAGATCACGCCCCACCTGCCCCCCCGAAAAAAGCGTATTGGTAAGCAGGTCCTGCTGCAAAAGCTGCATGGACAGACTGACGATGAGCTGATTGGTATCCACGGCCATGGTCCACCTCCCTTCCGGTATACTCAGATGCCGGGCGGTATTCACCTGATGGATATATCGGCAGATCGGGGAGTCTCTTTAGGGGCTTTGCCGTTTTAGGGGCAGTCAACACCTTTTTTCCCCTTACAGGGGCATTCAAAAAAAATTATCGCTATACTTCCGGTGCGTTGCAAAATTCCATAAGGTCTCACAGCGGAACAAGTTTTACACGGTCTTGAAACGAAAATGTGCTTTTGCTAGGGTGCCATCTGTCGCAACGTACTCTTCAGGCGGCGCAAGCCAACAAGGATAATCCGGTGCAAATCCGGAGCGGTTCCGCCTCTGTAATCCCACTCAGCTTCGCTGATCCGTGCCCGGACATGACGCACGGAGAGGGAGAGTCAGACATCCGGCCTGAAGCGATTCCGGTGCTCATCGCACCGGAATACATTCCCAACCACCACGCCGACGGTATGCGGAAGGTTCCGCCACCGCATGCTTCCCGTTCGGCAAAAGGCAACACGAAATTTGCCGCCCTTGCGGTTTTCGCTCTTCCGCTGTGCCAGTGCACCGGAGATTCTTACGTGTTGCCCCGGAGACAAAATGCCCAAGCAGATCCTCAAACGTGACGGTTGTATCGAAACCTGGTCTCTGGACCGCATTGCCAACGCCATTTTCAAGGCCCTCAAGGGTAGCGGCATCAAAGATCCCCTGCTCTCCAAGCGCCTTGCAGGCAAGGTGGAAAAGAAGCTCGAAGGTGTCGACATGCCCGAACAGGAGCATGTGCAGGACATGGTTCAACAGGTGCTCATGGAAGCGCGCCTGTACACCGTAGCCGAACGCTACATCATCTACCGCGAAAAACGCCGCGAAATGCGCAGCCAGAATCAGACCTATCTCGACATCGCCACGATGATCGAAAGCTATCTGGACCGCAGCGACTGGCGCGTGCAGGAAAACTCCAACATGGGCCACTCGTTCCAGGGCCTCATCCTGCACATGGCCGGTTCGGTACAGGCACGCTACGTGCTTGAAAAGTACCCCGAAGAAATCCGCCTGGCCCATAACCACGGCTATTTCCACATACACGATCTTTCCTTCGGCCTTGCGGGCTACTGCTCGGGCTGGAGCCTGCGCGACCTGCTGCTCGAAGGCTTCAACCTCGAAGGCCGCTGCTGCTCTGCCCCCGCCAATCACTTTGATTCCGCATGCGGGCAGATCGTCAACTTCCTCGGCACCCTGCAGAATGAATGGGCCGGTGCGCAGGCGTTCAACAACGTGGACACCTACCTCGCTCCCTTCATCCGCCACGACGGGCTGTGCTACAAGCAGGTGCGCCAGCAGCTGCAGAAGATGATCTTCAACCTGAACACCACGTCACGCTGGGGCGGCCAGAGCCCGTTCACCAACTTCACCTTCGACATGGTTCCGCCCGCGCACATCGCCAAGGAACCCGTCATCATCGGTGGTCAGTATCAGGATTCCACCTACGGCGAATACGCCGAGGAAATGGAAATGATCAACCGCGCCTTCCTTGAAGTAATGCTGGAAGGCGACGCCGACGGCCGCATTTTCTCCTTCCCCATTCCCACGTACAACGTGACCAAGGACTTTGCATGGGATACGGAAGCAGGCCGCCTGCTGCTGCAGCTCACCGCCAAGTACGGCGTTCCCTACTTCCAGAACTTCATCAACTCCGACCTCAATCCGGAAGATGTGCGTTCCATGTGCTGCCGACTGCAGATGGACCTGCGCGAAATCCGCAAGAAGACCGGCGGCCTTTTCGGTGCGGGCGACCTGACCGGCTCCATCGGCGTGGTTACCCTGAACCTGCCCAAGCTCGCCTACCTTGCGCACAATGAGGAAGACTTCTTCGACCTCATCACCGAGTACGCTGAACTGGCCAAGGATTCTCTCGAATTCAAGCGCAAGCTTTGCCAGCAGAACCTTGAAGCAGGCATGTTCCCCTACAGCCGCCGCTATCTGAAGAACGGCTACAGCGGCCATTTCTCCACCATCGGCGTTATCGGCGGACACGAAGCATGCCTCAACCTGCTCGGCAAGGGCATTGATTCCGAAAGCGGTCTGCGTCTCATGCGCCGCGTGCTGGACCACCTGCGCAGCCTCACCCTGAACTTCCAGGAAGAGACCGGCCACCTGTACAACCTTGAAGCCACCCCCGGCGAAGGCACCTGCTACCGTCTGGCCAAGATCGACAAGGACCTGTACGAGGACATCAAGACCTCCGGCGAGAGCATTCCCTACTACACCAACTCCACTCTGCTGCCCGTGGGCATTACCGGCGACGTATTCTACGCGCTGGAGCACCAGAACGAGCTGCAGACCCTGTATAACGGCGGCACCGTGTTCCACACCTTCCTCGGCGAATCCGTTCCGGACGTGGACAGCGTGAAGAACTACCTGCTGAAGGCCATGAGCCAGACCAAGATGCCCTACATCTCAGTTACGCCCACCTTCTCCATCTGCAAAACCCACGGCTACCTGCACGGCGAGCATTTCAACTGCCCCAGCTGCGGTGAAGATGCCGAAGTGTACACCCGCGTTGTGGGCTATTACCGCCCCGTCAGCCGCTGGAACAAGGGCAAGCAGGAAGAGTATCGCGAGCGCCAGGAATATGGCATGACCACCTTCTGCGACTGCCGCTAGACGCAGCTACATGCAAACACAAAGGGCGACCGGAAACGGTCGCCCTTCTATTTTTCTTCCCTCCCCCGATTCCCACAACGTCCCACACCTGATGTCCCCAAACACAATACGTTGCTCCTCTCTGCCAAATGGCAGGCCGATTGGAAGCGCTTCGCTTCCACGGCAAGACGCACAAACTTTCAACGACCAGCCGGGGCGAGGCAGGGGGAGTCCAGAGGGGGCCTTGCTGAGGGCGGGCACCGCCCGGCAGAGGCCCCGCTCTGGTCCCGCGGAAGGCGAAAAGAATAAACAGGGCAAGACTACTTACAGCTAATGAGCGGCCTACCGGCTAAGAAATCCACTCCCTCATTATTTTTTCCTCAATTGATTTGACACCCAATTCGCACAACGCTACCTCTTTCTCGTCCTAAGAAATTTTTCACAGCATAAGGATTTATTGTGTCCACCAAACCATCCCCAACAATTGAGGCATATGTACCCCTTGTCCAATTCCTCGGTGCCTTTCTGGGCACCAATTGCGAGGTGGTGCTGCATGACACATCCTCCAAGGAGCAGTCCGTGCTCGCCATTGCGAACGGCCATATCACAGGACGCAAGGTTGGTGCCCCGCTCACCGATCTTGCCCTCAAGTTCGTGGCCAACCGTGAATATGAGCACAGAGACTGGGTCATGGGCTACACCACCCGCGCCCGCGACGACCGCCCCCTGCATTCCGCCACCTACTTCATACGTGAAGCAGATGGCACTCTTGCCGGAATGCTCTGCCTGAACATGGATGTTTCCGATCTCAGGCAGGCCCGGGAACTGCTCGGCCGCATGGTGCAGGCCCTGGGCATAGACAACGCCGGCCCCAAGGACACCGACGACCACAGCGAAACATTCTCCGAGTCCATCGAGGACCTCACCGAGAATCTTATCGTGCAGGTCATCGAGGGAGCCGAAGTGGCCCCCGAGCGCATGACAGCAGCCGAAAAGATGGACATAGTGCGCACCCTCAACGCGCGCGGCGTGTTCCTTCTCAAGGGAACTGTCGGCATCGTGGCCTCGCGTCTTGCCGCTTCCGAAGCCACAATCTACCGCTATCTGCAACGGGTGAACGGCTAGAGTGATAAAATTTTCTCGCATTGCGAATAAAATTTATTGACCTGATATTTTTTTCGCAATAAGAAAAATTTTACGCAAGCAAAGCAACTCTTCCGCGTTGCACCTTACAGAAAGGAGTTACCATGTCCGACATCATCAAAACCGACAAAGCCCCTGCAGCCATCGGCCCCTACTCTCAGGGCACCGTTCTCGGCGGGCTCGTGTTCACTTCCGGCCAGCTTCCCATTGTCGTGGAAACCGGCACCATGCCCGACACCATCGAAGAGCAGGCCAAAGCCTCTCTCGAAAACGTGAAGGCCATTCTCGAAGCTGCCGGTTCTTCCATGAACAAGGTGCTCAAGACCACCGTGTTTCTGAGCGACATGAACAATTTCGCCGCGTTCAACGCAGTCTATTCCACCTACTTCGCAGAACCCTTCCCGGCCCGCAGCTGCGTTCAGGTGGCCCGTCTGCCCAAGGATGCGCTGGTCGAAATTGAGGCCATTGCGGAGAGATAGTCCCTCTCCCCTCTTCCACTCCAACCACATCATACGGAAGGTACGGACATGGGGATGGCCGTACCGATCTACGCAAAGGGGTTACCATGTCTCACAATTCAAAGCGCAAGAGTGAATTCGGCCTTATTTTCCAGCTCCTCATCGGCATCGCAGCCGGCGTCGTCATCGGCCTTGTCTGCAATGAAGCGGCAATGGAAGTCATCGCCAGCATCAAGCACGTTCTCGGCCAGATCATCTTCTACACCGTGCCGCTGGTCATCATCGCCTTCATCGCTCCGGCCATCACCCGTCTTGGCCAGAACGCGAGCAAAATGCTCGCAGCCGGCGTTTCTTTCGCCTACCTTTCCGCTGTGGGTGCCGCCACAATGGCCGCCATTGCCGGCTACATGATCATTCCTCACCTTTCCATCGCCACGCAGATGGAAGGCCTCAAGGAAATTCCCGAGGTCATGTTCCAGCTGAATATTCCTCCGATCATGCCCGTCATGACCGCCCTGTTCACCGCCATTCTGCTCGGCGTGGCCACCCTGTGGAGCAATGCCAAGACCTTTGAAAAGATCCTCGGCGAATTCGAAGGCATCATGATGAACGTGGTCACCAAGGTGGTCATTCCCGTTCTGCCCTTCTTCATCGCCACCACCTTTGCAGGGCTGGCCTATGAAGGCAGCCTGACCAAGCAGCTGCCCGTGTTCCTGCAGGTTATCGGCATAGTGCTGCTCGGCCACATCATCTGGCTGACCGTGCTGTACACCATCGGCGGACTCATCTCCGGCCGCAACCCCATCGAAGTTATCCGCCACTATCCTCCGGCCTACCTGACCGCCGTCGGCACCATGTCCAGCGCCGCAACGCTGCCCGTTGCCCTGGAATGCGCATCCAAGTCCTCCGTCCTCAGCCGTAACACCGTTGAGTTCATGGTTCCGCTCGGGGCCACCATCCACCTGTGCGGCTCCGTGCTCACCGAAACCTTCTTTGCCATGACCATCTCGCAGATGCTCTACGGCCACCTGCCCGAACTGCACACCATGATTCTGTTCATCGCTCTCTTCGGCATCTTCGCCATCGGCGCCCCCGGCGTCCCCGGCGGCACCGTCATGGCCTCTCTCGGCATCGTGGTGAGCGTGCTCGGCTTCGACCCCGCAGGCGTTGCACTGCTGCTCGCCATCTTCGCCCTGCAGGACAGCTTCGGCACCGCCTGCAACGTCACCGGCGACGGCGCTCTTGCGCTGATGCTGGAGGGCATATTCAACCGCAATGGCGAGCTGCAAGCGGAAAAGGTAAGCGCCTAGACCGTGCAACTGCATATCGCAACGAACATGTACCGAAACATGTACCGACAGGATACACACATGACTAAGCCAGAATGGTCCGACTATATTGCCCTGCTCAACCGCGAGGTTGTCCCCGCACTCGGCTGCACCGAGCCGATCACTATATCCCTTGCCACGGCGCGCGCCGTGCAGGAACTGGGAGCAGCGCCCGAACGCATCACCGTGCTCGTGAGCGGAAACCTTCTCAAAAACGGCATGGGCGTGGGAGTACCCGGTACCGGCATGACAGGACTGGACATTGCTGCCGCTGTGGGTGCCACGGGCGGCAAGGCAGGGCTGGCTCTTGAAGTGCTGCGCGACCTGACGGAAGAACAGATTGCGGCAGGCAAGCAGATGCTGGCCGAAAAGCGCGTGACGGTCGCCCTTGCCGAAAGCACCGAACTGCTCATTGCAGACGTGACGGTCTTTGCCGGATCCGACTCCGCCCGCTGTGTCATCGCCCGCGAGCACACAGCTATTGTGCTGGTTGAAAAGAACGGAAAGGAGACCTTCTCCGCTCCGTGGCCCGGTGAAGAAGCAGTCAAGACCGAATGGCCCCTGACCATGGAACGCATTTACGACTTTGCCGTGAATGCCCCCTTCGAGACGATCAGCTTCATCCTCGAAGCGGCCCGTCTCAACGAGGCCATTGCCGCTGAAGGCATGTCCCGCGAATGGGGCCTGAAGGTCGGTCGCTCCATGGAAGAGGATATACAGCAGGGACTGCGCGCAGATGATATCGCCTCGTTCGCCATCAAGATGGCGGCAGCGGCATCCGACGCCCGCATGGACGGCATCATGCTGCCCGTAATGAGCAACTCGGGCAGCGGCAATCAGGGCATCACCGCCACCGTACCGGTGCTGGCTTTTGCCCGCAGATTGAATGCCGATGATGAACAGCTGGCCCGTGCGCTCATCATGAGCCACCTCACCGCCATTCACCTGAAGCACCATCTCGGCCGTCTCTCTGCTCTGTGCGGAGCCATTCTGGCTGCCACGGGCTCCAGCTGCGGCATTGTCATGCTGTTCGGTGGAGGCATGCGTGAGATCGGCTTTGCCATCAAGAACATGGTGGGCAACATTGCAGGCATGATCTGCGACGGCGCTAAAACCTCTTGCGCGCTCAAGGTGGCGTCTGCTGTTGAAGCAGGCATTCAGGCCGCCCTGCTTGCCAAGAAGGGCACCTCTGTCAGCGGCAAGGAGGGCATTGTGGACGACGATCTTGAAATCAGCATCCAGAACCTCGGACGCCTCGGCACCAGCGGCATGGCTGAAACCGACAAGGTGATTCTGGACATCATGGTTTCAAAAAAGCACACACCTGCCAGCTAGCCCCCTTTCGGTACTATTGAAATGAAAGAGGCAGCGCCTGTGCGCTGCCTCTTTTTTTTCCAATCAAAACCAGCATAATCGCTGATTACGTTCGGCCTTAATCAACAATCAATCAAACAATCCACTGTTGAATGCCTGCGAATATGCTGATTTTTTATGCATATGCATTAGCATACAGCAATATCACTGATAATAAAAAAAGCCCTCCAAACGGCGGGCTTATGAATCCTGAGTCAGCTTCGATTAGAAGCGAAGACGGCCCCCGCGGGGCTGAGATTCGTTCACTTTAATATTTCGTCCCTGATAGCTTGAACCATCAAGAGATTTAATGGCATCTGCAGAACCTGAAATACCCATTTCAACCAACCCGAAACCACGGGAATATCCATTCTCACTATCTTTTACCACACGTGCAGAAACAACTGCTCCGTATCTATAAAAAAGGGCGTGAAGATCATTATTAGTACATTCCCAGGACAGGTTTCCAACATAAATAAACTTATTCAAAAAAACTCCAAACTTTAATACTTTCGATAACTATCTGATAACTCGCGCACGTACACATGTACGTTTCTTTACAACGAATTAAACAGACTACGCCAACACGCACAATGCGTCAATTTTTATTTTTAATAATTACCATCAAACATACTCTCTAACGACACAGAGCAACCATATAGGACATTCAACCCTGCGTCATACTTATGATAAGCACACAGATATTTGGGCAGCCAACATGAAGTGCACCCGAATGGTATGCACGTATTCCCGCTCGGCAGAAGGAAGCACACCCTCAGATCGTGTGAAACCTGAATCACTTGCAAACTGGAAATGACAGGGGGGAGCAGAAAATGACACAGGCTTGCACCTCGCAATATGTACCACCAAGGTATTCCAAGGTTGTCCATTTGCCGTACAAGCCTGAAAAAGATTGCCCTTCAAGGCAGTTATGCTCAATGGCGGAAGGGGTGAGATTCGAACTCACGGACGTCGTAAAACGTCGGCAGTTTTCAAGACTGCTGCAATAAACCGGGCTCTGCCACCCTTCCGCTTGATTATGACCGTTGCGGCCATGCCGCGCGGGAAACGGTGTATATATGTTTCCCGCAGAAAGTGCAAGGCCGCAAAAGCATTGCCACCGGCCCGCCTGACTAATTCTATGCCTGATTCTGCAAAAGGTACTTCAAAATCAGGCTGAGCAGGTTGTCCGAGTTGATGGGCTTGCCGATGTAGTCGTCCATACCGGCGGCAAGAAACTGCTCCCGGTCGCCCTTCATGGCGTGAGCCGTCATGGCAATTATCGGCACCGTAGAAGGAGTCTTCAACCCGCTGGAGGCACGCACGGCCTTTGCCGCGCCCATCCCATCCATTTCGGGCATGGCAATATCCATAAGAATAAGATCGAACTCCCTTTCCCGCAACGCAGGTATCACCTCGGTTCCATCAGACACGGCCTGCACTTCAAAGCCCTGCTTCTTCAGGAACTTTTCGATATACAAGAGGTTTACCGGATGATCCTCGGCAACGAGGATGCGACCACGGCAGGCCGCAACCGGCTTTTTCTCTGCGCTGCCTGCTTTGCGGGCTACGGGCTTCTCCTCAAGGTACGCCAGCTGGAAGGGAATGATGAAGCTGAACCGGGCACCCTGTCCCGGCGCACTCTTGACCTTGATGTTGCCACCCATGAGCTCGACGAGCCTTTTGCAGATGGCAAGGCCGAGCCCTGTACCCTGATGCCGACGTGAGAATGAGCCGTCTGCCTGCGCAAAGCTGTCGAAGATGCGCTCCTGATGGGCCTCGAGAATTCCCGAGCCCGTATCAGTAACAGAAAATTCAATTTCGACCGAATTGTCGGGAAAGTCCTGCACCACATCCACAGCCAGCTGCACCTGCCCCGATTCGGTAAACTTGAGTGCATTGTCCAGCAGGTTCACAAGCACCTGACGCAGGCGCAGCGGATCTCCCATCAGACCGTCGGGAACGGAATCCGGAACGGAGAAACGGAAGTCGAGCCCCCGCTCTTCAGCGCGGTGCACAAACATGGTGTGCAGAGCTGACAGGCGCTTTCGAAGCCGGAAGGCCTGATTATCAAGCTCAATGACGCCCGCTTCGATCTTGGAGAAATCCAGAATGTCATTGATGAGCGCCAGCAGAGATTCAGCCGAGTTCTGGACTGATTCCAGATACTCACGCTGCTCTTCGTCCAGTTCGGTATCCATGGCCAGATCAAGCATGCCCAGCACCCCGTTCATAGGCGTACGTATTTCGTGGCTCATGGATGCAAGAAATTCGCTTTTGGCCTTGTTCGCCGCATCTGCGGCTTCCTTGGCAACACGCAGCTCGCGTTCCATCTTGCGGGTGGCGGTAACATCGCGCACATACTCTGCCACCATGGAACAGTCTTCGCTCTTGCAGGCAACCGGAAACACAGTGATAGAACGATATTCCCGCGTCTGAGGATTGTAGAGCTCGATGACTTTCTGCTTTCTGGTCTCAAAAACCTCTTCGACCTGACACTGATCGCAATACTTCTCGCCCCTGAAAAAACAGCCGAAGCAGACGGTACCGTCTCTGTCTCCGCCCCTGTTCTCCCAGTAGGTATCCTCTTCGCTCCAGTTGCTGAAGACAACCTTCTCAGCACGGTCGTGCACCGTCAGCTTGTCAGGAATGGCGTTCAGGATATCCTCAAGCAGCTGTCGCTCACGCTGCAACCGTTCCACCGTCTCTTCAAGCGCGGCATGAGACTCACGCAGCGAAAGAAGCTGCTCGCGCAACACCTCGACATCAGACCCGGCATCACTCACAGAGGACACGCCCGATGCATTCGCCATTCCGGCGATATCATTTTTAACAACACTCATTTTCTGAACCAGCCCCTTACCACAGCATGCCGGCAATAATACCCCGAAACCCTGCCTCCACGCCCCCCACGGGCCTGTGCATCCGGTTCGCAGTCGTGCATACTGCACGATATTCGGCAATCCTTATACCTATGCGTACCACACTTGGGAAGGGGGCAAGACGTTTTTTTGAGAAACCCGCCCCTGCTTCACACCTCTTTCCAACCCCGCCGGGTTCATGTACACTTGTCACAATCATTTTCGGGCAAGCTAACATGCCCCTATTATTATGATACTACCAGCCAAGGAGTTGGGCTTGCAGATCGTACAAACCGGCATTCCGGGGCTGGTCGTCCTGGAACCCAAAGTTCACGGAGACCACCGCGGTTTCTTCATTGAAACGTACCGTAAGGAAACCCTGCAACAGGCAGGGCTGCCGCACGACTTTGTGCAGGACAATCACGCCCGCTCCGAGCAGGCAGGCGTTCTTCGCGGACTGCATTTCCAGCTGCCACCGGTATCACAGGCTAAACTGGTGTGGGTAACACGCGGCTCTGTCTTTGACGTTGCAGTTGATCTGCGGGCCGGATCGCCCACCTTCAAGCAATGCTACACGCTTGTTCTCTCCGAACAGAATTTCAAACGCCTGCTCATTCCGCGCGGCTTTGCGCATGGCTACATGACTCTGGAGCGGGGAACCGAGTTCCAGTACAAGGTCGACGCCTACTACGATCCCAAGATGGAAGGGGGAATCGCGTGGAATGACCCCGACCTCGCCATAGAATGGCCGGATATGGCACCCGTTTTATCTGAAAAAGACAAGCTGCTGCCGGCATTGCGGGACTTCGCCACGCCTTTTGTCTACTAACGGCAAACACATCCCGCTCCGCCATCTTCCGGTTTCAACGCACCCCATGTCTGTGACAATCAGTCAGCATGATTCGGGTCTGACACGGTATCCCATGTCCGGCCCTCGGGCTATCAGATGTTCCCTGCGGGGAATCCATACAAGGCACGCAAGTCGCGGCTCTGCGCCGGGCTCAAGCACGCCCTGCACACTGACGTGCGCGTTTGTGCCAAACAAGGACAAACGCCTCGCGCCCACACCTCTCACTGACAGAACGCTCGCAGAACATCACCCGCATCGCAAGACACATCCATTTTGAAAGGACGCATTCACCGGAGATCATTGAATCCGGAATCGGGCGTAAAAATGACAGGGCGAGTCTGATCACCCTGAATGCGTAAATGGAAGGATGAGAGCGTATTTTTCTACTTCCAATACATACAGTCGGTTACCGCTGCAGACGCTGAGTTCGTGAATTATTTCACCTTGACACGGCAATTGGCTTCCGCTTAGGTAATGGGCGTGGCAATTGTGGGCATTTTTTTTAATTTTTCAAACCAGCTATGAGGCGAAGGGTTATGGCGGACAGGCATTTACATCCTGCCAACGGGAACAGCGCGTCCGGCCAGTTTGGCGGCGCAGCCCCGTTCTTCGTAGGTCTGGTAGTGGCACTCATCTTGGGCTGGTGGGCGTTCCCGCAGATGCTTTATTCACAGAAGCATCAGCCGATACGTTTCAGCCATAAGGTGCATATGGAGGGTGCAGGCATGGAATGTTCGTCATGCCACTTCCTCCGTGAAGACGGTACTTTTGCGGGTCTCCCCACCACGGAAAGCTGTGCAGAATGTCACAGCGAACCCATGGGAAGCGATCCTGAAGAGGTCCGTTTCATTGAAGAATATGTAAACACCGGCAAGGAAGTCGAATGGCTTGTCTATCAAAAACAGCCGGACAACGTGTTCTTCAGCCATGCGGCTCACTCGATGGATTCGTGCAACAAGTGTCACGAATTTACCGAGACCGAGCTTTGTTCTTCGTGCCATCCCAATGTGGCCGAAACGGACGAAGCCCCGGTTTACTATGAAAACAAGCTGACCAAGTACAGCAAGCAGACCATGAAGATGTGGCGCTGCGAGGAATGCCATGCTCACCCTGAGCACTACGGCACCACTCGTTCCAGCAACGCATGTTATGTCTGCCATAAGTAAAAGGGGTGGTTTCAATGGCAGTTGATAGAAGAGGTTTTCTCAAGTTCGTCGCGGGCGTCAGCGCAGGCGTTATGGTAACGCCGATTCCGTGGAAACTGCTCGACGACGCAAGTATTTGGACCCAGAACTGGCCTTGGATTCCCTCCAACGTAGATGGCGCAAGCACCTATGTCTCCACCGTGAGCAAGCTGTGTCCTTCCTGCGTGGGCATGAAGGTTCGTCTTGTGGGCGACCGCCCTGTGCGCATCCTCCCCGACGAAAACCATCCGCTTTCCAAGGGCGGTATCTCCCCCCTGGCAGTTGCTGAAGCACAGATGCTCCACAGCCCCGCGCGCGTCATGCGTCCGCTGAAGAAGGCTGCAGACGGTGCATATGTTGCCATCAGCTGGGAAGAAGCCGACGCCATGCTGGCCGAGAAACTCGGTGCAGCAAAGGGCGGCATCGCATGTGTGTCCGGTGACGAAACCGGCACCATCAACGAAGTTCTTTCCGCAATCGCCGTCCAGGCGGGTTCCGGTAACTTCTACCTGATGCCCACCGAAGCGCAGCCCGCAGCCAAGGCCGTTGCAGCCATGGGCGGCAAGGGTCAGCTCGGTTACGACATCGAAAACAGCGACTACGTTCTCGCCATTGGCGCAAACGTACTCGAAACCTGGGGCACCGTTATCCGCAACCGTGCGGCATACAAGGCTGCCCGTCCCCATGGCGAAGAACCCGCAGTTCAGTACGTGTTTGCCGGTCCTGTGCAGAACAGCACCGCAGCAGGCGCTGACCAGTGGGTGCCCATCAAGGCCGGCACCGAAGGCGTTTTCGCTCTCGGTATCGCGCATCTGCTCATCAAGGCCGGGGCAAGGGCCGATGCTGCAGACTTCGACGCATTCCGCAGCCTTGTTGAAGCATACAACCCCGCCAAGGTTGCCGAGATCACCGGCACCAACCCCGAACAGCTCAAGAGTGTGGCCGGCGCACTGATGAAGGCCCGCACTCCTCTGGTAATCACCGGTTCCGACTTCGGTCAGGGCACCGGTGCCGCCACTGTCATGGCAGGTGTTGCCGTGAACATGCTGCTCGGTGGCATGAACCGCAAGGGCGGCCTCAAGCTGCTGCCCGTTGCCGAACCGGTGGTATCTTCTGCAATGACCCGCGCCGAGATGATGGGCAAGGACTTCGTGTCCTACATGTCCCGCATCAACGCAGGCAAGGAAAAGGCCCCCGCGGCCATGGTCTTCTACGAAGCCAACCCTGCCTATGCGCTGCCGCAGGCAACCAAGATGTCCGAAGTGCTGGCCAAGGTGCCCTTCAAGGCTACCTTCACCACCTTCCTTGATGAAACCGCGATGCTCTGCGACCTCGTGCTGCCCGTTCCCATGGGCCTTGAGCGTCTGGATGACGTTGCTACCCCGTACGGTTCCGGCCAGGCACTTTACTGCCTTGCCCGCCCCGTGGCTCCCATGCCCGCAAACGTGAAGCCCGCCGGCGACTACATTATCGCCCTTGCAGGAAAGCTCGGTTGCTCGCTTGGCGTAAGCTCATGGGAAGAAGTGCTGCAGGCCAAGGCTCAGGCCATGGGTGCAGACTGGGACAGTCTGATGGACGGCAACGTCTTCATGAGCGACGCCACCGTAAGCGCTTCCCTTTCCTTCGGTGCAGACGCTCTTGCAAAGAGCGTGGCCCCCAAGGCCAAGGAAGGCGACTTTGCAGTGGCTCCCGTCTTCAAGCTCGGCATCGGTACCGCAAAGACCGCCATCCCGCCGTACAACAACAAGCTTATCCGCCGCTGGGAACTGCAGGGCAATGAGCTGTACGTAGCGATGAATGGCGCCACCGCCCGCAAGCTCGGCGTGCTGATGCATGACAAGATCGTCATCAGCAACAAGAGCGGCAACCTGACCGCCCGCGTGAACATCTTCGAAGGCATCATGAACGACACCATTGCCGTTCTGATGGGCCTCGGTCACACCGCCTTCGACCAGTTCAGCAAAGGCAAGGGCGAGAACGTCATGCAGCTGCTGACCGTCGGTTTCGAAGCAGGAACGGGCCTTTCCGTCTGGAACATGGCCGGCGTCACCATCAGCAAGGCATAAGGGACGATCGTCATGCAAGTAAAAGAATTCAAAGTAAAATGGGGGATGGCAATCGACATCGATAAGTGTACCGGTTGCGGTGCCTGCATGGTTGCATGCCAGGCTGAAAACAACCTGTCTCCTATCGAAGATGCCTCCAACAAGATCAAGGTGATGAACTGGCTGGTAGTCTATGAGCTCAGCAACAAGAAGCCTTTCCCTGAGCATGATGTAGCGTACCTGCCCCGCCCCTGCCAGCAGTGCGGCCACCCGCCCTGCGTATCGGTCTGCCCCGTTATTGCAACGGACAAGAACGAAGAAGGCGGCATTGTCAGCCAAATCTACCCCCGCTGCATCGGCTGCCGGTACTGCATGGCAGCGTGCCCTTACCATGCACGCTACTTCAACTGGCTTGACCCTGTGTGGCCCGAAGGCATGGAAAAGGCCCTCACCCCCGACGTATCCGTACGTCCCCGCGGTGTGGTCGAAAAGTGCACTTTCTGTCACCACCGCTTCATGCAGGCCAAGGACAAGGCAATCGTGGAAGGACGTGACCCCGAGGCTCTGGCCGACGGTGACTACGTTACTTCCTGTACCGAAGCTTGCCCGAACGGCGCTATCGTATTCGGCGATCTGAACAATCCCGACCATCAGGTGTACCACCTGGCACGCTCCAAGTATGCCAGCCGCCTGCTCGAGCGCCTGCACGCCGACACTCAGGTATACTACATCAGCCGTCGCGAGTGGGTTCGCCGCCAGCTGGATAACTACCTGGATAATGAAAAGGTCAAGGGGTAGAACACCATGGAAAAGAACTACTCTCTTCCCGCTGATCATGATCTCTTCCCGGAAGGTGCACAGCGCTGTTCCCTGCTGAAGTTCATGATCTGGATGGGACTTGTCGGTGTGGTCGCTGCCTGGGGTCTCTACGCCGCGTACAAGGTGCTCAGCACCGGTCTTGGCGTAACCGGACTGGACGACTACTTCGGCTTCGGCCTCTGGATTACCTTCGACCTCGCCGTCATCGCCCTCGGCGCAGGTGCGTTCTTCACCGGTCTGCTCAGATACATCCTGAACATCGACCCCCTGAAGAACATCATCAACCTGACGGTTATCGTAGGGTTCATCTGTTACTCAGGCGCCATGCTCATTCTGGTTCTCGACGTAGGTCAGCCGATTCGCGCATGGTTCGGTTACTGGCACGCCAACGTACACTCCATGCTCACAGAAGTTATCTTCTGTATCACGTGTTACCTTATCGTGCTGATCATCGAATACGTACCGCTCATCCTTGAACAGAAGCAGCTTAACCGCAATCCGCTGCTGCATCACATCGCGCACAACCTGCACGTTATGATGCCTCTGTTCGCCGGTATCGGTGCGTTCCTTTCCACCTTCCACCAGGGCTCTCTCGGTGGCATGTACGGCGTGCTCTTCGCCCGCCCCTATGTCTTCCGCGAAGGTTTCTTCGTATGGCCCTGGACCTTCTTCCTGTTCGTCATTTCCGCTGTGGGTTCCGGTCCGGTGTTCACCGTACTGATCGCCACCATCATGGAAAAGATGACCGGCAAGAAGCTGGTAAGCTGGGAAATCAAGAGCCTCATGGGCAAGATCGCCGGTTCCATGCTGTTCGTGTACCTGATCTTCAAGTTCATGGACACCTACGGCTGGATCAATACCATCCTGCCCAACGCGGGTCTTACTTTCGAACAGAACTTCTATGGAAACATATACGGCCAGTGGTTGCTCTGGACTGAACTGGGTCTCTGCGGTGTGCTGCCCTGCATCATCCTGCTCGTTCCCAGCCTGCGCAACAACCCTGCACTGTTCTACTCCGCCGCCCTGCTCGACTGCATCGGTGTAACCATCAACCGCTACGTCTTCACGGTTCAGGCACTGGCTATGCCGGTAATGCCCTTTGACAGCTGGGAAACGTATGCACCGAACTGGGCGGAATGGGGCTCCAGTGCACTGGTTGTCGCTTACGGCGCCATCGTGCTCTCGCTCTCTTACCGCTACCTGCCGGTCTTCCCGCAGGAGAAAAAGCTGAATGCGACCAAGGCATAACGCCTGAGTCACATATACGGTATAAGCTCAAAGTAGTTGAACCCCGGCACGGCCCCCACCCGTCCCGGGGTTCTTCTTTTGCCATGCAAAACGGCCGCTCTTCCCTGAAGAGCGGCCGTTTCATGAAGCGCAAAGATCGCAACCAGCATCCGCTGGTCACGCCCCCTCCAGGGCAAAGACTTCAAACTTTCAATCCCACACCAGCCCCTGCATGCGGCAGAACTCTACGAGCGGAGCGGCACTGTTCGGTCATCAAGCTTGCAGACCGGCGCTGCCTACGCGGTCCACCAGTAATAGAGGGCGGCCATCAACGCGATGGAAGCAGCCCTGAGCACCTGATTGAAGGCGATAAGAAACAAGGCCAGACGCGGCTTGAAAATGCCCGCATAGGAAGGGAACTGATGCCTGAATGCCCGCATGGGGGATGAAAGGATGTTGCCCACAAGCAGAGTCATCACAACATCCCGCGCAGTCAGCGTTCCGGCATGCAATAGTTGTCCGGCGGCGGCAAGTGCGGCGGCGAACTCTGCGGCAAGATGCATGAGCACCACGCTGATTCCGGCAGGATTGAGAAAGTTCAGCACGCCCACCCTGCCTTCCATCATTGCCTGCAGAGAATCGAACCCACCAGTCTTATTCATAACATACATCAGCAAATACACCGGCATGGTGATGTAGAGAATGCGCGGCAGGCGCTGCCGAAACCGTCGCCAGCTCTTGCGCAGCGCATCCTTCCAGCTGTTGCTTCGTTCTTCTTCAAGACGGCAGGTTATGCACCCTTCCGGTAACGGGGGCAGCATGATGCGGCCAGCCGCCACGGTTCCCAAAGTGCGGAGAATGGCAGCCGCGAGCACCAGCCCCACATACGTAAAGGCTGCATCCCCAATGAACGGGACCGCCATGAAGAACATGGATGGCAGATGGAGAAAAAAGGCCGGTGTGCTGTTAAACAGGTTGGCAAAGACAAGTTCCCGACGGGAGATTTCCCCCTTCTCGTAGCTGCCTGCCAGCATGGTGTTGGCCGTAATGGTGGAAAAAAAGGCCATGGAAAAGGATGCACCCGAGATATCCCGCAAATGCCCCATACGCACAAGAGGAGCGGCAATGCGCGCTACCCCGTGTGTCCAGTTAAGCGCCTCGATGATATTCCCCAGCATGAGGCCCGCTGCGATGAAAAATACGAGCCTGAGCATGGGCTTGATCAACCCCGCCCACAGCACGGGCCAATCCGTGAATCCAAGCTGATGCAACAGGTCCATAAAATTCTCCATTATTCCCTCTTACGCTTCCGTACCGGGCATGTAAACTCTGCAACCCGTATGTGCTGAAAACGCGACAAAAGAAAAAGCCATGCCGCGCAAAAACTGCACATGGCATGGCCCGCTTGTACTCCGTATACGACAGTTACAGGAAGGTCGAAACGGTTTCTATATACTCTCTGAGTCTTCTGGAGACACAGGGGTCAAGATCAGTGAAAGCCGCCCCCACGGTCATGGTCGACTTTTCTATTTCGACATTGCGGCACACGCATGAAAGCGTTGCATCTTCGCCTGCAAACAGATTGCCCTTGATAACCAGCATCTCGTCCGAATCGAGCTTGCGCACAGCATCCGAACTCTTCACTTCGAAGCAGATTTTGCATCCGCCGGCAGAAAGATCCACAATGGCTGCCTTGTGCACCCCGTGCGAAGAATGCACCTCTGTGGGAATGATGCATTTGAGGCGTTTATCCGACCGCAGCTCATACTGCTCCAGACTATCGGGAAACTCCACGAAAACCAGAGAGGAAGGCTTGCTGATATGGTTGATGACATGTGTCTTGAAGCCGATGATGGTCCCCTGAAACATGTATCTGATCGTCAGTCCTTCGCCGGGCATCATGCGGTTGCGAATACCCGGTACCAGCGGCATCTTGAGGATGAGATACTCATAAGGGTTCAGTCCGATCAGTTCGGTACCATGCTTGCTTTCCGAACCATACAGGCTCATGAGCATTTTAGTGCCAAGCTGTATATCAAGCTTCATGCCGGGGTTACGAGTTCGCAAAGCCACCGCCTGCTGCATGATGACTATCTCTCCTCTGAGTGTGCCGTAGTATTTCGTCTGTATTTACCTGTCTGCAGGCACTTAGACAATGAGAATTATTCTTTATTATAGCGTAACCTGATACATCGATGAAAAAGGACAGGTCCGGACTACCGAACCTGTCCCTGAAAAACAGCATCGTGCTACACGGTATGCGCAGGTTTACGCCTCGTGCCCCGGATCAGCCGGCTGCCCCTTGCGGCCTGCCTCTGTACGGGCCAGAACGTCACAGCGCTCATTTTCGGGATGCCCGCTGTGTCCCCGTACCCAGTGGAACTGCACGGTATGCTTCTTCAGCATCGGCACAAGCCGTTCCCACAGGTCGCGGTTCTTCACAGGCTGCTTGCCTGCGGTCTTCCAGCCGTTCTTCTGCCAGTTCACCAGCCACTTCTTCTCAACTGCATTACGCACGTACTGCGAGTCTGTGTACAGGTCGACCTTGCACTCCTCAGTCAGGGCAGACAGCCCTTCAAGAACGGCAAGAATCTCCATGCGGTTATTGGTTGTCAGCGAAAAACCGCCGGACAACTCCTTTTCCGTGCCATTACAGCGAAGAATGGTGCCCCAGCCGCCGGGGCCGGGGTTTCCGAGACAGGAACCATCCGTGAATATCTGAACTTGCTTCATATATGTCATTCACCTGATACCGCCCGGCTGTCTGAAAACGGGCGGTGCGTAGCTGGCAACCGGACAGGCAGTAATCTGCCCGTTCCGGTCAAATAATAGTAGTTTCAAGCCGCATGCGAGCGAACCGTGCTGGCCGGTCCTGCTAACCGCCCCCCATGTCCAACCACAACCGGGTCAACGCGTCTGCGAGCCCCTGCTGCCATTGGCCCTTTTGAAAATAGGGGCCGAAATGCTCGTTCTGCATACGGTACAGGTAATCATCTCCCAAAGCCTTGCGCAGCAATGTGGGGAACTCGACCAGCACCTGCTGTGTCTGCGGATTTATGCCTATGAACAGGGTCTTGCTGTCCATATCCGGCAACGCGACCGGCGAGGTGCGAATCTGCAGACGCAGCTTTATGCCATATACTTCCTTCAATTCGGCGGCATACTCGCGCAAGGCTGCCCGCTGGTCGGCAGTGAGCACATTGGCTTCATCCCACACAGCCCCCCGCGAGTTGATATCGCGGAGGTTCGCTCCGATCTGATACCAGAAGGCCACGCCCACGAGCACAACCACGGTAATCAGCAGCATCGAGCGGAGAAAGAGTTCAGACCCGCTCTCGGCCTTGATGAGCGGGCCCCTGGAGCGGAACAGCATTACCCCTCCTCTCCTCCGGAAATGGCAGGAGCCTTTGCCGCCATATCCAGAATAGCCTGTTCGTAACGCCTGCGCACATCGTTCATGTAGGCCTCGTCAATGCCGCCCTTCCATGTGACAACCTCTGAATACCGCTTGGGTATACGCACGGCGTGCACATCAAAACCGGTGCGGCATTTGAGATTCCAGCGCAGGGCCTGCATGGCTTTGCCGGCCGTGCCGAGATTGGCGGCCACATCTGCAAGTCCCACCGATTCGAGGCACTCGCCTATGCGATCAGGGCCATACGAGGCGCGGGCAAACATACAGGAAACCATGCTGTTGATGAGGATGCGCTTGTACTCGTCATCCACGAGGAAGTCCACAGCCTTGCCTGCATCCTTGTCCTTGGCGCTCTGGTCCCACGAATAGCCGCCGGAATCCAGATGCGAATGGCGGAACCCGTATGCCTGTGCGACGAAGAACACTTCGCCCGTGGCATAGCCCGCCATTTCCTGCCCGAGAACACAGGCATAATCCGCGCCGCCGTATATGTCGGCCGCTTTGAGCGTACCGGTACCCAGCACACGGTAAAACTCGTTGCTCGCCATGCCCAGATGACGCAGCGCTTCCAGAAAGCCCTGCACCTCACCGAAGCGTATGGGAACAATGGTTTCCTTCTCGCTCAACACACCCTTTTCCGAAGCCTCGGCAACCCATGCGAGCGCCACACCGGAACTCATGCAGTCCAGTCCCAGCTTTTCTGTCTCGTCCAGCAGGGCCAGCACATCTGAGGCGTCTGTCAGCCCCAGCATGGTTCCCTGTGCGAAAATGGACTCATAGTCGTAGGAAACCTGCTTGTAGAGAAACTCATGGTCCTTGGCGAACTGCTGACGCAGCAGGCCGATATGGATACACCCCACGGGGCAGCCCGCACAGGCCGTCTGGCGCAGCAGGAACTTGTCGGCAAAAGTCTCGCCGGAAACGCCGTCTATGCGCTCGTCCGATGTCTTCTGCAGGTTGTTCCACGGCAGGGCCTTGAGCTCGTTCAGTGCCAGCAGGTTGGCCGGAGTTCCGAGGTCATGATACTTGCGCATCTTGTCCGTGGCGGTGATGTCCTTGTACACCTCGCGCATAAGCTTGGCGTAGGCATTGCCTTCGGGCAGCACAAACGATCCGTCGCCCTGCACAACAATACCCTTGAGGTTCTTGGCCCCCATCACAGCCCCGGCACCGAGCCTGCCGAAATGGCGGAAGGAATCCACATTAATGCAAGCGTAATGCACACCGCGCTCTCCGGAAGGTCCTATGCGGATGCAGGAACGGTGGCCCGAGCTGCTCTTGCCGAAACGGCGCAGATACTTACCGGCGGAGAAAACGTCTGCTCCGCGCAGATAGCTCACATCATGCACATCCACGGTGCGCGCGCCGACCACCAGTGCAGAAAGGCCGCGTGCCGCCCCCGTGACCATAAGCGCATCATACCCTGCAAAGCGCAGCGACAGGGCAAGCCTGCCACCGGCGTGGCTCTCTGCCCACTCGCCCGTATAGGGCGAACGGAATCCGCACACCACCTTGCTCATGAGCGGGAAGAAGCCTGTAAGCGGGCCCACGGCAAATATCAGAGGCTGTCTTGGGTCCAGCGCCGGAGCCTCCGGCAGGCCATATGTTGCATACAGGGCTGCGGCAAGACCGCTGCCGCCCAGATGCTCGGCTCTGCTGCCGAAACGCAGCACACGGGAGCGACCTGTTTCAAGGTCGACATGCAATACGCGGGAATAGCTGTAATCAGTACGCATCGCTCACCCCTTTGGCTGCCTGACCGTCCGTGGGAACATCCGTGGAAACATTCGTGGAAGCGTCCGTGGAAACGCCCGTGGAAGCGTCCGTGGAAACACCTGTGGAGCCACCCTCTCCGGCGGTTTCATGCACCGAATCAGGGGCATCGACAAGTTCCAGACACCCGTGCGGACAGAAGGCCACACACCGCCCGCAGTGAATACACAGATAGGGGACATTCTCTTCCGGTTCCATGTATATGGCATCCACGGGGCAGGCTGCGGCACATTTGCCGCAGCGGATGCAGAGATCGCGTTCCTGTTTCACGCCACCGCCCTTACGCTGTGTCAGCGAACCGGTGGGACACGCCGCAGCACAGGGTGCAGGATCACAGGCCACGCACAAATGCGCTTCAAAGCCGGTGGAAAGGCCGCCAGCCGACGCAATGCGTATACCCGCCGTGTTCCACGACAGTTTTCTGTGCACCAGACGGGCGCACGCCAGCGAACAGGAATGGCATCCGATACACCGCTCCATCTTGTTTGCCCGCAATATCTTCATCTCAGCCGCCTTCATCCGCGCACAGGGCGCGAAGCGTTATATTTGTCCGCCCGCTTCGGCTATCCATTCCAGAAGCGGCGTTTCCATCATCGTCCGTATCTCATCAAGTCTATCTCCGGTCTGCGCCTCATAACGCATCACAAGCACCGGCTGCGTATTGGATGCGCGCACCAGTCCCCATCCGTCCGGAAAATTCAGTCGCACGCCATCAATATCTATTACATCATCATGACGTGCCCGAAAATAATCCTGTGCTTTTTTTATGACGGCAAACTTCACAGCATCCGGACACGGTACGTGCAATTCCGGCGTACTACACGCATGGGGCCACCCCGGCAGTTCCGTCAGGGGTTTTTTCTGCGCGGAAAGGATGGAGGCCATGCGCGCCGCAGCATACACGGCATCGTCAAAGCCGAACCAGCCCTCGTTGAAGAACATGTGACCGGAAAGCTCGCCCGCCATGGGGGCGTTTTCCTCAAGCATCTTGGCCTTCATCACGGAATGCCCCGTCACCCACATCATGGTTCTGCCACCGTGCTGACGGATATCGTCAAACAGGCGGTGAGAGCACTTCACATCCCCGATGAGCAGACTGCCGGGCAATCTGGCCAGCACATCACGGGCAAACAGGCTGAAAAGTTCATCACCAAGCAGCAGCCTGCCTCCGGCATCCACTATGCCGAGCCTGTCGGCATCGCCATCCAGCCCTATGCCCAGATCAGCACCGGTAGCACGCATGCGGCCGATGAGGTCCGTCATGTACGCCTCTATGGTAGGGTCGGGATGGTGATTGGGAAAGTCACCATCCGGCTCGCAGTACATTTCCTCAACCTCGCAGCCCATGCGGCGCAATATGCGGGCGCAGACTTCGCCCCCTGCGCCGTTGCCACCGTCTACCACAACCTTGAGCGGACGGGAAAGCCGGTTGCGTTCAAGCACAGCGGCCTCATAATCCGGCACAATGTCAAACTCGCAGCCAATGCCCTGCCCTTCGGCAAATTCGCCGGAGGCCATGATCTCATAAATTTCGCGTATGGCAGTGGTGTGCACGGTCCCGCGTCCGGCCCAGACCTTGAAGCCATTGTACTGCGGCGGGTTATGGCTCGCGGTTATCATGACCCCCGCCTGCCGCCCGAGATGCACAATGCCGAAATAGAGCAGCGGGGTTGCCACCATGCCCAGAGCGGTCACGTCCACTCCGGTGGAAAGCAATCCTCTGGTCAGGGCCTGCTGATAAGAAGGAGAGGAATGGCGGCAGTCGTACCCCACCACGGCATCACGATGCCCCCGGCGCACAAAGAAAGTGCCGATGGCCCTGCCCAGGCATTCCACCCATTCTTCGTCAAAATCGGAGCCCACCACGCCGCGTATGTCATATGCGCGGAAGACGGTTTCAGTCACTGGTTTCATGTTCGGGGAGTAGTCCTGAATAAAGTTTTGACAGAGACGCGGTTTTATACCGATGCTTCTTGACCTATCCTCGTAACTGCCATATTTTTTCAAGCATTATGAACTGGGATTGGGAAAAACTGCAAGAAAAACGGCAAAGGCAGTCCGGTGGCGGACAGGGCCCCGGGCCCGGTTGGGGTCCCGGCGGTCCCAACCTCGACCCTATCGGCGACAGCCTGAAGAAGCTCAGGGGTTTCAAATTCCCCGCAGGCAAGCTTGTGCTTGGCCTGGTCTTACTTCTTTGGCTGGCTTCGGGCGTATTTATCGTGGAACCAGATGAAGTGGGTATCGTGCTGCGGTTCGGTCAATATGACCGCACTGTGGAAGCCGGCCCCCATTACCATCTGCCCTTCCCGGTAGAGAACGTCTACAAACCCAAAATCACGGAAATCCGCCGTCTTGAAGTGGGCTTCCGCTCCACTGAGCGCGGCACCTTCCAGCAGGGCGCCATGCGCTCGGTGAAGGAAGAATCCCTGATGCTCACAGGTGACGAGAACATCGTGGATGTTCAGTTCATCGTGCAATATCAGATCAAGGATCCCGTGGCTTACCTCTTCAACGTCACCCAGCAACCCTGGACCGTGAAGAGCGCCTCTGAAGCGGCCATGCGTGAAGTCATCGGTCACAACGTGATAGACAACGCCCTCACCAAGGGGAAAACCCAGATCCAGAGTGATTGCCGCGACCTGCTGCAGACCATTCTTGACCGCTACGGGGCAGGCATTCGCGTGGTGGCCGTGCAGATGCAGGATGTACATCCGCCCAAGGAAGTCATCGACGCATTCAAGGACGTGGCCAGCGCCCGCGAAGACCGCAGCCGTATCATCAATGAAGCTGAGGCCTACCGTAACGAACTGCTGCCCAAAGCCCGAGGCAATGCCGCGCAGATCGTGAACCAGGCACAGGCTTACAAGGAAACCGTGGTAAAGAACGCCGAGGGTGAAGCCAACCGCTTCCTCGCCGTGTTGCTGGAATACAACAAGGCCAAGGACATCACCAAAAAGCGCCTCTACCTTGAGGCCATGGAAGAGATCCTCGGCAACCCCGATGTGGAAAAACTCATTCTGCCGGACAAGGGCATGTCACAGGTAATTCCTTACCTGCCCCTCGACAAGCTGAAGACCGTGAAGGGAGGCGAGTAATCATGTCTAACAGATCGCTCACTCTCATCATCGGCATCTTTGTCGGCCTTGTGGTTGTGTTCCAGTCGGCATTTACCGTGCATCAGACCCAGAACGCGCTCGTGCTGCAACTTGGAAAGCCTGTCGGTGGCGTCCTCGAACCGGGTCTGCACTTCAAGCTGCCCTTCGTGCAGAATGTCATCTACTTCGACGCCCGAGTGCTCGACTATGATGCGCAGCCTGCCGAAGCGCTGACCAAGGACAAAAAGGCGCTTGTGCTGGATAACTATGCCCGCTGGCGCATTACCGACCC
Source organism: Desulfovibrio subterraneus (assembly GCF_013340285.1). NCBI lineage: Bacteria > Pseudomonadati > Thermodesulfobacteriota > Desulfovibrionia > Desulfovibrionales > Desulfovibrionaceae > Desulfovibrio > Desulfovibrio subterraneus. The sequence goes on along the minus strand of NZ_BLVO01000012.1, from coordinate 268,808 downwards.
GCTGCGCTTCTATCAGACTGTCCGCACCATTCCCGGTGCGCAGGCACGTCTGGACGACATCGTGTATTCGCAGCTGCGTGTTTTCCTCGGCCGCTACACGCTGACGGAAGTGGTATCCTCTGAACGAAGCGCCATCATGGAGATGGTAACCAAACGTTCTTCGGATCTGATTTCGGAATACGGCATTGAGATCATCGACGTACGCATCAAGCGTACCGATCTGCCGCCCGAAAACCAGCGAGCCATCTTCGGCCGCATGCGTGCGGAACGTGAACGTCAGGCAAAGCAGTACAGGTCTGAAGGTCAGGAAGAATCCACGACCATCAAGTCCACTGCTGACAAGGAACAGGCCGTGATTCTGGCTGAAGCCCGCAGACAGGCTTCCGTAATCCGAGGTGAGGGTGAAGCACTTTCTACCCGGGTATTCGCCGAAGCCCTGAGCAAGTCTCCGGAGTTCTATGAATTCCAGCGTTCGATGGAGGCATACAAGAAGAGTTTTGCCGGCAAAACACGCATTCTGCTCACGACGGACGATCAGTTCCTGAAATACCTGAAGTAAGCACCTATACACAGAACAATACCAAAAACGCGGCAGAAGGCTTATACCTTCTGCCGCGTTTATTGTGTCAGCCCCGTCGCTTTTCAGGTGCTAAACACTGATAAGAATAGAACATTTCCACACCAAATAGGTTCGCACACATTGGTGTTTGATATCATCCTGTTTTTTGTATATGGTAATGTGTCTACATGCGCTTTGGCGCAACATGATACATCGCCACGGCAATGTGAACGCCGGACGTTATTCCCACGGGGATGGCATCGGCAGGGTACCGAGGACAAGCAGTGCTCTGCTTGCACACCCACTAGATGCACGACGATGCAGATGCTGACAAGGACCCTATCCATGGAAGGATGGAATGGGGATAAAGTTTGCCCCTTGAATAAAGGGATGCCCGCTTACCGTCATAAGTGTGCGCAGACGTTTCCGCCTCAGCACTGTTGCATCTACCGGGGAGCAGACACAGCATTACGATATAGCAATTCTTATACAAGAAAAAACACAATGTCAACCGGTGCATGCGCATCCCTTCCGTGCCATCGCCGTGACAGGCGGGAGAAATCACGTGTCCACCTTTGATGAAGTTTTTGAGCGCATCAAGCTCTCAACCCACACCAGAACTCAGGTTGAGCTGGCTGAAGTGCTGGACATCCGTCAATCCAGTATTTCCGATGCCAAGCGCCGCAATTCTGTACCTTCCGACTGGTATATGAAGCTCTTCGAAAAGTTCGGCTTAAACCCCGACTGGCTGAAGAAGGGCGTCGGCCCCATGTACCTGCGCACCGAACAGGGATATGAACCCCTTGAAGGCCCCGCCGCCGGCCGCGTGTTCGAGGATTCTGCCAAATTCGGAGATCCCGATGCCCGCAACGCCGTGGTTACCATACACTCCATGCAGTGCGAGACCGACGACAACGGTCAGCGCGTGCTGAAGGGAATCGGCAAGCTGTGCATTCCCCAGTCCTTCGCAGGCACCAACATTCAGGTACTGCGCGTGGAAGCATCCGGCATGGAACCCCTTATCCACAAAGGTGCCTACGTAGGTCTGGACACCAACCAGAAGAACGTCCTTTCGGGCGAAATCTACGGGGTGTTCGTCCCCTACGAGGGTATTTCACTGAAGCGCCTCTTCCTTGATGCGGCCAACAACCGCTTCATCATGCGCAGCGAAAACCAGTCTCATCCCGAGCAGTCTCTGCCCGTGGAAAAACGCGCCGAAGCTATTATCGGCCGCGTAGCCTGGGTGCTGCAGACCCTGTAATCAATGAGCAATCGTTGATAGCAACGCAATAAAAAAGGACGCTCCACGGAGCGTCCTTCTTTTTTGTCTTCAGTATCGGATGGCGGCTATGCGTGCTGCCCTTCCGGATCTGCGGGCGCAGTACCGGCGGCATCATCACTTCCCTTTCCGGCATCACGTTTGCGCTGCTTTCTGGCGCGCAGGCTGTCCTGCAGCGAGCAGAGCACAGGCACCACAACCAGCGTCAGCAACGTAGCCACCAGCAGGCCGAATATAACGGCGACTGCCATGGGGCCCCACCACTGGGCCGATTCCGATTCGGTGATCAGTTCCATCTTGAAGAAGTCGAAACTCACGCCGATAGCCATGGGCAGCAGGCCCAGAATGGTCGTGATAGCCGTGAGCATAACCGGCCGGAAACGGGTTATCCCGGCCTTGAGCAAGGCTTCGCGCGTCTCCATGCCTGTCTTCTTGAGCTGCTCGAAGTAATCGATAAGCACAATGGCGTTGTTCACCACGACGCCGGCAAGGGATATGACACCCACGCCCGTCATGATGATGCCGAAGGCCGTGCCCGTAATCAGCAGTCCGAGGAACACGCCGATGAACGAAAGCACCACCGAGGTCAGGATGATGAACGGCGTGAGCATGGAGTTGAACTGCGCCACCAGCACCATGAAGATGAGGAAAATGGCACCGATGAATGCCTCGGTGAGGAATTCTTCCGCCTTGCGCTGTTCTTCCTGTTCACCACCGAAGCTATATGAATAGCCGCGGGGCCAGCTCTGCTTCTTCAGCTTGGCGTCAAGCTCCTTGATGATGTCGTTGGCCAGCCTGCCGTTCACGTCGGACGAAACGGTAATTACGCGTTTCTGGTCCTTGTGGTTGATGGCTCCAAGACCGCTGGCAAGGTGGATATCCGCCAGCGTGGTGAGCGGAACAGGTTCACCGTTGGGACCGGACACCGTGATACGGCGCAGGGCCTCGACGGACTGTCTGTCCTTTTCGGGAAGCTTGGCAATGATGTCGTATTCATCCTTGCCTTCGCGGTATACGCCTACCTTGGCACCGTTGATGGCGGCCTTCACAGTATAGGCGACTTCATAGGTATCGAGCCCCAGCAGAGCGGTCTTTTCCTTGTCCACTCGGATCTGGATCTCCGGCTTGCCGTTCACGAAGTTGTCCTTCAGGTCCACAATGCCGGGAATATCACGCATGATGCCCCGCACCTGTTCCACAATCTCGCCTAGCACCTTCATGTCGTCGCCGTATATTTCAAGGCTCACAGGATCGCCCGTAGGCGGACCTTCCTTCTCTTTTTCCACCCGCAGTTCCGCGCCGGTGATCATGCTCGCGAGCCGGTCACGCACCTCGGCCACAATATCCGAAGAATGGCGCTTACGCTCGGCAATGGGCCGGAAGTCCAGCGCCACGGAACCAAGGTGTGTTCCCGTTCCGCCGCCACCGAAATCGCCGCCCGTGCCCGCGCCGCTGCTGGCAATGACAAACCGCACATCATCATATTCCGATGCAACGCGCTCGATAACCCTGACCTGCCTGTCAGTGGCATCAAGGTTGGTGCCTATGGGCATCTTGATATTGGCGTAGGCACGCTTCGGCTCGGTTTCAGGGAAGAACTCCACCCCTTTGCCGAACATGCTGAAAGCCGCCGCAGAACCGATGAACATGGCTACCGAGATCAGAAGGACAAGCCAGCGATGGTTCAGAGACCATTCCAGCATCCACATATACACCCTGCGGGAGCGGGAGGATGCCTCGGTACCGTCATCGGCAAAGCGCGGAGGCTTGGCAGTCTGATACCGTGCGGACAGCACCGGGTTCACCACCAGTGCCACAAACAGGGAGCCCACGAGTGCCAGAATAACTGTCTTGGGCAGGAAGGACATGAAGCCGCCCATGATGCCCGGCCAGAACACCATGGGGAAGAACGCGCCCACGGTCGTGAGCGTGGAGGTGATGACCGGCCACGCCACTTCGCTGGTGCCGTCCATGGCTGCCTGAAAGCGGGTTTTGCCTTCCTGCATGTGCCGGTAGATGTTCTCCACGATAACGATGCCGTTATCCACGAGCATACCCAGCGCGAGAATGAGCGAGAAGAGCACCACCATGTTCAGAGTGATGTCGAGCACCCGCAGCATGGCAAAGGTAATAAGCATGGACAGCGGAATGGCCACGGAAACAAACACGGCAGACCGCCCGCCGATGAAGACAAGCACCACTATAAGAACCAGCAGCAGGCCGGAGAGAATGTTGTTCTCAAGGTCGGCCACCATGCTGCGGATGTCTTCCGCCATGTCTGCCGTAAGGCTGATATTCAGCGTGGGCGGCAGATAGTCGCGCATCTCCTTCACGACCTCAGTGACCTGATCGTTGATGAAGATGATGTTCTCGCCGCTGCGCTTCACGATCTGCAGGGTAACCGCGTTTTCCTTGTTCAGCCGGCTCAGGGTGTCCGGTTCCTTGTAGTGGTCGCGAATGGAGGCCACATCACGCAGATACACGGGTTTGCCGTCGCGCACGAAGGCCACGATGTTGTTGATCTCCGAAGGATTCTGGAAATCTTCGGGCACGCGCACCTGATACCGGGCATCGCCGATGTTCATGGAACCGCCCGGCATGTTCACGTTGCCGCGCTCGACAGCCTTGAGCATGGTGGTAAACGGCACATTGTATGCCCCCACCCTGTCCAGATCGAACTCCACGTGAATCTCGCGCTCAAGCCCGCCTATGATGCGGGCGTCCAGCACGCCGGGAATGGCCTCAAACCGGTCTTCAAGCTCCTCGGCAAACACCTTGAGCCGCTTCAGGCTGAACGGTCCGGAAAGCACGACCTGCAGAATGGGCTGGTCCGAAAAGTTCATCTCGCTGATGAGAGGATCATCCTCAAGGTCCGAGGGCAGGTCGCCCTTGGCCTGATCCACCTTGTCGCGCACCTTCTGCAAAGCATCGTCAATATCAACGCTGGGCAGAAACTTGATGGCAATGGTGGAATTGCCGTCGTCGGACTGGGAAGTGAGCTCTTCAACGCCTTCCAGCCCCTTGAGCTTGCGCTCGAGCGGAATGGTGATGAGCTTTTCCATATCTTCGGGAGCCACGCCTTCATAGTCGGTGGTTACGAAGATATACGGAATCTGAATATCCGGCGCGGCTTCACGCGGCAGCTTCACATAGCTGTAGAGCCCCGCCACCACTATGAGTATGAGCAGCACCAAAACCAGAGACTGGTTTTTCAAAGCGCCTTCATTCAATATCATCGCACGTTCACCTTTGTGCCGTCTTCAACTTCGGTATGTCCGGCCACGATAAGCCTGTCGCCTGCTGCCAGCCCCTTGAGCACCTGCACGCGGTCGCCCTCAATGACGCCAAGCTCGACAGTACGCGCCTGCGCAACGCCGTTCTTTTCCACAAACACGATGCGTTCCCCGCCCTTATCCTGCACGCAGAACAGCGGCACAGTCACGGCATCGCTGAGAGAGCGGCGCACAAAGGCAGCTCGTGCAATCATGCCCGGACGGATTCTGCCGTCACGGTTGTCCACCACCAGCCGCACCTGAAAGGTTCTGGTAGCCAGATCAGCCTTCCATGCCACAAAATCCACTGTGCCTGTCCACTTGCGGTCGGGATAGGTATCTACCCGCACATCGGCCTGCTGGCCTTCGGACAGAAAGCGCACATCGGCCTCCGGCACATTGAAATTGATGCGCAGGGTACCCACGTTCACGATATCCGCCACGGTGGCGCCTTCGGCCACGTATTCGCCGGGATCGACATACACCTTGTTCACCACGCCGGAGACGGTAGAACTGGTTATGCCATAGTTGTAATTCACTTCTGCCTCGCGAAGGTTCGCCAGAGCCACGGTCTGTTCGTTTTCAGACTGTTCAAGCTCCTCGCGGGAGAGCACTTTGCGGGCGTAGAGGTCACGACGGCGGCGCAGCTGCTCATCAGCCAGCTTCAGGTTTGCCTTTGCCCTGTCCAGTGCCGCCTGCAATGCAGACAGATTGATGCGCACTATCTGCTGGCCTTCCTTCACCATCTGGCCTTCGGTAACGCCAACCCATTCCACAACACCGGCCCGTTCCGCAGCCAGACTGACGTCATCCAGCGCCTCGGTTTCTCCCGGAAGCACCAGAATATCCCGCATGCTTGCAGGGGTTATCGTTTCAACCTTCACGTTGACCACGTATTCCGGTCTGGGGGGCAGCTCAGGCTTGTCGGCCATGGCAGACGCATTGCCCGACACTGCCGCCTGCGTACCGGAATCCGTTGCCGATGCCTTGGACGAATCATCGCAACCGGCAAATGCCAGCGCTGCGGCAATCAAGACCCCTGCCGCAAGGGATTTAACGCGAACTATCCGCATATAAGATACTCCGAAACATTGTTTACCCCGCCCAGCGAGAACAGGGTGATATGTTGTGCCACAACGGCCAGTTCTTCCGCCGAAAAGGGATGCCCCCCGCGTTCGGCCAGAATTCTGTACCTGTTGGTATTATACATCAGCACCTGCGCCACAACGGAGCGAGCCAGCAGAATGATGAAATCCTCTCCGGGCTGCGGCACACCGGGCGCTGAAGCGCCAACCAGTTCCCGCAGCAAAGGAGACAGATACGCAACAACCGCATCACGATGCGCCTGTGCATGCGGTTCAAAGGGAGCCATGGGACGCATAAAGGCATCCGAGAGCATTTCCCCTAACCGTTTTTCCTCACCCCGGCCACTCACCAATAAAATTCTACACAAGAAAGCGAATACAAAACCGAACAGTCTGTCTTCTGCCGGAGCATCTTCCGGCACACCGCCGTCCATGGGATAGAGAGCAAGAGAATCCTCGAGCACCGAGCACATCACTGCGGCCAGCAACCCGTCCTTGCTGCCGAAATGGTAATTAACGGCAGACACGTTGGCACCGGCAGCGCGGCATATGTCGCGCACCGTAGCCTCGGCCCCTTTCTCCGCAAAAACACCCCGCGCAACCTGCAGCAGACGAAGGCGGGTTGCCGCATCATCTGCGGACCGCCCCGGGGCTGCCGGAATACGGCAGCAGGCTCTATGCCGCTCAAATATCTCCCGGGCCGTTTTCAGCAACCGGTCACACGAACGCGATTTATCCATCCCATCTCCTGTTTCAAACAGTGTTTGAAACAATTGATGAAACATGTCAACTGTAAGGTTAACCACACCAATATACGGCCGCAAACGGACACCAGCCAATAGCATATGCTCAAAAAATATACCTGATCGTTCTTGCCATTTCAGCACATACTGCAGCTAATGACAGGGCAGCACGAGAGAATGGTTGATCTAAAATACCATAATATCGTATAATGCATCATATTCACATACAAAGCCGGGAGGCGGGTAAGGTGACAGACGAGGTCGAAAGCGTTCAGCCAAGTTGCAGCCCCGAACCATTCTGCCAGTTCATGGATTTATCCGGTGATCCGGATTATCCGGCCATGGCCGGCACCCTGCTGGGCTTTGCCACCAGCCTTGCCCCCTTTGCCGCAGGTAAATCTGCGGGGGGCACCCCTGAACCACCCTACTACACGCTGGACATGACCACCCGTGAAGTACGCGCCACCGCGCCGGGCATGATGAGCATGGTGGGCGGCGTTCTTCAGATTGTGCCTCTTGTGCGCATCTCCAAGGACGCCCTTTCGGTGCAGGCTTCGGTATACGCCAGAGATTATCGCGGCAACCCCATCCCGCCCATCACGTACCAGAGGGCCACCAAGGACCTGAAGGTTACCCTGCCCATAGACATGCATCGCCTGAACGAGGCCATTGTGCGCGCGCAGGAAACAGGCGTGCCGCAGGAGCTGGTGCTCTGCGAGGGCAAGCCCCCGAAACACGGCTCCAACGGAAAACTCGAACGCCTGCTGACGGAACGCGAAACCGTGGGCAAACGGGCTGAAGACGGCTCCATAGACTACCGCGACCGTGGCGCTCATCCCCATGTTGCCGAAGGCACGCCCATAGCCCGCTATTATCCGCCCACCAAAGGAGAGCGCGGTCTTGATGTGTTCGGCGGAGAAATTCCCGCACGCGACGGAACCGACAGACCCGTAAGAACGGGCGACAATATCCGGGAGGTGCCGCAGGAGGATGGCACCACGCTGTACGAAGCCACCGCCAAGGGGCTGGTGGACGTAAGCAAGGGGAGTATCGGTGTTTCCACGGTGCTGCTCATACAGGGCGATGTGGATATGAGCACCGGCAACATTCTGGTGGAGACGGGCTCTGTGCATATCAAGGGCTCCGTCCGCACGGGCTTTTCCATCACGGCGGCCAGCCACATTATTGTGGAGGGCGCTGTGGAAAGCGCCATGATTAACTGTAACGGCGATCTTGAAGTGCGCGGCGGCATAGCCATGGAAGGCCGCAACCTCATCCGCACCGGCGGCACCATTCAGGCGGCCTATGCGCAGGACGCCGTGCTGGAGGCGGAAGGCGATGTCATCATAAACGGCGGCATCACCAACTCGTTCATTACCTGCAAAGGCTCGGTGCTGGCCCAGTCCGGAAAGGGCATAGTGCTCGGCGGCTCCATCATCGCCGCACGGGGCATAGAGATTCTCGAAGCCGGTTCGGAACTGGGAACACAGACCGCGCTTACCATCGCGCTGGACATTCCCGAACTTGATGTGCTCACCCGCGAGCAGGACACCATACGCCAGCAACAGCAACGGCTGAGTCAGTGGCTGGGCAACGGCACTCCCAGAGCCATACTTCTCAAAACCGCCGAAGGCGACCGCCGTATCGTGGCGGAAATGCTGCGGGTGCGCGCCCGGCTTGAAGAACGCCTCAACGAAATCCACAAGGAACTTGGGCGCCTGAAGGCACTCAACAACCACTCGCTGGCCCGTTCGCATGTCATCATCAAAAAAGAAGCCCATCCTGGAACACGCATCAAGATCGGAGACAAGGCCATGCGGCTCGACAAAAAGAATGTTGCCGTGAAGTATCAGTGGGATCCGCAGGAACGACAGATTCAGGAAATTTCACTCATCTGACGGAGGTCCCCTTGCTGGCTCAGGATAAAATACTGTTCGTGGACGACGAACCGAACATTCTCGCCACATTCCAGCGGAATCTGCACAAGAAGTTCGCCGTTGAAGTGGCCCCCGGACCGAAGGAAGCACTTGAAATCATCCGGACCAAGGGTCCCTTCGCTGTTGTCGTTTCCGACCTCAAGATGCCGGTCATGGACGGCATTACCCTGCTTGAAAAAATACGGGAAGTCGCACCGGACACAGTCCGCGTCATTCTCAGCGGACAAGGCGACTTTGATGCCGCCATAGACGCCGTGAACCGCGGAGCCATTTTCCGTTTTCTCACCAAACCCTGCCCGCCCGACACGCTGCTCGCCATGCTGCGTGATGCGCTTCGCCAATACCGCCTTGTCACGGCGGAAAAGGAGCTGTTGCGTGGCACCCTGCTGGGCAGCGTAAAGGTGCTTGTGGATGTGCTGGCCCTCGTCAGCCCGGAGGCTTTCGGCCGAAGCGAACGCATACGCACCGTGGTGGGTGCGCTGGGCAAGCGGCTGAACGAGAGCAACCTGTGGCAGCTGGATGTTGCCTCGATGCTGTGCCAGCTCGGATGCGTAGGGCTGCCCGAAGACCTGCTCGAAAAGGTCATGCGTGACGAACCGCTGGGAGCCGAGGAACAGCAGGTTTACGGCATGCATCCTGATATCGGTGCCAGCCTGATCTCCAATATTCCGCGCATGGCACCGGTAGCCGAGCTCATTGCCCATCAGCTGGACGATTATTCTGAAAATACACCGCTCGGGGCGCGGATTCTGCGCGTTTCTCTTGCCTATGACCGGCTTGACCAACAGGGAATAACCGCACGCGAAGCAGTGGACCAGCTTATCGCGGCAAATACCAACAACGCATATGACCCCGCCGTGCTGGATGCACTGAAGGCACACATAACCGAACAGATAGGCGGTGAGGTGAAGCTGACACGGCTTGAACACGTGGAAGTGGGCATGGTGCTGGCGGAAGATCTGGTCAACGCAGACGGCACGGTCCTGCTGCTCAAGGGGCAGAGCATTTCTGACAATGCACTCAAGCGCCTCAAGGCGTTGCCCGACCTGCTCAAGCTTAAAGGGCCGTTCCCCATTCTGGCACCCGCAAGCGCGGAAGCATAGTCACTCGACTGCTGTCTGCCCCTGCCCGATGCGGATAACGTCCCCTATCCGATTAGGAAACAGCAAGCGCTTTTTCTTCGTATGAAGCGGCAAGCGCTTATTTCACAATATGAAACAGAAAGCGCTCTTTGTGTATTCCGGAGCGGTAACATCCCTTTCATGTGCCGAACAACCGGCGCTCTCCGCTTCTTATAGAACGGCCAACGCTCCCGCATAGTCTGAAACGGATGCAGCCCACCGCAACAGCAGAGGAGGTCAGGCCCTTCACATTCACGAGCGGGCCATCCACCAGCGCTTTATCGCACTGCGCAGCAGTCTGAGCGGATGAAAGGTTTCCGGTGTCAAGGCACCCGGAAAACGGAATCCCTTTGCCGCCACCTCTTCCGGCGCAAGCAGGGGATAGCTCAGCTGCTCTGCAAACGCACCGTGCGTCCTGCGAGTTCGCAGTTCCCCCCACAGCGGAATCATCTCCGGCGCTGCCCCCAGCACCGCATAAACGGCCGTATCCAGCGCAACCGCACTCTGCGCGGCTCCCACCATGCCTAATGGAAAAGCATCTCCGCCGGAAGGACCAGTGCGGTCCATGCCCACAATGCCGTCCACAAGTGCCGCAGTGGGTGGCAAAGCGGCAGCCACTTCCACAAGCATGGCCCTGAATGCGTTCCTCTTGTCCCCATGCGTGGTGTGGGAAAGAGCTTTACGCACGCCCGCCACGCAACCGAACATATTCTTCACGGCGCATGTCACGCGCATTTGCGTGTGCGCCTTTACGCGCGGAACGGACACCAGCAGGTCCGTTTCAAGGGCATGCCGCGATATGCCAACAGTCATGCCGTAAGGCAGCGTCACAGAGACGGGAGTGTCCAGCGTGATGACAGGCACCCCGAGCGGGGTTAGCGCATCAGCCAGACCGATGGCCTGCGCCACCTTGTCTGCGGAACCGAAGGCAGGCGAATCGCCCACAGTGACGCGGCAGCCGTAATCCATAAAATACAGGCAGGCTGCCCGCACTACCATGGGGTGCGTGCAGCATAGCCCGCCGGACTCGGCCTTCAGAAGGTTGGGTTTGACCAGCACGCGGGTACCTGAAGCAGGGCGGACTCCGGCCGCATCCAGCACGCTGCGGACAGCAGATTCAACAGCGTCCGGCGAGTAGTCCGCGCAACGGGTCAGGGCAACGGGAATGGTGGTCGGTGTCACGCTGCAGTTGCTCCGAACGCTGCCACCTTGCTCATGATGAGACGGGCATGGTGCTTTTCCTGCGAAGCAAGGTTGAGGAAGATGAGTTCCGCATCCGCGCCAAACCCATAGGCCCCCCCTGTTCCCGCAGCATGCCGCGCGAGCGTGCGGTACAGGTCATAGGCGTTCAGTTCCACTTCCAGAGCAAGGTCGGCCAGTTCCATGCACTCACCGGCAAGCGCCCCGCGAATCCATGGCTGCAACTCATCCACGCACAGGCCCCCTTCCAGAATACGGCCGTTCAGCATTTCAAAGAGCTGTTCAAAGGCGGGCAGTTCGCCGGAGCCGTCTGTCCAGTATTGGGCAAGATATTTGTAGACCACCCTGGCGTGAGCTTCTTCCACCCCGATAAGGGTATCCATGAGTTCACAGATCATGTCGCGGTCGGTTGAAGCACGCACGGTAGCATAGAGAATGTAGGCGGCTTTCTCCATCTCCAGCGCCTTCATCAGCAGATCACCGGCGGTACGGATTCCGGCAAAGACCTCCACGCGCGGCATGCTGCCGATGGAGCCGCCGTCCCATGCCGTAATGCCACCTTCCAGATTGAAAATGCTGCCCCGTATGACTCCGCTGTCCTGTGCTATAAGCGCAGCTGCGGACGAGCGCGCCCCGCTGCGGCAGTAGAACACGACATCCTGCCCTGCCGGCAGCTCATGCAGGCGCGTTTCCAGCTCGGGAACGGGAATGAGAAGTGCCCCCGGAAGATGCTCCCGACGATACTCTTCCGGCTGACGGACATCGACCAGCGAGTAGGTTCCTTCCTCACGCCCGTCCATGAATTCCCGCAGCTGTTCGGGCGAAATTGCCCGTACTACCCTCGAAATTTCCATACTTCCTCACAAAGCAACAGATTTCAGAGTGTTAGATGATTACATCCTACACAAAGTCGTTTTGATTGTAACTATTCTCGAGTGCGGAAAGAAAAAAACACAGCTTTTTTCATTTTTTTGTTGACGCCACCCGCCCCAGCATATAAACACCCTCTTCGCAACGTCGGGATGTAGCGCAGCCTGGTAGCGCACCTGAATGGGGTTCAGGGGGTCGAAGGTTCAAATCCTTTCATCCCGACCACAGAGAACCCCCAGCCCCTCGAATGAAAATTCGAGGGGCTGGTTTTTCGAAGACCACCTGCTTTAGGTGGAATTCGCAACGCGGGTCTCCGGAACGATACCAGTACCGTTGAGACCGATCATATATAGGCTCTTGTAGCTCAATTGGCAGAGCGCGTCCTTGGTAAGGACGAGGTAAGCAGTTCAATCCTGCTCAAGAGCTCCATAAAATCTAAGCCCCTGCTTACAATCGTAAGCAGGGGCTTTTTCGTATGCAGCACCCGCCCTGATTTCGGATGAAGTCAGGGCGGGTTTTTTGTTTCCATTTCAGAATGGAGAGGTTAACCTGCCTACAAATTTCATGATAAAGGCAGTTCAATTCTTTGCCCCCCCCCCACAACTCGCGATCGGAGTCCAACCAAGCTACAAAACAACCACAGCAGCTACACCACTCAAAATCCGAATATAGAGGCCATAGATGGACAAAACATCACTAGAACACATCGTATACATTGATAATACCAATTATCTTGACGATAAGTCCGACTACACTTACCTACCGCAAAACCTTGTACTTGAATTAATCAGTTTATCTAAAAAAATTGAATTTGCAATACTTGACTATAAATTCTACCCTACAATTGAACAAATGGACAATAATTATTCTTCAAACCAATTAACATCAAACAACATATTCATACCAAGAATTGAAGGTACGTATTTTGCGCTAAAATTTAAAATAGAAATCGACAAACAAATACACATCAAAGAAGCATCAAAACTTAAAGACTACAACAAAGAATCAACATCAACAAATTTTGACTATCACAAGCACACTACTTTTATCTTCTTTGATTATTTTATCAGAGAAATTGACAACTTATTAATAATATGCAACCTAGCTCACCCTGGATCGCTATATACACTTACTGGACTAGGATATTTCAACAACAATCCAACAATATGCAATTTTCAAACCAGAAATCACCACCTTGAGCATATACAATTTTCAAAAAACACATTATGGCCAAAACTTGACAACATAGATATAATTAAATGCTGGGCATGGTACACAAACAACAGGGGAATTTTCACAGGAGAACAAAATAGTAATCTATGTAGAGCTGCATCAGCATACTCACTAACGCTTGGAGAACAATGCAGGTTAAATGAACATATCACCTTGCTATGGTCTATGATTGGAATTGAATCTTTATTTAAATCTAGCAACACAGCAAATTTACAATCCATACGATCTCAATTAAAACTTAACATAGAATCAATGCTCGGAACTTATTCTCTCTCAAGCAAAATAATAAACAGCATGTACGAGATAAGATCAAATTTCCTTCATGGAGGCCTAAACTTCCCCGGACTTGGACATGTTGCACATGAAAATTCAAGATTAGAAAAGAATAGAAGAGAAATAAAAGAGACAATTAGCGCAAGCATATGCATCCTAACATCTGCCTTACAATATATCATAAAACACGAATTGTGCGATATACACTTCAATTACAAAGTAACCATATCAGAAAAACCTCATATCTAGGAAATTAAAAACAGCCCCGACTTCAAAACGGAAACCGAGGCTGTTCAATTTCAAATCGTTATCAACGCAAAAGCTATTTCATAAGCTCGGCCAAAAGCTGGTTCAATGCCTGCCCGTTGTCGAAAAAGACGTAATGATCGCCTTTGCAGGACAAACCCCACCAAGGGCGAGGAAGCCTTTCAATCCTGCTCATGAGCTCCCTAATAAAGAACCGCCCTGATTTCGGATGAAGTCAGGGCGGTTATTTGTATTGTTAGCGGGCCACTGGAATGCCCTTAACCCAACCACAAAACAGATGCGGCTGTGGGTCTTCCAGCAGTTTATGAAGAACACCAATCTCAGCAGTCACACCATACAGATTCAAGAAAGACGCATAATCATCGAACCACCTGTTATCAATGGAAAACGAGTGCACCAACATGATTGCACTCGCAGCATGAAAACGCTCTGCGACAATCAATGCCGAAGCCGCCCGATGAAGAAGTTGATACCGGACGCTGTCTGACAGCCCCCCATTAAGGCGCAATACACTCTGCAAGTACGCAAGCCTGCTAACCTTACCAGACGAACCCTCAGCCCTCCACTCGCCAAGTGTTGGGCCAAATGACTCAGACGCTTTCCCTTCAACCATTATCACAGCGAGCCCATCAGCATGTCTTGCCAGCACAAAAAGGTCGTTCTGTGATGCTCTGCCCCCACCAGGCAAGGGTACTTTATACTCAGGAACGGCAAATAAAATTTCAAGGCTATCAAATGCGGGATGCGAATTGAGAGTTGCCGCAATTTCAAACGGAAAACCTTCTGCAGATTCCCAGCTGTATGCCAACTCTTTTGCTGAACACCCATTCTTCCATTGCTTAATGGGGTCAGCCAGAAATTGCCTCCACCCCTCAGGGCCGTCCGTAGGGACATAAACAGGCGTATGCTTTGCTACCATTCCAATTATCTCCCAAAGGATACCCGCCCCCCCTATCTCTGCCGGAAACACCGATCCAGACCTATTGAACTCATTCGACAACACCATCCACCACACTTACAAACTCAATACACCCCGACTCCAAAACGGAAATCGGGGCTGCTCAATTTCAAATCACAATCAACTCAAAACCTACTTCGAACGCTCGCCAAAGGCCTTGTTCAAAGCGTATGCTACTAAATACAACATAGCCTAACTGCAACTTTTCCCTACAATGTCCTGGCCACTATTGCCCGCTGGCCAACTTCTATCCATTGACACTTTTTAATAATTTCACCTGCTATATGCTTCAAAATAACAGCAAACACAATGGATATACCCCCTCCTAACAACAAAGCTGAATTTCCGTCCATTTTTACAACATGTGCCAACAAAAGCAACACAGGACCATGAACTAGAAAGAACTCATATGTGCAGTTTTGAACAACCATAACCAGCGATTTTATACGACGAAAAACGCTTCCTCCCGATGTACATAATATTCCATTGAACACATTAAACCGATAAAACAGTCGCGAAAGACACACACCAATAACAAAACCATACAACAAATACAAACTCACACCAAATACATTATGAATAACAATTATAAAAACAACTGGTAACAATTTGAGAACCTTTGTCTTCAAAACAACGAAATAATAATACATTAAATAATAGCTAATTATAAATCCAACATACCACGATACAACATACAAAACTCCACCAGTAAACAAATTTATGCCAAACAACACCGAAACAACATCTAATATATTTACAGTTTTATAATTCATATAAAAATTAGAAACAATAACAACAACAGCACACAACAAATATGGAACGTAAATTCTTACAAGCCGCCTTCTTACCCAACCACCCATATTCTTAGCGTTTTCCCGTGCGTAAAAACCAGATAAAAACATAAATATTACGAAAGGAATAAGAACGTTAATACCAGAATCATAATTATAAATTCCATCAAAATGAAATTTATAAATCAAACAACAGGCAGTTATTCTTAAAACACCAAACAATATTGAAAACATGTCTTTATATAGAAACTGGTCCCCGACAATATTCTTTCCCACCTGACACTCCCCACCTTACAAATACAACCATTACTACTTATTCCTGAAAACCAACAAGACTACACAATAACCTCTCTGCCTCCCCATGGCAGCCGCATCAACGCACAACAGCATCATTCCAAAAGCTTCCAAAATAATTCATATTCACCACATCAGCTTATCCGTCAAGAGAACAGTGCAAAACCGGGTTCTCAGCATTGTTATATAACACCTCAGATAACTTTAGAGTTCCGATAGAATCATGAGGCCGCTATTCGTTTGACTAGATTTTCCCTTGCAAACAATCTCACTAACCTCGCGCCTGAACAATTACAGATTCAAATACAACACGCCCGTACGTGCAGGTTCGGCTAAACCGCTCAAGGTGCCCGTTTTGATTATCCCCCTGACATGATTAACCCGCCATCAAGCTGCAGAACTGCCTTAAAAATTAGTGCACGATGCCACCACATGAAATGTCAACGCAAATGATTCACTACAATGAGTCAACAGCCCTCCCCCACTGCCTCAACCAACGCCCTCGCACGCCTTCACCCCCCCACCGCAACGGCATCACCCCTGTTTCATACAGCAGCACCAGATCTGATTTTTTCTTGCATTCGCCGCAGACATGAATAGGCTCACAATTCGTTCTGCTGCCAGCGTTGCAGCGTATTCACTTATTCAGAACAGGATATCATCATGCACAACGCCACGCTTCACAACTTCATCGAAAACGAATTCCCCTTCCATCTCCTGCTCGGCGTCCGGGTGGACCATCTGGGAGAAGATTGCGTCCGCCTGTTCATCCCCTACAAGGATCAGCTCATAGGCCACGCCAAGCGTTCCATGATCCACGGTGGCGTCATCTCCAGCCTTGTGGATATCTGCGGCGGCTTTGCGGTATGGACCCACTGCAAGCCGGAAGACCACATAGCTACCATCACCCTGAGTGTGGACTACCTGCGACCTGCCAAAGCGTTCGACCTGTATGCGGAAGCCAAAATCCGCCTGCTGGGGAACAAGGTCGGCAACGCCCACGTGGTTGTCTGGTCTGCGGGTAACCGCGAAACCCACATTGCAGAAGGTCGCGGCGTATACAACATCAAGCGGGGCTGAGCCGGATGCATAGACAGCCCTGCCAGACCGCCACGTGTGCAGGCTGTTCATAATTATATGGCAATAAGCACTCCCCGCCCTGCACCGGTACGTCGATCAATCCGACAGGCATTGACCTGACGCAGGAAGACATGTCGCAACCTGCGCGCCTGCATCAGCAAAGCGCAGGAAGAGGCCGCCCCGATCCTGTTCAAAACAAGGGCTGACATCATTCTGCCCTTATTTTGAACAGGGTTGGGGCAGTTTTTTGTGCCATACATACCTGTATTGCAATATACTGAAACCACCCTGTTTCCGGGTGCAAGCCTGACCGTTTTTGTGTAGGGTGCCGCTGCATACGCAACCTAATAATTTATATGGAGGAAATTTATTGCCAGACTTTGATATGAGGACAGCCCTCACCATCTATGTTCTCATCAACTATGTTTGCGCATATTTGATGGCAGCGACGTTCAAAGTCAGCAAAAACCGCTTTGGCGGCGTGGGCTATTTTCTTCTTCACTTCATCTTTCAGGCTGTGGGCATGACCATTGCCCTTATGCGCCCCGCCATTCCCCAGTTTTTCTCCGTAATACTGGCAAACACCCTCATGATCTGCGGTGTCATCAGCTTCACTCTCGGGGCGGCCATGTTCACACGCAGGCGTGTTTCACGGCTTCCATTTGCTCTCTACACCGGCGTCTTCATAGCCGCATTTCTCTACTTCACGTACATCACACCCGACATACAAATCCGCATATTGCTCTTCTCGGGCATGCTCATCCCCATATTTCTTTACGTAGCCTGCATCCTGTTCAAACCAACCGACGCAACCTACAAAGAACATTGCGGATTTACAGGAACCGCGGCCCTGATGTTCGCAGCGCTCTTTCTTGTCCGGGTATACGTAACATACATAAACGGCCCGGTTGCGGACTACGTCAATGCCCAGTCTCCCGATGCCATCATCAACATGTTCACCACACTGCTGACGGTGCTGCTGCTGTATTCCGTACAGCACATGATTAACGGCCGGCTGCTTGCAGAATTAGAGCTGCTCACCGATACACAATCGGGCATGCTTCTCAAAATGGAGCACCTTGCCACCAAGGACCATCTCACAGGGGCGTATAACAGGCGCAAGATAGAAGAGATCATCAAGAGCGAAATCTCGCGATACAACCGCCGCGAGCAACCTCTCTGCCTGATCCTGTGCGACATAGACAACTTCAAGAGCATAAACGACAATTTCGGCCACGATGTCGGCGACAAGGTGATAACACACACCATCGACCTCATCACCGCTCATAAACGTGATACGGACAAAGCCGGAAGGTGGGGCGGCGAAGAATTCATCATCGTCTGCCCCATGACCAACATCGAGCACGCGACAGCCATGGCGGAACGGCTGCGCAACATCATAGAGTCGCACCAGCCCGACTGCACCCAGGAAAGGCAAAAGGTAACCGTAAGCTTTGGTGTGGCTCAATACGTTACCGGCAGTTCTGTGGAATCCTTTGTCAAATGCGCTGACAAGGCTCTTTATCGGGCCAAGCAACGCGGACGGAACGCGGTTATGCCCTCGCCCGGGTCTTGCCTGTAGCGAAGACTCTCAGGAACAGCTGGGCATGCCGGATGCAAGGCCTGTTCTCAGTCCGCCGCATGCCGATTCTTGATGAATTTCAACCGCACATCCGGTATCAACAGCGCATGAATCAACATATTCGAAGCTACCGAACCGAAGACGGCGAGGCCGTTCTGGACATATGGCTCAAGGCCTCCCGCGCGGGACACCCTTTCTTCAGCGAAGAAGAGCTGCTCCGGCAATATGACCTTGTAAAGAACCATTATCTGCCCGTTGCGGAAATGTGGGTCTACGATTCCGGCACAGTGCAGGGCTTTATCGGCATGCTCGGCACCACCATCGGCGGCCTGTTTGTCCTTCCGCAGGCTTCCGGCAAGGGCATCGGCGCCCGGCTTATCCGCCATGTTGCTGACATGCGGGGCCCCCTGACTGTTGAAGTGTTCAGCGCCAACACACGGGCCTTTTCCTTTTACCGGCGCAGCGGATTCATCGAATGCGAACGCAGCATCAACATGGAAGTTGTTCCGCATCAGGAATTCATCATCATGCGCCAGCAGCCGGAACAGGCCTGACACACACAGACCCGCGCCCCGCAAAACCTGCCCGCCGTGGCCGTGGCAGACTTTGCAAACAAACATCATCCGCCCTGCAACCATATGGCTGCAGAGCGGATTTTTTTATCGCTGGTCGGGTTCCCCCCCAACAGTCACGGCACTACTTGCAGCAACAGATCTACATCACCTGCTCCGCAACAATGCCCTCATCAGCGAACCTGCACATCCCGCCCTCATACTACGGGCCCCGTGCATACAGTGTTGCAGCGAACGTCCGCACTTATCGCGGTGCACATCGCACGCAAAATGCGGCAACATACTGTTTATACAAACAATCAATCCTTACAACATTCCCCCAGAGGGCAAAGATGCAACAACGAAAAACCATGCTGAATGTTCAGCATGAGCCGGGGTTGTGGTGTGCATGCGCCAATGCACAGCACGCATGTCTCACTACGCAAATGCAGCATTACGGAGCACTCTGAGACACTTTGCGACATTCGCACCCCTCTGTTTGCTGCTTGCCGGAAAGATTGAAAAATAATTCACAATCCCTCTTGACCTTGCCCTACAGGGAACCGCCACACTGAGCAGTAAGTAAGCAGTGGCTCCAAATAATGTAGTACATCTGGACACAACCGAGACGCATTCTGCAAAGCAGTCGTCCCCTGACACTTCATGTACCGCCCGCTGCAGGGAGCCAAGCCGCAACCAATGGCGTTGTGCCAAATCCATACAACAGAGGACGATACATGAAACCCAGATTCAACATCCCCCGGACAATCGGCTCGTTGCTGCTCTCGGCTGCCTTCCTGCTGATTACCTCCGCCGCCTTTGCGGCAGCACCCAAGTATGTGTTCTACTTCATCGGCGACGGCATGGGGCCGGTTCAGCGGCAGGCTGCCCAGTATTTCCACAAGATCGAGACCGGCAATCCCGATGCCCGCCTGCTCATGAACAGCTTCCCCATTTCCGCGCTGGTGACGACCCACTCCGCCAACACGCTGATCACCGACTCCGCAGCAGGCGGCACCGCGCTGGCTACCGGCTTCAAGACCACCAACGACATGGTTTCCAAGCTGCCGGACGGCACCGATATAAAGACCATTGCAGAAGCCGCCCGCGATGCAGGCTACGCTGTAGGCATTGCCACCACCACCCGCATCACCCACGCCACGCCCGCAGCCTTCTCTGCGCACAACGTGCACCGCGATAATGAAAACGAAATTGCCGTGGACCAGCTCAATTCCGGCTTCGATTATCTGGCAGGCGGCGGCTACCGTAACTTTGTCGCCAAAAACAATGCCGAAGGCCTCAAGTCCAAGCGCAAGGACAACCGCGATCTGGTCGCCGAGTTCAAGGCCAAGGGCTACACCACCTTTATCGGTGAAAAGAACCGCGACGCCTTCCGCGCTTACAAGCCCAAGAAGGGTGACAAGGTGCTCGCCCCTGTTTCCTCCAGCGCCATGGACATGGAAATCGACCGCCGCAACAGCCGCGAGACCGAAAACGCCATGCCCTCGCTCGCCGAATTGACTGCCAAGGGCATTGAAGTGCTCGCAGCTCAGGAAAAGCCCTTCTTCATGATGGTGGAAGGCGGCCGCATCGACTACGCAGCCCACTGCAATGATGCCGCCGGCACCATCTGGGACACCCTTGCCCTTGATGAAGCCATTGCCAAGGCATACGAATTCTACAAAAAGCATCCTGAAGAAACTCTTATCGTCGTTGCCGCAGACCACGAAACCGGCGGCATGGCTATGGGCATCAGCCTTGACTCCAAGGGCTACTTCCTCAAGCTGAACGAACTCTTCAAGGTCAAAGCTTCCGCCGAAGACGTGCTGATGTACGTCTACCCCCAGATGGTCAAAGACTACCCCGATGTGGCCCAGCGCCAGAAAGCCTACCTCGGCTACATTGCGGACAAGTTCGGCCTGACCGACCTGAATGCCCGCGAACGCAAGATCATCGAATCCGCCATGGCCGTGGAAGACAAGAACCAGGGCCTGCCTGAAGAAAAGCAGACCACCTATGGCTATGCCTACACCCCCACCATGATCGCCGTTTCCCACGTGGTATCAGAACGCGCCCGCATCAGCTGGACCTCTTACGTGCACACGGCATCCGTCATCACGCTGTCTGCCGAAGGCAAGGGCGCTGAACAGTTTGCCGGATTCAAGGACAACACCGACCTGCCCAGAATCATGGCAAAGCTCATGAACGCAAAGCTGTCCACCTTTGAGCGTACTCCCTCCGCAGCCCTGCTGGGCGAGACCACCGGACCTTCCAAGAAGTATTCCGAAATCCCCTACGGGGAAACAGAGAACGTTCTCGGAAAGAACTAGTCATACCCATGGGGAAGGGCTGCGTGTAGCCCTTCCCCCCCCTCTCTGCGGAGCCTGCATGCCCAGCCTGAACAGATTCATTATCGAACTTGCCGTTGTCGCGGCACTCATTGCCGCGCTTTTCGTGGCCGCACATACGCCCCTTGCCGGAACCGGAGAGGAAGGCGTGCAGGAAGTAACCGCCATAGTCCTTGCAACGGATAACAGCGATATTATGCATTCAGCCGCAGGAGCAGTCGGCCCCCAGCGGCTCGAAGCCATGATCGACGGTGGAGCGTTGAAGGGAACAAAAACTCCTGCGCTCAACCACCTTAACGGACAGATGGACATGGACGAACTGTTCGTTCCCGGCGACCGCATTCTGCTTGCCATACGCGTTGCAGACGGCACGGTCAGCGAGGCGCGGACCATAAACACCTTCCGGCAGAACTGGGAGCTGGCGCTCTTTGCCGTATTTGCCCTTGCCCTTGTCGCCTATGCCCGTCTCACCGGCCTTAAGGCGCTTGTCTCGTTCATGGCCTCGCTCGGCGTGCTCTGGTATTTCTACATTCCCAACCTGCTGAACGGCGCAGCCCCGCTTCCGCTCAGTCTGGCCGTGCTGGTGCTGCTATCACTCGTCATCATCATTACCGTGGCCGGATTCACCCGACAGGGCATTGCCGCCTTTCTGGGAACCGTGAGCGGCATGGCCGTCACCCTGCTGCTCACCCTGCTCTTCGGCGAAGGGTTCAGGCTCTCCGGCATGACCACGCCCTTTTCCACCACCCTGCTGGTGCAGGGTGCCTACGGCCTGAACTTTCAGCATATTTTCTATTCCGCCGTGCTGCTCGGGGCCTCGGGTGCCGCCATGGATATTGCCATGGACGTGAGCGCCTCCATGCACGAAATCAAGGTGAAACGGCCGGATATAGGCATGAAGGAGCTTGTGGAATCCGGCTTCAATATCGGGCGCATGGTCATCGGCACCATGTCCACCACCTTGTTGCTGGCCTATTCCGGCGGCTACCTGACCATGCTCATGGTCTTCGTCTCGCAGGAAACCAGCATTGCCCGCATTCTCAACATGAAGCTGGTGGCGGCAGAAGTATTCCGGGTTCTCATAGGCAGCATAGGCCTGCTGCTGGTAGCTCCCGTAACCGCCATTATTGCCGGAGCCCTGCTCACCTTCGACTTTTCGCGCCTTCGCACAGGCATGCCTTATCGCATTGGCAGCACTGACCGCATCACTGGTGCCACCGGTATAACCGGCGTCACCAACGAACAGGAAACGGTAGTGGCACCTGCCGCCGACAAATAAAAAAGTCCGCCATAAGACGGACCTTCAATACGGCCACACAGTCACTTGGGCTTCTGCGTTCAGGCAGTCTTCGGCAAAAGACCATACGCCGCCTTCCCGGTATATTTCGGCTACAGCTCTTTCACCCAGAACTGCATGACATGCTCAAGGCTTGCCCCGCCCAGTTCCGGCCACTGCATCATGGTGGTCACACCGTCCATGCGATCATAAGCATGGTGTCGCAGAAAACGCTCTATGGGCACAAAATCCGAAGGCCGCATGGGATGATTATCGGGCCGGACCACGGTCGCACAGGCAAGATACCGGAACCGGTTCAGGGAGCGGACATGCGCTTCAGCCTGCTCCAGCAGAACCGAACCCCGCCCGCCGCCGCGAAATTGCCGATGAAAGAGCAATTCCCCTATGTAGTATCCCTGTTCGACAGGATAGGCTGTTCCGGCAAAGCCTGCAGTGAATTCTGCAGCCTCGCTTACGAGCGGAACACCGGTAACAGCACCGGCAACGGCCTCGCCTTCCCAGCCCATGATGGCCATGGCATCGGGAGATTCGGCATATACCTTCAGGTAGCCCAGCTCGTGACTCTTATCCCCCTGATACAGATAGGGAAACTCGCAGAATATGGATAACCTGAGGTCTGCAAGTGATTCCAGATGGGGAAGCAGTTCAGTCCCCTTCACCATCCGTGTCCGAAAATTCATGCTTTACTCCTCACGCAGGTGGCTCTGCCCATTCAGGGGCAGGAGCCGGATGGATATTTTCAACCATGCCCAAAAGCAGGTATTCCCCATCCCCGACACCTGTCAACGCCCGCACGCTCCTCGGCAGCCGGTCAGACAAAGCACTAAGGCCGCCCCCGGCATATCCCGGCGACGGCCCATGCGTCAGTTCCCGCAATTTCACGAAACAGATCAGGCTACCACGGATTTTTTGCGCGAACTCCCGCGTTTATCATTATTTCGGACAGGTACACCGCTTTCTCCGTCTTTCATCATGGAAAGGAAGGCGTCCACGCACTCCGGACACAGATGTGCACCTCGCATCTTCTTGATAACACCTATGGCTTCTTCATATTTCATGGCTGACCGGTACGGGCGGTTGCTCGTCAGCGCATCATAGACATCGGCCACGGCCACCACACGCGCATCCAGCGGAATGGAGGTTCCCTTGAGGCCAAGAGGATAGCCGCTGCCGTCCATACGCTCATGATGATACATCACCGCATCAAGAATGCTCTGCATGGATGGAATGGGCTTGAGAATCTGGGTTCCCTTGACGGGGTGCTCACGTATGCATTCGTACTCGTCGTCGGAAAGCTTGCCCTGCTTGAGCAGCACCGAATCGGCTATGCCTATCTTGCCTATATCATGCAACCGCGCTGCCAGAATAATCCGCTCCACATCTTCGGCGCAGAGCCCCATGTATTGGGCCAGACTTTTTGAAAGGGAGGCAACCGATTCAGAATGCCCCCGTGTGTAGGCATCGCGGGCCTCAAGCGCCTGAATGAGACTGGCAATGGCCGAAAGAAGCATGGTCCGCTCACGGGTAAGACGATAGCGCTCCTGCAGCAGCATCATGCCGTGGTCCGAGAGCAGTTTTTCTGCCAGCAGCACGACTTCTTCCACATTGAACGGTTTGACGAGATAGGCATCCGCCCCTTTCTCCGCCATTTCCCGCAGCATCCTGCGGTCTGAACTGCTGCTCATGACCACAAAGGGCGTATTCTGGTATTGCTCCATGGCACGCACGGCCTTGCAGAAATGCTGCCCGTCCATCACCGGCATATGAATATCCGAGAGAATCAGGTCCGGCTGAAAAGAGGCCAGCCGCGAAAGCGCTTCACGGCCGTTATCTGCCTCGATGACGCGAAAACCCGCCTGAGCAAGGCTGCGCGCCACGGCTGTGCGTATGCTGACAGAATCATCCACCACCAGTACGCCACGGCCACGAAGCAGGGCGGAGCGTTCCAGAGTGCGCTCCACTCGCTGAAGCAATTCGGCTTTACAGTCCGCCTTGGCGAGATAGCCGACAGCGCCCGCATCAAACCCGTTGGAAATATCCTGATCCGTGTCCATATTGCTGAGAATGATGATGGGCACCCCCTGCGTGGCGGGGTCATCTTTGAGCTTGCGGCACAGTTCCAGTCCGTCCATGCCGGGCATCTGCACATCGGTGATGATCAGATCGAGATACCGTGAACTGGCTATTTCAAAGGCTTCTATCCCGTTTTCCGCTTCATGTATCCCGGGCCGCAGGGAAGTAAGCTGACTTTTCAGAAAATCACGCGCCGAACGGCTGTCATCCGCGATAAGTATGTGAGGCTCGATTTGCTGTGAAGGCATATCCATCCCTCTTCAGGTATTGTAGTCAGTCCGCAACAGGTAAATCTGTTCTAAAAAGAATAATACATGAATCCCACCATGTAATTATATCTTGATAGATATCCCCCAAGCTGAGTTTCCCCATGCGGCAACCACTTCGAATATAAACATATTGCCTAAAACAATGAGAAGACAATATAATGACCGGTACGACCGGATACAGATCCGTAATGATTTTTTGTTCAATTGCGTAAAACATCACGGAGCATCCCGGACGTTGCTGTATCAAGACACCGAAATTACATGCGATGCATGCATACAGGCGGCAGACGGCCTTCTGCAGCTCCGGCAGGGCCGTCTTTCCGGACGGACACCGTTCACGGATCCGCAAGCCCCGTCCCTGCAAGGCGTAACGTAAGGATACCGTATGCCCCCCTATCACCGGAACAGACCCGCCTTTCGCGCTTCAGGAAATGCCCCGGTTCTTACCGGCCGCCTTCTTCATACCCTTCTGGCGGTGGCGGTAGTCATGATCTTTTTCGTGGCAGAAACACAAGCGGCAGAGCCTAAGCCCATTGTCATTGCGGCCTGTTTTGCAATGACCGGCAGCGGCGCTCTGGAAAACTCCCCGAACTTCAGGGTAGCCCAGCTTGCTGCAAAAGATATTAACGACTCCGGCGGGGTGCTGGGCAGGCCCCTGCAGATTCTCGAACTTGATACGGGCAGCACCCCCATAGGTGCGCGTCAGGCCGCGCTGGCCGCGCTGGATGCCGGAGTTGTGGCCGTAGTCGGCCCCTCATGGAGCTCGCAGGGCTTCCCCATGGCCAGAGTGCTCCAGAAAGCAGGAATACCCATGATCGGCCCCACAACAACTGCTGTGGGCTTGACTGCCATAGGCAACTACATTTTCAGAGCCTGCTATACGGATACGGGGCAGGCAGAGGCGCTTGCCGGCTTTGCCAGACAGGAAATGAAGGCGAACAGGGTCGCGGTGATGACCATAGCCGGAGACGTATACAGCGAAGGACTGAGCAGCGCCTTTGCCAAACGGTTCACCGAAACGGGAGGCACCGTGGCCGTGCAATCACGCTATCTGGAAGACGCCATGGACTTCACCAGACAGGTCGATGACATAGTGGCATCCAGACCCGACATCGTCTTCGCATCCGGCTTCACACGAGACTCCGGCCTGCTGCTCAAACAAGCCCGCAAGGCAGGAGTTGCCATACCGTTCATCGGCGGCGATGGCTGGTCCCCCTCTGAGCGCTTTCACCACATAGACCTGTCCGAGGGAGAAAATTACTACTCATCCCACTGGCACAAAGACATGGATACCCCGGCAAACAGACATTTCATCAAACTGCTCCAGCAGGAGATGGGAGACACCGCACCGGAGTTCATCGACGCGGCAACGCCTACCGTATTCGACGCAGTCGGCCTGATTGCGGAAGCCATCCGGCGGGCGCAGGACACTGATCCGGAAAAGATACGCATCGCGCTCAATTCCATCAGCAACTATGAAGGGGTTACGGGGACCATATCCTACGCAGGCTCGCGCGACCCTGCCAAGCCGGTCATAATACTGCACATCACCCCTGACGGGGTTGCATTCGTAAAAGCCGTAACCCCCTGACCATCTGCCGCAGGCAGAGCGGAATCAAACGTTGCCGCACGCAATGCGGAGACGAAAGCTGCCGCAGCCAGTGCGGAAATGAAAACTGCCGCAGGCAGTGTGATAATAAAAGACGAGCAACAACCACGGAGCACCACTTGGCCAAAAGCATCACCAACCGCCTGCACAACGATGTGTTTACCACCTTCATGGTCATTGCCCTGCTGTTCATCGCGCTTGGTATATTCATGCAGGTACAGTGGATGGACGATCATATCGAGGCAGAATGCCGCCATCTCGACGCGCTTGTGGCACGTGAGCAGAACATGCTGGCAAACGAGCTCTTCGAGGGCAGAACACCCGCACTCACCCTGCGCATCGGTGAAATAAGCATGGTGCAGGATATAAGGCAGGTGGTGCTGTACACGGCCGCAGGAACGCCTCTGGCGCATGCGGAAGCAGGAACAGCCACAATGGGGGGTGACACCATTGCCCCGCTCGCCCTTCAGCACATGGACGCAGGCGCTCCCTTTTCCTTCACGCACGATTTTGACACGCTCCAGTTCTGGCGTCCCATAACAGCCATCGGCGAAACACTGGGCTGGATACAAATTACCTACGAACTCAGCAGGCTGAAAAAACAGGCCGTGGGGTTTTTCGCCTTCTTCTTCTGTCTGCTGCTCATTACGCTGGTCTGCATGCAGATGCTGCTCATCAGCCGGTTACGCCAATCCGTGGTCAATCCCCTTGAAGAGCTGGATACCGCCATGCGTGAAATGGACGCCGGCAGCCTTTCCCTTTCCTTTCCCGCAGACAAGGCCAGCCGCGAAATAGCCATGCTGGCAAACTCCTTTCAGGACCTGATAGCGCGGCTCAAAGAGTCCTACCTGACGCTGGACAAGGCGAATGCCGCCCTTGCGCGCAGCGAGCAACGGCTTTCGCGGGTATTTGCCGCCACATCGGATGCCATATGGGAGTGGTCGTTCAAGACGGGAGAAACCTATTTCAGCCCCCGCTACTACGAGATGCTCGGCTACAAAGATCAGGAACTCCCCATGATTTATGAGACCTTCAAGTCGCTCTGCCACCCGCAGGACTTTCCTGAAACCGAGGCCCGGATGGCGGAATCCGTGCGCATCAACGACGCATTATCGTACAACGCTGAATTCCGTATGCGGGCGAAGGACGGCAGCTGGCGCTGGATTCACTCCCGAGGCAGGGTCGTTGAACGCGATGCCTCGGGCTATGCCATCAAAATCTGCGGAACGCATACCGACATTACGGAACGCCGTTACAACGAAGAAAAACACCGCGTCCTTTTTGAAGCCTCACCTGAAGCCATTCTCATATTGAAAGATGAGATAATAACCGACTGCAACCCCCGTGCGGCTGAATTCTTCCGCTGCCCGCGCAAGGCGCTCATCGGCCTTCGCCATACCGAGCTCTCTCCTCTGCACCAGCCTGACGGAAAAAGAACAGAGGACAGAGCAGCCGAAGTATTCCTCCAGCTTCAAACCAATGGCTCACTTACATTCGAATGGCTGCACCGCCGGTTCGACGGCACCCTGTTCTATGCCGAAGTCTCACTTGCAGCCATGGACCTGCGCAACGAGACACATGTTGTCACCTTCTTGCGTGACATATCCGAACGCAAGCAGGTGCAGGACATCATGATCCAGAACGAAAAAATGATCTCGGTCGGGGGATTGGCCGCAGGCATGGCGCACGAGATAAACAATCCGCTCGGGGGCATTCTTCAGGGTATTCAGAACATCAGGCGCAGGCTCTCGCCCGACCTGCCCGCCAATATTGAAGCGGCCGGAACTACCGGCTGCGACCTTGCTGCCATGGGTAAATACATACAGCTGAGAAAAATAGATCAGCTTATGGAAGGTATTCGGGAATCGGGCCAGCGGGCGGCTGAAATAGTCGCCAGCCTGCTCACGTTCAGCCGCAAGAGCGAGAGGGTGTATGCCCTCAGCAACATGCCCGAACTGATAGACAGGGCCATAGGCCTGACGGAATCGGACTACGACATGCGCCGCAGTTACGACTTCAAAAACATCGAGATTGTCCGCGACTACCAGCCGGACATGCCGGGAGTGGAATGTTCGGCAACAGAGGTTGTGCAGGTGATCTTCAACATCGTCCGCAACGCGGCCCAGGCCATTGCCCGACAGGAAGACAGAAAGGCAAAGGGAACCATCTCCATCGCCCTGCATCATGATAACGGACAATGCTTCATAGACATACAAGACAACGGGCCGGGAATGGACGACGAAACCAAGCGCCGCGTATTCGATCCATTCTTCACCACCAAGGAGCCGGGTGAAGGGACCGGACTGGGGCTTGCCGTGTCGTTTCAGATCATATCCGTATACCACGGCGGGGAACTCAGCGTGGCTTCCACTCCGGGGCAGGGAACCGTGTTCCGCATCCGGCTGCCGCTGCACCACAACCCGTACCCCCAGCTCAAGGCCTGATGCAGGCAGCACTTTTTTATGCAGACACCGCTTTCCCGCTCAGGAAAAGCGGTGTCTGTGTGTGCAGCGTCTGCCCGCACGCAGGAGCATCCTGAAGTCTGCAGGCCGCACCCGCATGGTATTGCGTGGATGCTTCCGGCTAAATACTTGAGGCGAGATATATCAGGAGATATCAGGCGAAGTGCTGTTCCAGATGGGTCTTGTAGCGGCTGAAATCTTCTTCGATTCTCGGGTTTTTCACCACATCGTAGCAGACAAAGGTATCAATCGGCGTCATGCCGAAAAAACGGAAGTTCATATGCATGGGCCAGAAGAGATCGTCCACTCCCCTGCCCTGAAACAGGTACTGTCCGGCATCGTCAAAAGCTTCGCGCGGGGCATTGAAGGTAAGCGAGAACATGTACTTGCGCCCCTGCAACACACCCCCCGTTCCATACTGCTTGCTCGCATCCGAACGGGTTCTGCCGTCTCCCGTGCAGAGCCTGCCGTCCAGCCCCGTGGTATAGACAAGGTCCATGTACTTCTTGCAGCTCCACGGCACCCCCATCCAGTTCACCGGAGACTGCACAATCACACTATCGGCCCAGACGTGCTTGTCCACCTCCGCACCGGGATCATATTCCTCGCGCATGGTACTCACCTGCACCTGGTGCCCCATAGCAGTCAGCGTATCCCGCGCCACATCCACCAGCGAGGCATTCAGTTTTCCTTCGGAAAAGGAATAATATTCATGGCCGTTTATGATGAGAACATTCGACATTGGCGTTCCTCCGTACACAGTTATCATGCGCAGGTTTCCCTCAGGCGGGCCGCTGCATCCACATGCCCGTTATCAGCCGCCGGGCGACTGCCGCAGGGCATCCGCTCTGGCGGCAGTATCATCCATCATGCACGAGGAACGGCTGAGGTCAAGAAGGCACTTTGCGGTAAGCAGGTATCCTGAAAAGCAACCTCCCGTTTACAGCCCGTCAAAATCAATGACACGGCAAGTATGCACACTGCGACCGCCACTCGCACCAACAGTCAACAATACCGGCATATTATCCTTACGATGTTTTTGGCACAGTCCTTGTTATCACAAGTCCGGCGAATACTCGGGTTGAGAGCGAAAGGATTGTACATGGCCATTCTTCAGGTATTGCTGGCGGGTGAGTGCAGAGGCAAACTGGTTCCGCTGGCGCAAGACCTCGCAAAGCTGGGATATGACACCACTGCGGCTGAAGGCAGGCTTGCCACAATGCAGCAGCTGTTTGCAGACACCTACGACGTGGTGGTGCTGGACGAAACCGTGCTGCAGGCAGACTGCCCCCGATGGCTGCGGCACATTGCCCTGCTTTCTCCGCAGAGTCAGGTTATCCGCCTCACCCCCTGCCCGACAGACGGCCTTTCGGCCTATCCCTGTTTTTCGCCTGTTGACCTTGTGACGCAGCTTCCATGCCCTGTTTCCGCCGAGCAACTTTCGCGCGCCATTCTGGATGCCTGCACCTGCGGAACGGCGGCACTGCCCATTCTGCCTTCATCCTGACCCACCCTGCGACTTGCCCGTGTTGCCCGCGTTACATGTATCGCGACCTTTTTCCGCACGCAGTTCCGGTTCCTTTCTGACAACCTTGCCTGCGGGTGTTCCCACAAACCGCTTCCTGTTATATTCTGCATATAACAGACACGGACCGTACTCCGGAAAAACCACATGCCGCCCGCTTCAGCAGTGACAACAGCAATGGTAGCAGCAGCGGTAACGGCAACAATGCCCTTTCCGGAAACGGTGCCAGACACAATGCAAGCAAGGAGATTCCGATGAAAAATCGTATTACCATCCCGCTGCTTCTGGTCGCCGCACTGCTGCTTTCCGCATGTGCCAGCAGCAGCGGAGATACCTACTCCCCCGATCAGGCCCGCATGGAACAGACCGTGACATACGGCGTCATCACCGGCATTGCACCGGTGACCATCCAGAGTGACCAGACCGGCCTCGGCACGCTCGGCGGCGCGGTTGCCGGCGGCGTGGTAGGCAGCACCATCGGCGGCGGCTCAGGCCGCATTCTCAGCGCCGTGGGCGGGGCCATTGTAGGTGCCGTTGCAGGCGGCATGGGCGAAAGCGCTCTGCGCAAGCACGACGGGCTGGAAATCACCGTCCAGAAGGACAGCGGCGAAACGGTTGTGATCGTGCAGGAAGCCGACAAGGAACCGCTCGCCAAGGGAGACCGTGTCCGCATCCTCAAGGCACAAGACGGCTCCACACGCGTTCGCCCCCTGCCCTGATCCCTTCAGTTAACGAACCGTTAGCAAACGACGGCCGGGGTACGCCCAATGGGTGTCCCCGGCCATATGAAGACTTGACATTTCTGCGCGGGGGGAGGAGTTGAAACGGATAGAGGGATGACTATCTCCCCCGTGCAACCCAACAAATCATTCTGCCGCCCACGCCGACGCCCGACTACCGGACACAGGAACCGCCTCTACCATGCTCGCGCATATTCCGACGGCTTCCCCTTCCTCTTCCCGCGCTCGACACCACAGCGGCTGCCCGTGAGTCCGCCATGTCATACCGCCCCGCTTTGTCCGTTGACCGTATCATTGCCCTGATCATCGCCTGTGTTGCAACTGCCATCTGGCTGTTCAAGCCCCTTGCCGCTTCCGGCATCACCACGCCGAATACGGACAGCGTGTTCGCGGTCATGGTCTTCACCATGGGCATGTGGGTCTGCGGCGCGCTGCCTGAATATCTGACCACCCTCATCTTCTTCAGCGTGATGATGCTCTGCAAGCTTGCCCCGCCTGCCGTGGTCTTTGCCGGATTCAGTTCATCCGCCTTCTGGCTTGTCTTTGCCGGACTTGTTCTCGGGCTCTCGGTAAGAGAAAGCGGCCTCGGCAAGCGTATTGCCGTGCATCTGGGCGCCCTGTGCGGCGAATCCTACATTTCCATCGTCATCGCCATGGCCGGATTCGGGCTCGTTCTGGCCTTTCTCATGCCTTCTGCCGTGGGCCGCGTGGTGCTCATGATCCCCATACTCACCGCCTTTGGCGAAAGCAGGGGCTACAAGGCCGGCTCACGCGGCGCAGGCGGCATTCTCATGGCAGGCGCGGCAGGGACCATGCTCCCCGCCTTCACCATTCTGCCCTCCAACGTGGCAAACATGGTACTCAGCGGCACCATGGAAGCCCTGTACGGCACCGTACCTACCTACGGCCAGTACATGCTCATCCACTTTCCCGTGCTGGGCCTGCTCAAGCTGTTTCTCGTGGTCATTGTCGCCGTGCTGCTGTTCAGGGAAAAGCCCTCGGCACCTCCGGCAAAGCAGGAGGCGCTCGCCCCCATCTCGTCCGCCGAACGCAACCTCATGCTGCTGCTCGTGGCATCCCTCATTCTCTGGATGACGGACGCCGTGCACGGTATTGCCCCTGCGTGGGTCGGCCTTGCCGCGGCTGTTGTCTGCCTTGTTCCCAAGGCCGGACTGCTGAAGGAAGGGGCCTTCTCACGCCTCGGGTTCGCCTCGCTGTTCTATGTGGCCGGTGTTATCGGGCTGGGCGCGGTAGTGCGCGACTACAATCTGGGGGTGTTAGGAGCGCACGGCGTGCTTGATATCTTTCCGCTCACCCCGGGTGCAGACGCCTGGAACTATGCCGTGCTCACAGGCACCAGCACCCTTACGGGCATGCTGACAACCACAGTTGGCGTTCCTGCCGTCATGACCCCCATGGGGCCGGAGCTGGCCAACGCATCGGGCCTTGCGCTCATGACCGTGCTCATGACCCAGACTATCGGGTTTTCCACCATATTCCTGCCCTATCAGACACCGGCCATTGTGGTGGCGGCGCAGATGAGCAACCTGCCCTCGCGGGCGGTGAACAGCTATTTTGTCTCGCTGTTCGTAACAACAATCATCTTCATCCTGCCGCTCAACTATTTCTGGTGGAAGCTGCTGGGGCTTCTGTAGTTGCAGAATGTTCACTTTTACGCCCTGTAAAAGCGGTTGACACCCTGCATACTGAAACAGGCTGCAACGCCATGAAGCTCAAGAGAAAAGTTTCACAATAAAAGACAGTTACAAACGCTGACATTCTGGCCTGTTCCTTGCTTCTCCCTGTCCGGATGCGGACACCCGTCGCGTCCGTTGCATTATGTCGCACCGGAGAGAAGCATGGCAAATCTGACCACAGGACCGCCCGCTGAGAAAGCGGGGAACAAAAACATTCCCACTCCCATTCCCGTCATAACGGGATTGCTGCACGGTTCCGTGGCAGCCGCATCCCTGCTGGACGGCCTGCCTGTCGGCGTTGCCCTGCTGGATACCGAAAGACGGGTAATACGCATCAACAGCCGTGGCGAAGCCCTGCTGGGCATAGGTCCGGATCAGGCATGCGGCCTGCCGTGCCACCATGTCATCCGTTCCTCCCGCTGTTTCAAGGACTGCCCTCTGGCTCCGGGCGGCCCTGACGGGGGGCTTGTGGAGGCCGTCTCCACCACCTGCCCCATCTCTCATGACACGGACATCATAGACAGGCAGCGCCGCAAAGTGCCTGTGCGTGCCTGCGTTGTTCCCCTGCATGACGAGAAGGGGACACACGTAGGCTACATGGAAGTGCTTGAAGAAGTCACAGCCTGCGCCGCCCCCGCCCCTTCGGCTGCAGGGGACTCCGAACTGGAAGGCTTCATTTCGCACAGCCCGGCCATGCAACCACTGTTTTCCGCCATGCGCATCATTGCGGAGACCGATTCCACAGTCCTCATCACCGGCGAAACCGGCACAGGCAAAGACCTGCTCGCCGAAGCCATACACAAGGCTTCAGGCCGGGCATCCGGCCCCTTTGTCAAGGTGAACTGCGGTGCCCTGCCGGAGCATCTGCTTGAATCGGAACTCTTCGGCCACGTGCGCGGCGCCTTCACGGGCGCGGTATCGGACAAACCCGGCCGCTTCCGCCTTGCCGCAGGCGGCACACTCTTCCTGACTGAAATCGGCGACCTGCCTCTCTCGCTGCAGGTAAAGCTGCTCACCGTGCTCGACGACCAGTGCATACACCCCCTCGGGGCCACCCGCCCTGTTACCGTGGATGTCCGCATCATTGCGGCCACCCACCGCAACCTCGAACGCATGGTGCAGGAAGGCCGCTTCCGCGAAGACCTGCTTTTCCGGCTTAATGTCGTGCGTCTGCATGTTCCCCCGCTGCGTGAACGCGAGGGCGACGTGCGCCTGCTGCTCGACCACTTCCTGCGGCGCATGGCCAGCTCCGGCAAGCGCGGTGTGCAGAGCTTCACCCCCGAAGCGCTGAAACTGCTCTGTGAATACGACTGGCCCGGCAATGTGCGCGAATTGCGCAACATCGTGGAGTATGCCGTGCATTTTTCTTCGGGTGATACCATCGGTATTCCGAGCATTCCCAAATCTGTACTCGACCGCATAGAGCAGGGTCCTCAGCTCAGGGCCGAGACATCGCATCCAGCCCAGCGCAGCCTCCCTGCGCCAGGGTCAAGCTACAGTGCGCACGATTCTGCCTATGGCACCTCTTCCACTCACAGCCACACATCCGGCAGGGAACAGGACGAAGCGGAATCTCGCCAGCACAACCGGCAGCACGAAGGTCAGCACGGGCGGCAGTTCGACCGCCGCCACGATGCCGAGCGCGACAATCCGGCCCAGCGCAACGACCCTGTTTTCCTGTCATGGCAGGATAAGGAACGCGCCATGATACTCGACGCACTTGAACGCACGGGCGGACGCAGACAGCAGGCAGCCGAGCTGCTGGGCTGGAGCCGGAGCACCCTGTGGCGCAAGCTGAACAGCCACGGGCTAGTCTAACTTCCCCCTGTCCGTTTCAAACCCTCTGACCCCCAAAGGCCGGATATGAAAAAGCTGCTCATTGCCCTGCACGGAGACGAAGTCTCTCCGCGCTTCGACCTCACACGTGAAGCATGGATAGGCAGCATCCACGACGGCGGCGTTGTCCGCAAACGGAACGTGGTGCTTCCGCAGGCTTCTTCCGAAGGGCTCTGCCACCTTGCCGTCACGGAAGACGTGGACGCGCTGGTATGCGGCGGAATTGAAGACGAATTCTATCAGTATCTGCACTGGAAGCGGATAACCGTATATGACAATGTCATCGGCCCGCTGGAAGATGTGGTTCAGGCATATATTGACGGCACACTGGTGGCCGGAGCCATACTCATCGAAGGAGGCGCATCATGTCCCGATGGCAGCACTGGCGAAAGCGCGTAACGGACATTTTCACCTTTCCGGAAGGAATGGATGAAGCCCGCTACAGGCACCTCAAGCGCAATATCGGGGTGCTCATGGCCATGGTTTCCATCGTTCCCCTGTGCCTCATGGCGCTCATCAACTTCCACATCTACCGCGCCTCTCTGGACAGGGAGCTGGAAGTGCCCATGCGCGGTCTGGTCAACAAAACCAAGCATTCCTTTGAACTCTACCTTCGCGAACGCCTCTCCGCTGTCAGTTTTATCGCCTCTGCCTATTCGTGGGATGAACTGTCCAAGGAACAGACCCTCAGCCGTATCTTTCACATCGCCAAGCAGGAATTCGAGGGCCTTGTCGATTTCGGCCTCATAGATGCCGAAGGAAGGCAGGTCGCCTATGTCGGCCCCTACAACCTCAAAGACAAAAATTATGCAGAGCAGCCGTGGTTCCACGAAACCCGCATCCGCGGCTCGTTCATAAGTGACGTATTTCTCGGTTACCGTAACGTGCCGCATATCGTCATTGCCGTGGAGGGACACACGGTTTCCGGCAGAATTTGGGTGCTGCGTGCCACCATCAATACAGACAGGTTCAACGAGCTTATCGCCTCCATGGAACTTGATGCGGAATCGGACGCCTTTCTCGCCAACACCAAGGGGCTGTTGCAAACCCGCTCGCGTCTCTTCGGCGAGCCCATGACCCAGCTGCCCTTCTCCCTGCCGGGCTCAAGTTATCAGGCCAGCGCCTTTCATGTGGACGGGCCTGACGGCGTGCACTATTTCGCCACGGCCACATCGTTCGTCAATCCTGACTATGTGCTTGTGGCCATGCGCCCTGTTTCAGGCCTTGCCAGCTCCTGGTACACACTACGCAGCGACCTGCTCATGGTGCTCGTCGGCGGCGCGGTGCTCATCATGCTGGTGGCATTCAAACTGACGGACATTCTCGTGCAGCGCGTCATGGATGCCGACCGCAGCCGCGAGGCAGCCTTCCGCGAGATAGAGCACACCCACAAGCTCTCGTCCATCGGACGCCTTGCCGCAGGTGTGGCGCATGAAATCAACAACCCGCTGGCCATCATCAATGAGAAAGCGGGCCTGATGAAGGATCTGCTTGCACGCGAACCGGAATCGCCGCTGAACGAACGGCTTGGCAAGCAGATCGGCGGGGTGCTCGAATCCGTGGCCCGCTGCCGCACCATCACCCACCGTCTGCTCGGCTTTGCACGCCGCATGGATGTTTCCATCGAGCAGCTGGATGTGAATGACGTCATACGTGACGTTCTCGGCTTCCTTGAAAAGGAAGTGGTGAAACGCTCCGTTGACCTGCGGCTCGAACTCTCTGAGGCCGCCCCCCTTATCGCATCCGACAGGGGTCAGCTGCAGCAGGTGTTCCTGAACATCATCGGCAATGCCTTTGAAGCCATTGCCGACGGCGGCTCCATCACCATTGCCACCCGCACCGTGGATGACGGTGTGAGCGTTTCGGTCCGCGACAACGGCTGCGGCATGTCGCAGGAAACGCTCTCCCACATTTTCGAACCCTTCTTCACCACCAAGAAGGGCACGGGCACCGGACTGGGGCTTTCCATCACATACGGCATAATCCGCAAGCTGGGCGGCAGGATTGACGTACATAGCGAAGTGGGAGAAGGCACCATCTTCACTGTGCTTCTTCCCTGGGGAAAACCGGAAACTCCGGCTCCGCAGGGCGACAATGCCCACATCGGCTACGCCTCGCTGCCGTGGCCCGAACAGGAGAACAACTCGTGAGCGACATACGCATACTGTTCATTGACGACGAGACGGCCTTCACCGCCACCCTGCTTGAGCGCATGGAATTGAGAAACATTACGGCCATGTCCGCACCGGACGGGCATAGCGGCATAGCCATGATGGATGAATCCGTGCGCAGGGGCACCCCGTTCGAGGTTATCGTGCTGGACGTGCTCATGCCCGGCATGGACGGACTGGAAACCCTGCGGCACCTGCGCCAGAGACACCCCCACATACCGGTTGTGGTGCTCACGGGGCACGGGTCCACGCGCGACGGCATGAAGGCCATGCAGCTCGGTGCCGTGGATTATCTGGTCAAGCCCGTGGATATTGATGAACTTGTCCGCGTTATCCATAACGCCGCAGAATGCGCAGGCGCGCTCGCCCCCAAGGTATGTACTGAAGGAACGGCGCAAGAATGACACCTCTGCCAACGGCACGGTCGCGACGCTGAAACATAGCGTTGCATGGCGTTTCAGAAAAATGTTTCATGCTGTTTCATGATGTAGCAATACTGCAACCTGTCAAAGCCGAAAGATCTTGGCATGATCATAACACACTGAAATAAAACAAACTCCAACTTTGGCACGCGCCTTGCCTTTACCTAATCAAAGCGCAACACCAACACCGGAATCCCTTTCTCAGCAAAGGGCCGGGATAAGGAGGACACCATGACCGCCATTACCACCACCATCATCGATACGTTTGCTGCCGTTGCCTATGCCGAAGCCAACCTGCACGACCTCGCCCGCGAAGTGGCCGGTCTTTCCGCCCCTTCCGGCAGCTTTGCCATCGATACTTTCGCAGCCGTGGCCTTTGCGGAAGCCAACCAGCACGCAGCAGCCTATGAACTGACCGGCATGGCAGTGCCGACAGAAGGCTACCTGAGCGACATCTTTGCCGCCACCGCCTTTACCGATGCCAACCTGCACGAAGAAGCCCGCCAGATGCTGAACATGGAAGCCCCTGACGGCGAATGGCTCAACGACATGTTCGCCGCTACAGCATACGCCGAAGAAGGCTTCCCTGATGCCGCCATGGAACTGCTCGGCATGCAGGCCGGTCCCGAAATCGCCCTGAACTGGAACACGGGCGCCCTTTCCGACACCTTTGCAGCCGCAGCCTTTGCCGAAGCAAACGAACACGGACAGGCCGCCAACATGGCCGGTGTTACGGTACCCCCGGCAACCCAGCGCGCCATCCGCATGCAGCGCGGCCATAACGCCCCGCGTACGCTGGAAGGCTTCATGGCCACCGTCGGCCTGCAGCAGGCACCTGTCCGCTACGGCATAGCCTGCCTGTAATCCGCAACGCTGCACGAACCAGGAGAACCCGACATGAAGAACATCAAGCTGCTCCTCGTGGATGACGAACAGGAATTCGTGGAAACTCTGGCAGAACGCCTTCGCCTTCGCGACCTCGGTCCCGATGTGGCCCTGAACGGCGAAGCCGCCCTGACCATAGTGCACGACAGCGTACCGGACGTGATGCTGCTGGACCTGATGATGCCCGGCATCGACGGATGGGAAGTTCTGGAAAGGGTCAAGGGCCAGTATCCCGACGTACAGGTCATCGTGGTTACCGGTCACGGCTCGGATGCAGACAGGGACCGGGCCATTGCCAGAGGTGCCTTTGCCTACATGCGCAAGCCCGTGGATTTTGACCAGCTGGTCATCACCATAATGGCCGCATACGACCGCAAGCTCGCCATGGAAAATTCCCCGTCTCAGGCGGCAACAGCATAACCGTAAGTATTTACTCCCCGACCGCAGAACGTTAAGGTGGACAGGTCCCAAAGGCCTGTCCGCCTTATTTTTACAAACGAGGTCCTCATGTCCTTATCGCTCCGCAAGCGCATTCTTCTGCTGCTGACGGCCATTGTACTCGTCAATATTGTCGGTGCGGGCGTTACCCTTTGGTACACCCAGCGCAGCAAGGCCCTGCAATCGGGCATCATTGATATGGAAGTGGGGGCCATGCATGCGGCCTTCGGGCTGACCTCCGAACTGCTTTCGCAGCGCGGCTACACCACCTACTTCTTCCTGAACAGCGACCCCGCATGGCTCAACCAGATGGAAATCCATCACAAGGCCTTTCAGGAACAGCTTGCCCTTGCCCGCAATTTTTCCACCCTCAGCGGCGGACGCGACATTCTCAACGAGATTGAATCGCAATACATCCGTTACGTGTACGCGCGTGAGCAGGTCATAGAACACTACAAGAACAACCGCCGCGACGACGGCGCACGCCTGCACTGGACCATCCGCGAGCGTTTCCACAATATTCTCACTCTGTGCGATGAATTTCGCGCGCTGCATGAACAGAGCATCCAGAAGCAGCGTGCATCCTACCTCAGAGAATCCGCAATGCTCGTGGCACTTGCTGTCACGGGCATTTTGCTTTCCGCCTTTGCGGGTGCATGGCTTGCTTCGGTGCTGGTGCAGCGTGTGCTCAATCCCATACGTGATATGGCCGTACACACGCTTGAGGTCATGGACCCGGGCCACAAGAAATCCGGCACCAAAGTCGATAACGAGGTGGAAGCACTGGGCGAAAAGCTGCGCACCCTCATATCCGACGTGGGCGATGTGCAAAAACAGCTTGATGCCAGCCGCGAATCACTCATGCAGTCGGAAAAGCTCGCGCTGGTGGGCAAACTGGCCGCAGGCGTTGCGCACTCCATCCGCAATCCGCTTACATCCGTAAAAATGCGCCTTTTCTCGCTGGAGCGCTCGCTCGTGCTGGATGAACACCAACGCGAAGACTTTGAGGTGGTCAGCGAAGAGATTTCCCACGTGGAAAGCATTGTGAAGAATTTTCTGGAATTCGCCCGCCGCCCCAAGCTGCGGCCACGCAAGCAGAGCCCATCAGACGTAGTGGACATGGCGCTCAAGCTGCTGCGCCACAGGCTGGAATCCAGCGGAACTGAAATTGTGCTCAAGCGCACCAGCAGGCTGCCCGAACTGCCCCTTGATGCGGATCAGCTCAAGGAAGTTTTTGTCAACCTGATCATAAACGCCTGCGATGCGCTTGTGACCGGCGGCACCATAACAGTGACCGAAGAAACCGGGCTCATGGAGCCCATGGGTGAAGTGGTTGTCATCCGCATTGCGGACAACGGACCGGGCATTCCGCCCGACATACTGGACAGGGTTTTTGATCCGTTCTTCAGCACCAAGGAAGAAGGGTCGGGCCTCGGACTCGCCATCGCCCGACGTGTAGTGGAAGAGCACGGCGGCTGGCTGCATGTGCGTGCCGGCGACGAGGGTGGCGCAGTATTTGTCATTGCCCTACCGGGCAGCAGGAGGTCTACATGGCTACGATCCTAGTGGTGGACGACGATCCGCAGCTCCGCCAGAGCTTCGAGCGTCTCCTGAAGGCCGAGGGGCACACCGTGCTCACGGCACCGAGCGGAGAAAAAGGGGTGGAAATCGCCTCAGAGTCAGAACCGGACATGGCCGTACTTGATGTACGCCTGCCCGGTATGAACGGACTGGAAACATTCAAGGTGCTGCGGGGTATGTATCCCTCACTGCCGGTTCTCGTCATGACGGCTTACGGCACCACCGAAACAGCCATCGAAGCCACCAAGATGGGGGCCTTCGATTATGTCATGAAACCCTTCAACGTTCCGAATGTTCTTTCCCTTATCGGCCGTGCCGTTGAGGTGCGCGCCCCGAGGCCGGTTTCAAACGACTCGGTCGCCACCTCAGACGCCCTGCTCGGGCGCAGCGTGGCCATGCAGGAAGTCTGCAAGCAGATAGGCCGCGCCGCTCCCACGCAGGCCACAGTTCTTATCCGCGGGGAATCCGGCACCGGCAAGGAACTTGTGGCCCACGCCATACACAAGCACAGCAACCGGTCTGACCACCCCTTCTGTGTCATCAACTGCGTTGCCATTCCCGAAACCCTGCTGGAAAGTGAACTCTTCGGGTACGAAAAAGGCGCCTTCACCGGAGCCAGCAACCGCAAGGCAGGCAAGATTGAACAGGCCAACCGCGGCACGGTGTTTCTCGACGAAATAGGCGACATGCCGCCCCCCATTCAGGCAAAGATTCTGCGCCTGCTGCAGGAACGCCAGATAGAACGCCTCGGGGGCAAGCTCCCCATTCCCGTGGACGTGCGCATCATCGCCGCCACCAACCGTGATCTTGAAAAGGCTGTGGCTTCCGGCGAGTTCCGCGAAGACCTCTACTACCGGCTGAACGTGGTTTCGCTCACGCTGCCCCCCCTGCGGGAGCGGCGTGAAGACATTTCCCTGCTGGGCGCCCATTTTCTGGAAAAGTTCGCCAAGGAACTCAACATGCCCAACCCCGGGCTCACGGACCGGGCCAAGGCCGCCCTGCAGGACTTTCCCTGGCCGGGCAACGTGCGCGAGCTTGGCAACATGATGCAGAAGGCCCTTATCTTCAGCCGCGGCCTGGCCATAGATGCAGAAGACATAGCCGCCCTGCTCGGCGGTGCCGTTTCAACGTCCGGCGGACTGGACGAGAACACGGAAGAATCCGTGGTGCGCTGGGTGCGCCATGCACTGCTTGCGGAACCCGGCGACGGGCTTTTCGAATCGCTGGGCGACAGGTTCTGCGCCATAGTCATACGCGAGGCACTCACGCTTACCGGAGGCAACCGGACAAGGGCATCCAAGCTGCTGGGGATGTCACGCCCCACGCTCATAGCACGCATTGAAAAATACGGACTCAAGGTAGAAGCCTCTGTCAGCTGAGGCAGCTTCCTGCAATAACGCTCTGCTCTTCACTATCATATACCCCGTCGGGCACTCATTATGCGTGAACAGTCGTGATCACTGATCCTGTTCCGCTGCAAGTTCCCGGCACCGTATGCACCAAAATCCGGTTGTGTACCTAACAACCGGTGCGGCGGCCCGCGCCCCTCTGACAGGCTTGCACCGTCAGCCTGCATGACACCTCTCTCCTGCTGTCCATATCCGGACAGACAAATCGTAAAAAAGACTGACACCACAGGCGGCCCCTTATCAGGGCCGCCTTGCTCGTGAAAAAGATAACATGCTGTTATTTCGTATTTTTATTTTCTTCTCTCAACCCTGTACTTTTGGCACGGCGGTTGCGTTTACAGTGCCATGAACATGTCTCAGGTCATAGACAAGGGTGCCTGCACCATACTCATAGCGGAGCGTAACAGCCGTATAGGCTCGCTGCTGGAGAAAGCCTTTCAGAACAGGGGCTATCCGGTATTGCTTGCATCTAACGGTTACGAAGCCGCAGAGATTTTGCGCAGGGAAAACCCCGCCCTGCTGGTGCTGGACCCTGACCTGCCGTACCTGTTCGCCCTTCTGGAAGCCGGCAAGGGCATTCTGACAGAAAGAGTGCCTGTCATCCTGCATCCGCTCTCCGCCGGACAGGATACCGGAATTACCATGCCGACTTCCGGAACAGTGTATAAGGAAGCAGACCCTGAAGGATTGCTTCTGGCTGTTGAATCCACACTGTCCGGCCAGGCCACGCGGGAGGTTCAGCGATGACCCTAACCCAAAACCCACATGACTCCTTCCGCTGGCTGGCCGCTAGGGTGGTTCTTCTTTCTGCTACACCAGTTGTGCTGCTGGCCCTTGTGGTCGCGAGCCTGCTGTTCTCAGCATATGGCAACGATGCGCAGCGTCCCTTCGGCGCATTGGCCCATGCCGCCATCAGGCAGTCCGAATCCGTGCCGGAAGCGATGCGCAACGCACGCAGCGTATTTCCTGCGGCTACCCTTATCTATATTGAGAACGGCGCCATCGTGCAGTCTGACGGCGAAGTCATAGAGGCTCCCGTCGCCGAAGAAGCCACACAGCTCGCCGCCTCGCTGGGCGGTACAAAGGAATGGGAGATCAAGACCGTCACGCCTCCCTTCCCCGGCAGCATTGCCATGGCGGCTGTCGCCCTGCACTTCACCGCACCTGAGGCACTGACCAGAGCCGTGGTTGTAGCCACTCCGCTCGGGCACCTCTTCCCGCAGATGGAATTTGCATGGGGCATGACCCTCATCGTTTCCGGGGTGCTGGCCATGCTGCTCGCCTACAACTCGCTGGTCTTCTCCGGATACGTGCAGCAGAAGCTGTCTTCCGAAGAACTGCGCCGCCGCGCCCTTGAACGCCGCATGGTTGAGGCAAACCGCCTCTCCTCGCTCGGCACACTGGCTGCGGGCATAGCGCACGAAATCAATAATCCGGTTTCCATCATGACGCAGGAAGCCGGCTGGATAGAAGATCTTACCGAAGACGACCTGCCCCGCGAAGAACTTGCGGAAAAGGTGCGCGCTTCCGCCCAGACCATCCGCACGCAGGGTGCACGATGCCGCGATATAACCCACAACCTGCTGCGTCTTTCCAGACAGGGTGCTGTGGAAGCCGCCCCCGTGGACCTGAACAGCATTGCGGAAGAAGTGGCAGCACTGAGCAGACATCGCAGCACACGGCAGGGTGTAACGCTCACCGTCCGCCCGCAGCCCGGCCTTTCCATGGCCTTTGCGGCACAGGCGCACGTGCAGCAGATTCTCATGAACCTTGTGGGCAATGCGCTGGACGCCATGCAGGAACAGGAACGCGGCATGCTCTCTCTGTTCACCTGGGAAGAAGCGGACCACGTCTGCGTGGCAGTGGCTGATACCGGCCCCGGCATGAGCGAATCGGTACGATCCAGAATTTTTGAACCCTTCTTCACCACCAAGCCTCCCGGCAAGGGAACCGGACTTGGGCTGGCAATCTGCTACGGACTTGCAAGACGCAACAAAGGTTCGCTGACAGTAC
Source organism: Desulfovibrio subterraneus (assembly GCF_013340285.1). Lineage (NCBI taxonomy): Bacteria > Pseudomonadati > Thermodesulfobacteriota > Desulfovibrionia > Desulfovibrionales > Desulfovibrionaceae > Desulfovibrio > Desulfovibrio subterraneus. The sequence goes on along the minus strand of NZ_BLVO01000012.1, from coordinate 224,938 downwards.
GCAGCACGGAAGGAGAGGGAACCATATTCGTCCTGACCCTGCCCCGCATGGAGACCGACGAGGACATGCTGACAGAACAGGACACCGAGGATGAAATCAATGCTCCCGCAGAACCGGAGCAGAACCGCCGACATGAAGGAGACCTGACATGACAACCGAATCCATGACCGTATTGCTGGTGGACGACGAACCCGACTTCCTGTCCGTCGTGGCCCGCAGGCTGGAGCGGCGCGAAATGAAGGTGCACTCCGTAGGGTCAGGTGAAGAAGCTCTGGCGCTGCTGGAAACGCATCCGGTCGATGCTGTTGTACTGGATGTGAAAATGCCCGGAATGGACGGAATAGAAACTCTCAAGCGCATCAAGGCGGCGCACCCCGAGGTGGAAGTGATTATGCTCACAGGCCACGCCGACCTTGAAGTTGCCATAAGCGGCATGGCGCTTGGGGCTTTCGACTACCTGCTCAAGCCGGCAGACATTGACGAGTTGATGTTCAAGCTGCGGGACGCCTCCCGCACAAGGCCGCGTGTCTGACAGACCACCTGTTCTACCGTGCGGTACGGCAACGTGTGGCACGCCCCCGGCACGCTGAACCGGGAAGGTGCAGGCACCCTTGAAACGAACGTTCTTACTGAGGAAGGTTAACGCGATGAGGAAATTGTATTCAATGATGATGGCGGCATCTGCCGCACATGCGCGGTGGGACTACGAGCAGTCCATGAGCATTCTCAAGAGCCGCAAGAAGATGCTGATTCTTATGCTTCTGGCGCTGCCCGCTCTGCTGGTTTCCCTGGCCGTTGCAGGCGACGTCATGCCCCAGATGCTGGGCGGCAAGTCTGCATACAGCCCGGCGTATTACACGCCTTCGGTATTTCTCGTATCCATTCTCATCGGCCTGTGTGCCGGTCTGATCACCGGCTGCATCGGTGCGGGTGGCGGCTTCATCATCACCCCCGCGCTCATGAGCGCCGGTATCAAGGGTATTCTGGCAGTGGGTACCGACCTGTTCCACATCTTCGCCAAGGCGATCATGGGTACCGCGGTACACAAGAAGCTGGGTAACGTTAACACCAAGCTTGCCGTGGCCTTCCTTGTGGGTTCCGGCGTGGGTGTTACCGGCGGCGGTCTTATCAACCGCGCCCTGTACGAACTGAACCCCGTTCTGAGCGATACCTTCATCAGCGCCATCTACGTGGTTCTGCTCGGCTTCCTCGGCTTCTACTCCATGGCCGACTTCCTGAAGCTGCGCAAGGCTGGCGACGGCGGCTGCGCACACGGCGGCCCTGCTCCGACCGAAGGTACCGGCCTGCCTGCAAAGCTGCAGTCCATCAATCTTCCGCCCATGATTACCTTTGACGAAGACCTCGTACCCGGCGGCAAGAAGATCTCCGGCGTCATGGTTGCCGTCAGCGGCGTATTCGTAGGCTTCCTCGCTGCCATCATGGGTGTGGGCGGCGGGTTCGTAACCTTCCCCATCTTCGTATATGTTCTCGGCGTATCCAGCTTCACCACCGTGGGCACGGACATCCTGCAGATCATCTTCACCGCAGGCTATGCTTCCATCACCCAGTACGCCATCTACGGCTTCATCTTCTACACGCTGGCAATGGGCATGCTGCTCGGCTCCCTGCTGGGCATCCAGCTCGGCGCACTGACCACCCGCGTGGTCAAGGGCATCTACATCCGCGGTTTCTACGCCATCGCAATTCTTGCCGGCTTCGTGAACCGTCTGTTCGACCTGCCCTCCAAGCTGGTATCCATGGAGATCATTGACCTTCCCGCTTCGCTGGTTTCAACCCTCTCAACCGTGGGCAGCTACCTGTTCTTCGCAGTAGTAGCCGCGTTCGGCCTCTGGGTTATCTCCACCTTCATCACCAAGATTCCCGCACTCAGGGAGGGTTAAACCATGTTGATAATGAACAAGAAATCGTTCTCTCTGGGCGGCATAATGCTCCTTGGGTTCTCCGTGGTGTTCATCGCCATGTTCACCCCCAACTTCGGTGACGGCAACAACGCCTTCCACGCTGCGGACAAGCTGTTCAACTCCATCTCCAAGGGTTCCACCTACTACATCCCCGCCATCCGCGAAGCGGCCAAGGGCGGAGACAAGCAGGTAACCCTGAAGCTGCACATGAGCAGCGAAGCAGAAGCCGCCAAGGTGGCAACCATCTTCGGTTCCGTGGCTGACGCAGCCGTCAGCGGCGTGGATGTGAACGTAGCCGGCAACCTTGCCACCATCCTCAACCGTGCCATTGACGACAGCGACGCCATGTTCGCCAACAATGAACAGCCCCTGCAGTCCGCCTACAACCTCGGCGGCAAGGAAGGCATGTACATGTGGTGGAAGGGCCTGAAGGCCGCTGAAAGGAATCTGAAGAAGCAGGAACTGTTCAAGGAAGCCGCTCTGGTGAACAACATCATCAACCGCGGCGTGGAAGTGGGCTACAACTACTTCGGCGTACAGCCTGAAAGCGCATCTTCCCGTACCGGCATCCTTGCTTTCTCCCTGATCTTCTATGTAATATACACCCTGTGGTTCGGTTATTCGATCTTCTACCTGTTCGAAGGCTTCGGCCTCGCCATGAAGGGTGGGAAGAAGAAGGAAGTATAAGGACACAGGTATATACCCGATGACGTCCCCTGACAGCGCGCTGGCTCGAGCATGGGCCGTCATAGCAACAACAGCCCGGCGGCTTTCCGGTTCCGCACCCTACTCGAGTGCGGAAGAGGAGAGCCTCCGGGCTTCCTTTCGTGAAGCCTGCGGGCGTTTCAAGCGCCTTATCAGCGCCAACAACAAGGCGCTGGAGGCCATGTCCCACATGGAGCAGGCGCTGGAGGGCACGGCCCCCTACGACCTTTCCTACGTGCGCACCCAGAGCACCCGCATTGTCTCTTCCGTCTATCAGATGATCGAGGCCATGGAGACAATTGCCCCTGGCCGCTATGGGGCGCTCAGGGAACGATTTGAAGCCATCCGCGCAGAAATTTCTCCCCATCTGGAAACCACGCCCGAACCAGCCGATGGTCCGCTGGTGCTGCCGTTTTCCTCCCTTGGCTGCGAGCACGCCCCGCAGGTGGGAGGCAAAGCGGCCAACCTTGGCGAACTGCGCAACAAGGCCAACCTGCCTGTGCCGGACGGTTTTGCCGTTACAGCACACGGATTCTGGGCCTTCATGCGCCACAGCGGCCTTGATGAAGAAGCCGACAGGCAGCTCAGGCTTGCAGACCCGGACAGGCTGGACAACCTGTATGCCATGTGCTCACGCATACAGCAGCAGATTATACGATCCCCCCTGCCTGACGAGCTTGTGCAGGCCCTGACCCGTGCCGAGGCCGAACTGCGGGAACGCACAGGCTACACCGGCAACCTCGCCGTGCGCAGCAGCGCGCTGGGCGAAGATATGCCCGGGCAGGCGTTTGCGGGCCAATACCGTTCACTGCTCAACGTGCCTTCCGAAACGCTTGCCGAGGCATGGCGAGAAGTGGCAGCTTCCAAATACGGCGCAGAAGCCGTGGCCTACCGCCTGCGCTGCGGCCTGAGCGACAGGGACACGGCCGTGAGCGTTGCCGTTATGCCCATGCTGGGCTCTGTTGCCGGTGGCGTCCTGTACACCCGCGATCCCGTGGACGTGCGCAGCGAGGCCATTATCATCCACGCCGTGCAGGGCCTGCCCAGAGGCGTGGTGGACGGCAGGCTGCCCACCGACCGCTTTGCCGTGCAGCGCACCGCCCCTTTTGCTATTGTGGAACGCCATGTAGCCTTTAAAAAAGAACGCTATGTCACCGCCCCCGGTGAAGGTGTGGCCAAGGTGGATTCCCCGCCGGAAGAGGCAGCACTGCCCAGTCTGACGGACGAGCAGTTGCAGCAGCTGGCGGCGCTGGCCGAACGGGTGGAACAACACTACGGCACCCCGCAGGATGTTGAGTGGGCCATGCTGCCGGATACCAGCTTCATGCTGCTGCAGTCGCGCCCCCTGACCATGCCCTCGGCGGACGCCATTGCACGGCGCCTCACCCCGCCCACCTTGCCGGAGGGGACTGTCGTTCTTGTTCAGGGGGGCGAAACCGCCTCTCCCGGAACAGGAGCAGGCCCCATAGTCCAGATCCGCAAGCAGGCCGAGGCACTTGCCTTTCCCGAAGGCGGAGTTCTGGTCGTCCCCTACGCCGCCCCCCGCTGGGCTCCCCTGCTCTCGCGCGCTTCCGCCGTCATAGCAGGTACGGGGTCATCCGCAGGCCATCTTGCCAATGTCGCCCGCGAATTTGGTGTGCCGGCTCTCTTCGGGACAGGCTGGAAGGCAGATTCGCTTGAAACTGGCACGCTCGTCACAGTGGACGCCGACGCAGGGCTGGTGCTTGAAGGGCGTGTGGAATCGCTGCTCACGGCCCCCAAGCCGCGCAACGTCATGCAGGGCACCTCTGTCCATGCAACGCTGAAGCAGGTGCTCTCGCACATAGCCCCGCTCTCGCTCACCGATCCCGACTGCCCCGACTTTCGGGCTGTGAACTGCAAAACAATGCACGACATCACCCGCTTCTGCCATCAGAAGGCGGTTGAAGAGATGTTCCGCGACGGCAAGGATGCCCGCTTTCCCAAACACCTTGCACGGCAGCTCTATCACGGCAGGCCGCTGCAGTTCTGGGTTGTTGATCTGGACGACGCCTTCCGCTCGCCGCCCGCAGGCAAGCTGATTCCGCTCGAAAACATAGCCTCGCCGCCCATGCATGCCCTGTGGCACGGCATGATGCATATACCGTGGCAGGGGCCGCCTCCGGTGCATGCGCGCGGGTTCCTTTCCGTGCTGGCAGAGTCGGCGCTGGACCCCGGTTTCGAGCCTTCCAGCGCGTCCATCTACAGCATGAAAAACTATTTTCTGGTCAGCAGCCGGTTCTGCACGCTGCAATCGCGCTTCGGCTACCATTTCTGCACAGTGGAAACCCTTGCAGGCGATGTGGATGCAGAGAACTTTGCGGCGTTCCGCTTCAAGGGCGGGGCAGCCGATGCCGACAGGCGGCTCATGCGCGTGCGGCTCATTGCGGATATTCTGGAAGAGAACAACTTCCGTGTGCAGGTAATACGCGACAGCCTTGCCGCGCGCATGGAAGGCTTGCCGCTTGAGCACATGCTGCGCGCCTTGCAGGTGCTCGGCTATCTCGCCATGCACACACGCCAGCTGGACATGGTCATGTCCAGTCCGGAAGCCGTGCAGCACTACCGGGACAAGATTGCAACGGAACTGCAGGAAGTGCTGGGCTCTCACACCACGTTCTAGAAATCTGCCCGGGCCAGCTTTCCCCTTCCTGAACCGTAAAGGCTGGCGCCTTTTCGCACGTCTTCTGCGGGGCAGAAAGATTCATTCCAGATGCTGTCAAACTCGCCGTTCCGCTTCAATTCAGCCAGCCCCGCATTAAAGATATCCAGCAGCCTTCCGGCATCGGGATAGCTGCGGGAGACTGCCAGGGCGTATTCCATTGTGATGACGGTATTCCGGCTCATCTGAAACAACGATTCCTGCTGCGGAAAATATTTGTGGATAAGGTACCACCCCACATTTCTATCCGTCAGCAGAATATCCGATCTTGCCGAGTACAGCTTCTTGAAGGAGCATTCCTCATCCGGTGCCAGATCCACATCCACCGCCGCCGTGTACAGGCGGTCAGTCAGAAAATCACCGAGCGATCCGGCCACGGTGTAGCCCCTGAGCGACTTGATGCCGTGGTATTCAAAACCGGGAAAACGCTGTTCCATGAAAAAGGCATGTGTTTCACCCCTGAACAGGGGCTGCGAAAAATTCCAGCGTCGCTTGTGGCGCTCGGAAATGGGGTAAGGGAATGAGGCAAAGGCGATTCCGCCATCCAGCATGGCCTCGCATCGTTTCCACGGAAAAAAGCGAAACTGCACGGTTATGCCGCCCAGTTCAAAAGCCCGGTGTATAATGCGCGCTGCAGGGCCGAACTCCTGCATATGCTCAGATACGTATGGAGGCCGCTCACCCGTTACGATGACCAAAGGCTTCGTGACCAAAGGCGTTGCGCCGGGCGGCGTTGCCAGGGCCGGACTTCCGGATACCAGAGAAAGGCTGGCCAATAAAAGCCACAGAGAGGTCAACCAGATGCGGGTGCTATCCAAGCCACGCCTCCACCGCTTTGCTGTTCTCTTGAAAATGCAACTGACTCCAGTAAGTACTCAGTACAACAAGTCAGACGACACAACAAGAGATCATACCAACACTCGCACGATCAAGAGCAAGAACACCTGCCCGCACTCACCTTGAGCATGTGCCGGATTGACTTTCCGCCCGCCATCTGTAGCATACGGATCATAGACGTTTTTTCTCTACCGATACTCACGCTTACAGGATAGCAAACACTCCCATGAATGAACGTACTTTTTCGGACGAACTCTGCCTGCAGGCCAGCAGGCTCGGTCCCTGCGGGCTTTCGCCCAAGGCTCCCGGCACTGTCGGCTCTGCCGCAGCCGCACTTACTGCCCCGTTGTTCTTTCTGCCGCTTTCTTTTGAATGGCGGGTGCTCATTCTCGGGCTTATCTTCATTTTCGGCAGCCTGATCGTTACCCGTGCTGAAAAAATGCTCGGTAAAAAAGACCCCGGCGAGATTGTCATAGACGAACTGCTCGGCATGTGGCTGACCATGCTGCCCTTCGCCAGCCTCGGCTGGGAGTGGATTATTGCGGCATTCGCCCTGTTCCGCTTCTTTGACATTTTCAAGCCCTATCCCATCCGCGATGCCGAACACTGGCTCCCCGACGGCTGGGGTGTCATGGTCGACGACGCCATTGCAGGCCTGTACGCCATGATGACCCTGTGGGGAGTGCGGCTCGTTCTTCTATAGTGTTCGCAACATAGCTATTCATCTGCATTCACAAGGTAAAAGCCCTGAAATTACTTCAGGGCTTTCTCTTTTTTCCACAGCCTGCACCGGTCAATCTGCATTCAGCAACCGTATATGCCAGAAGACTGTTCGCTTCTGCCTGTGGAAAATGTTCATAACACAACAACTCGCTAAATTATTGGCATTAGTTTCAAACAACATATGTGCGCTTCATGAACGCAAAAGTCTGAAACAGGGATACCATGCACCTGTTTTTGGCCTGTTTTCTGCCTGTTCCGCATCAAATCCGCACATTGGGAACAGAAATGTTCCCCAATTTGTTCCTATCAAACATAATAGTCTGAATTAAAACAAAAAAGGCAGGAACATATCCTGCCTTTGGCGATGCCTTTTTCTCTGACCGACCCTGCTACGCTCCGTTCATTTGCCGGAGCCTTGTGACCTGTTCTCATCATCTCCCACACAGGAAGCCGGAGAGTGCCTTTGCCGTTCAATCCACGGAATACGAGGAAGAATAAGCCGCACGGACCGCTCGAAGAACAGATAGTCCCATGCCCAGTTGACCATGACGAACAGTCTGTTGCGGAACCCGATAAGGTAGGCCAGATGGACAAACAGCCACAGCCCCCAGGCCACAAAGCCCGTTGCCGTGTGCGTACCTATGCGCACCACCGCGCTGGATCTGCCGATGGTCGCCATGGCTCCCTTGTCGCGATACTTGAAGGGCCGGACTTCTTCCCCTCGTATATGACGCAGAATATTCTCCGCCGCCAATGCGCCCTGCTGTGTGGCATTGGGAGCTATCATGGGTGATTCACCGGAAGACGGAAGCGCAAGGTCTCCCGCTGCGAACACATGCGGATGCTCCGCAATTTGCAACGATGGCAGCACAGTCACACGCCTGCCCCGCCCGAGCGGAAGCTTCATGGCGTCTGCCGTTCTGTTGCCCCGTATGCCAGCCGACCAGACCACCGTTTCCGTTGCCACAGGCGATGCCCCCTTGAGCAGCACCTGATACGGCTCCACGCTGGCAACCGTGCTTTCAAGCCGTACATCCACCCCCATACGCGACAGTCGGCGGAAGGTGTATTGGCGTAACTTTTCAGGATACCCCGCCAGCAGGCCGCTGCCTGCCTCAAGCAGCACCACGCGGGCCTGACCGGTATTGAAGTCGGGAAAATCCTTGGCAATGGGGTTGCGGATCAGTTCTGCCAGCGCTCCGGCATATTCCACACCGGTAGGGCCGCCGCCCACAACCGTGAACGTAAGCATGCGCCGCTGGATATCCGGGTCCGGCTCATGGGCCGCCATCTCGAACCGTGTGAGAATGTGGTTGCGCAGCCCTATGGCCTGCTCCAGCGACTTGAGCCGGAAGGCGTGTTCATCCGCCCCCGGCACGCCGAAAAACTCGGTATTGCTGCCCATGGCGAGCAGCAGATAATCGTAGGGAACATCGCCCCCGTCCGTATGCACGATGCGGGCATGAAAATCCGCTCCGGTAACGCAGCAGAGACGAAAGTCCACATTGTCCAGCGAACGGAACACCCCTCGCAACGGATAGGAAATCTGCTCCGGTTCAAGCTCCGCCGCTGCCACCTGATACAGCAGCGGCAAAAAGGTGTGGTAGTTGTTCCTGTCCAGCACCAGCACGTCCACCGCAGCCGAGCGGGAAAGGGCACGGGCTGCCCACAATCCTGCGAATCCGCCTCCGGCTATGACGACCCGTTTGCGGTCGGGAGAACGATAGGCACTCATGAAACCCTCCGTACCTTGGAGGAAAGCCCTCCGTCCGATGCCTTGAGGCGGTCTATGAGATTTTCCACATCCACCACAAGGGCATCCGTTTCGCCCAGCATACCGAACCCGAGGATGGGAATCTGGTAGATGCTCTGCAACGGTATGGTGAAGCCTGTCACCACGGCCTGTTGCTGGGTGATGACCTCGTCTATGAGCAGGGCCGCGCTGGCATCGCCCACCCGCACCACAATGGTGTGCAGGTAGCCGTCCGCATTGGGACGGGCAATCAGGCCGAAATAGTCTGCCAACGGAATGATGGGGAAGGTTTCGCCCCGCACGCTCACGGCTCTGGAGCCATCCGGCAGTTCCACGGTATCCGACTTTTTCGCCGCAAACACTTCGAGCACGTCACGGCTGGGAATGATGAAGATTTCCGTACCCACGCGGGTTATAAGGGCATCCACAATACCTTCGTTCACCGAGCGGGCCAGCGGAATGGAGATGAGAAAGGTAGTTCCCTTGCCCAGTTCGCTGTCCACGCGCACCTCGCCGTTCAACTGTTCCTTCACCGCGTTGAGCACGGCATCCATGCCCACGCCACGCCCGGAAATATCCGTCACCGTCTCGGCTGTGGAAAAACCCGACGCCATGATGAACTGATAGAGTTCTTCATTCGTGTACGTTTTGCCCTCTTCCAGCAGGCCCTTTTCTCTGGCCTTGTTGCGAATGCGTTCGGGGTTCAGGCCGCGTCCGTCGTCGCGGATGGAAATATAGGCATGGTCTCCCTTGCGGTAGGCGTGCAGGCGTATCACGCCTGTGGCGGGCTTGCCTATGCCTGTGCGCTCTTCCGGCGGTTCCACACCGTGGTCCACGGCGTTGCGCAGCATGTGTACCAACGGCTCGTTCAGGTTCTCCACGATCATCTTATCCAGTTCCAGATCGTCGCCTTCCACCACCATCTCGATTTTCTTGTTCACCTTCTGCGCCGTGCTGGTCACAAGACGGTGCAGGGGAATGAAGATCTGCTTGAGCGGCACGAGCCGGATATGGTCCACCTCGGACTTTATGCGGTCGATAACAAGGTCCATCTCGCGCAGGCCGGAAATGGTGGCCGAATCAAGATTCTTGTTCTGGGAAATGACCGCATAGCTCACCATGAGCTTGCCCACCCAGTCTATGAGGTTATCCAGCTTTTCCGTGTTCACGCGGACAGAGAATATGCCTTCGCGCTTGCCGCGTGCTGGGGCGTTGCCGTTGGAGCCATCCTGCGCCTTGCCCGGAGCTTCTGCAGCCTGGGCCTGTGCCGCTGCGGCGTCATCAGCCCCTGCAGCACTTTCGTCCCGTTCCGCATCTGCGAAGGAATCTGCAGGGGAATCGGCTTCATCAACACTTTCGCACGGGTCTTCACCCACGCATTCAGGCACCACAACAACAGCAGGCCCTGCGGCAGCCAGCGCCGCAGCCTTGGCCTCTATTTCTTCCGCCCGTTTGGAGACGAACCCGCCAAGGGCATACAAAAGGCGCTTATGCGCTTCGCATATACCCAGCAGCGAAGTAACAAGCTCAGGCGTGACCGGCTGAATGCCGTCCTTCAGCATATCGAAAAGTGTTATGAGCTGGGCAGAAGGCAGCTTGAGGTGCGAAAGCCCGAGCATGCTCAGCACATTGGACACGTTTTCCGGCCCGGAGGCCGGTTCCTCAAGTGCCACAACGGCAGCTTCCATCTGCTCTATGCTGGCTTGAATCACGTCTTTCATGCGTTACCTCCGCTGCCGGTTTCCCGTTCGAAGAACGCTTCCAGACTGGGATGGGCCGTAAAGATGGCTCCGTATCCCCAGCTGTGGAACAGCCCGTTCACAAAGGGCTGCATGCCTGCCACGTGCACAGGAAATTTTTCCGCAAACGGTTCAAGCACATCCCAGACAGATGTGCTCACCGACAGCACCGTCGAGAGATCCAGCACAATGGGAACCCCCGCGCTCTGCTTCTTCATCACATCAAGCAGCAACTGTTTCTGCGCGGGCAGATGCACACGTTGCATGGCCACAGTCGCAACGATAACACCGCCCACAACGGAAAGACGCACACCGTCTTCAACGACAACCTTGTTCTGTTCGCCTGATTCGCTCAGTTCACGGATACGGGCCAGCACACCGTCCATCTCGCCCTGCGGGCCACTGCCGGTATCCCGTATCTGTTCAATGACCTGGAATATCATGTTCACGGAGGTAATGGCTGCGGTTGTCACCGCATCGTCCAGCTCCACATCTCCGGCCTGAATTTTCTTGAGAAAACTCTCCACTTTGTGCGTGAAAGTAGACGCGACTTCAAAGCCCCCCATGAAGCCGGTCACCCCCTTGATGGTATGCAGCGGACGGGAAAGATTTTCTATACCGGCATGAACATCTCCTTCCTTCATGCGGTCCAGTCCGTCCATGACCTGCGGGTAGAACTTGTCGTACAGTTCCCCCATGAATTCTTCAATCTGGTCGTCGTCATGCATGATGTGCGATTCCTCCGGCCCGGTTCGGGAGCGATCAATCGTCGATGAGTCCCAGCGTCTTCAGTTCCCTGAACAGTTTGTCCTTGTCGATGGGCTTTACTATGTAGGCGGACGCCTGCCCGGAATCGAAGGCCCTCACCACGGTTTTGATATCGGCAAGGGCAGTGGTCATGATGACCTTGGCCCTCGGCAGCGTGCGGTCATCCTCCCGCTGCCGGATGACCTCAAGAGCCTCCAGACCGTTTTTCACCGGCATCATGATATCCATGAGAATAAGTCGGTAGGGCCGCTCCTCGCTGTGTGCCAGTTCGAACGCTTCCAGCGCCTCGGCACCGTTGACCACCACATCCACCTCGAAAATTGGAGCCAGCATCTTCTCAAGTACGATTCTGCTTATGAATTCATCTTCCACCACTAGCGCGCGCATAGCTTCTCCAAACGGTTATCCGGTTCAACATCACCTTCCGGCTTCATGACGAGACTATTTCAGGCGTAACTGTTGTTACACCATGCCACCATCGGCAGGAAGTATTTTTTATCCAGCAGCGATACTTTGAAAACAGGCATCCTTCCTGTATCATCGACACACACGATTTTGACAAGGAGTCTCCTGTGGGCACACTGCATATCGACGAACTGCTCCCCGGCATGAAGCTGGAAGCCGAAGTACGTGGCGTGCACAACCGCAGACTGTTCCCTGCGGGCATTGTGCTTGAACAAGAGCAGATCGCCATTATGAAGGCATGGGGTGTGACGGAAGCCACAGTCGCAGGTGTAAGCCGCAAGGAAATTTCCGGCCAGTCGCCGGAGAAGATTGCCCCCGAAATCATGGAACAGGCAGTTCGCGTGGTGGATGCTTCCTTTCAGGACAAACACCGGGATAACCCGTTTCTGGAAGAGTTCCGCCGCCTGTGCATTATCCGCACGGCCAGACGGATGCGGGATAACACCTATGTTCCCATGTCGGAAGAACGCCTGCGCGACCTGCGCACGCAGTGCGATGCCACCCAGCCGGACAACAACGGCCACACGGCCGCATCGCTTGTGCAGAGCGAGGTGAAGCTGCTCTCCTTCCCCTCCGTATACACCCAGATTCTCAAAGAACTGCAATCGCCCGCCTGCTCCGCCCGCCGCATGGGCGACGTAGTGAGCCGCGATCCCGGCCTTACTGCCAAGATTCTGCGTCTGGTCAACAGCCCGTTCTACGGTTTTCCTTCCCGCATAGACACCATTGAACGTGCCATCACCATTCTCGGCATAAACGAGCTGACCACCCTTGCCATAGGCATTTCCGCCATAAACACGTTTTCCAGCATTCCTTCTGCGGTGCTCAACATGCAGCACTTCTGGGAACATTCCGTTTCCTGCGGCACGCTGGCGCGGCTGATAGCCGGCACAAAACCCGGTCTTTCGGAAGAGCGGTTCTTCGTGGCGGGCCTGCTGCACGACATAGGCATGCTGCTCATTCTGCGCGCCATGCCCCATTCGTTCTGCAAGGCCATACTTGTATCACGCGAAAACAGCATTCCGCTGGAACAGGCCGAACAACAGGTCTGCGGTTTCGACCACAGCGAAGTGGGCGGCCTGCTGCTTGAGGCATGGGGTATTCCCGAAAGCCTTACCCACATGGTACGCCACCACCATGCACCACTGAACGGGCAGCCGCTGCTGGATGCGGCCATTGTCCAGCTGGGCGATACGCTGGCTCTGGGGCTGAGAAACGAGGATTACGGCGCGTTCTACACCCCCACCATTACCCCGCAGGTACTGGACGCCATAGGCCTGCCACCGAGCTCACTGGAATCCATTATCTTGCAGCACGGACGACAGATGTCCGAAATGATGAATATTTTCATCAGAGAAGCCTAGCATGACCGATACTCCGGACCCGTTGCACACTCTGCCAGCCGAAAGAAGGGCCGCCTTGCGCGCACTGGAACTGGCGGCCACACTTGGCCATTACGGCGCAACGCTCGACGCCGTGGAAAGCGAACATGCCATTCTGCGTGATGCCGCAAGCAAGCTGGAAAGCTTGATGGCTTTTTCCTGCCAGAGCTTCTTCATGGTGGATGAGCAAAGCTTCGCCTTTTCCCCCGTGTGGACGTCGGCGCCGGATTCTGCAGAGCACATGGCGCATGAAGTGGGCATTCTCATTGAAGACCGTTCTTTTGCCTGGGCGCTGGGACGCAACAAGCCCACCGTGGTTTCCGCGAGCAACGGCGAACGGCTCCTGCTGCACCCGCTGACCACCGCCACAGGTCCCATAGGCATGTTCGTGGGGTTGCTGCGAAAAAATGCGGAAGAACCGAGCGCGGATATCGGCTACTATCTCATCACGGTCATTCTCTTTGCCACGGCAACGCTGGTGGAAAATTTCAGACTGTTCCAGCGTCTGGAACAATCCAACGTCACTCTTGAGCAGCAGGTAACAGAGCGTACCAAGGAGCTGACGGCATCCAATACGCAGCTCACCGGAGCGCTGGATGAAAACCGCCACTACCGGCGGTATCTGGAAACAGTTTTTTCATCCATGCTCGACCCGCTGATCACCGTGGACAGAGAACTGAACATCATAAGCCTGAACACGGCGGCAGAACGCTTTTTCGACAGGCGTGCCGACTCCCTGATGGGCATGCCCTTCAGCAGTGCCTTTCCCCACGCCATTGACGCCTTCGGGCAGGTTTTTGCCAGTGCCATAGGTCTTGGGCAGTCCGTGCGGGAATTCCGCACCCAGTACCGTGCCGAAGGCATGGAGAAGGTGCTGGTTCTGAGCTGCGCCCCGCTCAGGTCGCAGGCAGACAGCAGTCAGGAAGCAGCCGAGGGTGCCGTGCTGCTCATCCGCGACATCACACGCATAGTCTCACTTGAAAAACAGCTGCAGGCCCGGCATTCCTTCCGAAGCATCGTGGGCAAGAGTGAGCGCATGCAAAAGCTCTACACCCTGCTGGAAAGCCTTGCCGAGGTGGACACCACCGTGCTGGTCACGGGTGAATCCGGCACGGGCAAGGAGCTTATTGCCGATGCCCTGCACCACAACGGAGCCCGCGCCCACGGTCCCCTCATCAAGGTGAACTGCACAGCCCTTTCCGAGAGCCTGCTGGAAAGCGAGCTCTTCGGTCATGTGCGCGGCGCATTCACCGGCGCGGTGGCAGACAAGGCCGGACGGTTCGAGGCTGCCGAGGGCGGCACCATATTTCTGGATGAAATCGGCGATGTCTCTCAGCGCATACAGATTCTGCTGCTGCGTTTTCTCGAATCAAAGGAATTCGAACGGGTCGGCGACACCACCACCCGCAAGGCGGACGTGCGCATTGTTGCCGCCACCAACGCCAACCTTGCACAGAAGATACAGGAAGGCAGCTTCAGGGCCGACCTGTATTACCGGCTCAATGTCATGCATGTGAAGCTGCCTTCGCTCAGGGAACGCCGTGACGACATTCCCCCTCTGGCCAGCCACTTCATCACCCTGTGCAACAAGGAGCTGGGTACACGCATCACGGGTATCTCCGAAGATGCCATGCATTATTTCATGCGCCACCAGTGGCCGGGCAACGTGCGCGAACTCAAGCATGTCATCGAGCATGGCAGCATCCTCGCCCGTCAGGGGCTTATAAGCACGGAACACCTCACACCGGAGATGCTTGAGCTGTCTTCACCGTTTGCCCAGCAACATCAGGCTCCCATATCGGCTCACATGCCCGCCCCCATGTCGGCACCAGCGTCCTTCCCTATGCAGGGTCAACCAGCCGCACCGGCAGGCAACAGCGCAAACAGCATGGCCGGCGGAACACCACAACACGCTGTCCCCCCCCACATGTCCACGGGGTATCATCCCCATGCAGCCTACCCCATGCCACCCAGACCGGCCTTTCATGACCTGTCGCCGGAGACTATCCGCGAAGCGATACTGGCCGCCCGCGGCAACAAGGCACTGGCAGCACGGCAGTTGGGCATAGGTCGGGCCACCCTGTACCGGAAAATGCACGAACTGGGCATTTCGGTCTGAACCAGCCCACTCTTGTCTGGTCTGGACTGATCCGGTCTGCTTCGTTCTGAACAGGTCTACGCTGGCCTGAACAGGGCGGGAACGGCCTGACACGTCCGGCACGTCTGGCACGTCCGGGCAAGCTCGAGCCAGTCCGGGCAGGTCCGAACCGGCCCGCTCTGGCCTGATCCTCTCTGGTCCACTCACTCAGGCCCGATCCTCTCTGGCCCGTCCTATCTGGCCCGTCCTATCTGGCCCGCCCACTCTGGTCAGGTCTTGTCCGGCCGATCCGATCTTTTCCCAATCGTACCTCCCCTTGTCTGATGGCATCCGGTCATAGCGGTCTTACAGGCCCCGTCCGGTCCTTTCCAGACAGTTACTCCTCCCCACACACTGTCTCACGATACACATTAGAGATGTCTCTTGATACATACTTGAGACACTAGCGAGACACATTTATACACCCTATCTTTCTCACAAAGCACACTAACTACTTGTTTTAAGAGCAAAAACAAAACATGGCATCACCCTTGCCTATGTCTTTTCAGACGACAGCAAAGGACACGGCCATGATACACACAATTACACCTACAGAATTTGCCAGCTTGCTCAGAACTGAGAAGCGCCCAGTACTCGCCGGATGTCTGCAGAACGACCCTTTGCATGCAGAGCAGATTGAAACGCTCCAGTATGTCGCCGAAAAATTTACAAATCAGTTTTCGGTCTGTCTGTTGGATCCGGAGTATTTCTCCGAATTCTCCAGAACCTACGCCATCGCAGGGACTCCGTCGTACCTTCTCTTCTATTTGGGGGAAGAGAAGACCAGATTCATCGGTTTTGCGGATGAGCTCAATCTCATGAACATCCTGCTCATCGATGAATACAGCGATCTGGACAAGCTGGAACCGGCCTTCGGCCAGTACTGCACCCCGGTTCATCCCGTACCGGGTCTGTCCGGACTCTTCCGCAGCTGGAAACGACAGTAACCTGCACCAGTGTCCGTAAGGACGCTACGGGGGAAGAAGCGGCTAGAGCGCGGGGGCGCTCCAAACCGCGATCAGGTCGACGCACGCCGCACACGTTTGGGGACGGGGCGGCAGCAAGGGCGAAAGACGCTGCACAAAGATACAGCTTCAGGCTGTAGCAACCGGACACGAGTTGCACACTCATCGAGCTCCGCTTTTGGGGAAAAGTGGAAAAACCCCGCCTTCCAGAGACAGGAAGGCGGGGTTCTTTTTTTGCAGAAAAGGCTGCCCGCGCGGTGTACGGGCAGCCTCTATACCATACTTTTAGTAACGCTCGAAATCGGTATCGTCGTCCTCAAGGGCAAGACGCACACCGGCAACGGGCTTTCTGCCGGAAGCGGGTCTGGCCGTCTGAACCCGCCGTGCGGGGGAAGAGGCAGCCACCTTTCGCCGGGGTTCCTGCGCCACCATGGCGCTCCCGTTCACCTTGAAGAAGGCAATGGCCTGCTGCAGCTGTTCTGCCTGTGCAGAAAACTCTTCGGCAGTGGACGCCAGCTCTTCGGACGCAGAGGCATTCTGCTGGATAACCGTATCAAGCTGTCCGATGGCGGAATTGATCTGCCCTGCGCCCACCTCCTGCTCGGAGCAGGCTGCGGCAATTTCACGCACCATGTCTGCAGTACGGCGAATATCGGGAACCACCGAGTTCAGCATGCGTCCGGCCTCTTCGGCCACACCCACGCTGGAAACAGCCAGTTCGGTAATTTCGCCCGCCGCCTCGCGCGAGCGCTCGGCAAGCTTGCGCACTTCTGCGGCCACCACGGCAAATCCCTTGCCGTGTTCACCGGCGCGGGCAGCCTCAATGGCGGCGTTCAGGGCCAGCAGGTTGGTCTGGCGGGCAATTTCTTCAATGAATGTGATCTTGTCCGATATCTGGTGCATCACCTGCACCGTGCGCTGCAGCGCCTCGCTGGAACGCTGGGTCTCGTCCGACGCCTTGGTGGCGAGTGTTTCGGTGTGGCGTGCGTTTTCCGCATTCTGGCGCACTCCGGCCAGCATCTCCGTCATGGAGGCAGAAACCTGCTCAACGGACGAAGCCTGCATGGTGGCCCCCTGCGACATGCTTTCCGAAGAGGCGGCCAGTTCTTCCGAACCGGATGCCACCTGCTCCGTTGCCGCCTGAATATCCTGCACCACACCGGTCAGCCTTTCGACCATGGCTTTGAGTGATGCGTACACACCACGCGCATCCCTGTGGCCGAAGCCGATGGTCAGGTCCCCCTGCGACACGGTACCCGCAATGGATGCCATTTCATCCGGCTCGCCGCCCAGCGTATTGGTGATGCTGCGCGTGAACAGTATGCTCACGGCCACGATACCTGCGAGAATGCCCGCAGAAAGCAACGCCACCAGCCGCACCATGCCGTAAATGGTGTCCTGCATATCCTGCTGGCGGGCCACTATGGCCTTTTCCACTCCGTCAACATAGATGCCCATGCCGACGACCCAGTTCCAGTCCCTGATGAGACGAACGTAAGACAGCTTTGGTTCCGGCTTGTCCGACCCGGCCTTGGGCCACACGTAATCAACGGTTCCTTCACCATTGGCCTTTGCCACATCCACCATGGCCTTGAAGAAGGGCTTGCCGTTCTTGTCACGCAGGTCGAGCACGGTCTTGCCCACAAGAGATTCTGTGGGATGGCTGACCATCAGACCGTCCGTATCGTTTATCCAGAAATAGTTGCCGTCTCCGAGTCGCATTCGGGAGAGCTGTACCATGGCCTCGCGCTTCATTTCTCCGGTGATATCGTCCAGCCAGGCACCGGAACCGATGATCCAGTCCAGCCCCGGAATCAGGCGGACATAGGAAATCTTGAGCGAGGCTTCTTTTTCGCCGGGTTTCGCCCAGTAGTAGGAAACAACGCCTTCACCGTCAGCACGGCACACCCGCACCATCTCGCGGAACATGGCAGAGCCCTTTGCATCGCGATAATCACTGAGGTCCGCCCCGTTCATGGAAGCATCTACCGGATGCACGATCATTCGGGGAGTCGTATCGTTGATCCAGAGATAGTTGTCTCCGTCAAAACGAATGGAGCGGACAAGCTCTGCCACTTCCTGCTTCAGCTGCTCCGCAGGCAGATTTGCCCTGCTTTTGCGCAGCTCCATGATCTGGCTGTATACAGTGTCCACAACCCGTTTCAGGTCATCTTTCTTGACCATCTTGAGCTGTTCCACATCCTTGGAGCGCTGCACATATGATTCAATGGCCCCCGCAGCCATGGTCACATAGTCCTTGAGCCGCTCCTCTTCCTTTGCCAGCGCTTCAGTCCGGTACGCTGCCGACTCCTTCGCACTGTATCCCAGCATCTGCATTATGCATACTGCACCCAGCAGGGATACGGTCAACAAGGTTGCCAGAACCTGAAAACCGGTCATTTTAGTACGTAACTTCATTATGCTACTCCATCCACTATCGAGTGTGTCTATCCCCTGATGACAAACCATCAGGATAATTCCCTCCCAAGCCTCTTCGCACCTAGGGCAAAGAGATACCGCACACCAATAGTGCACTACACCAAACGATATCCGTCTTCCACCACTTTTGCAGTACATGAAAAAGAGGCGGCCTGATTATCATCAGGACGCCTCTTCCGTTAACGCTTGTCTTATGGAGAGTTGCTATCTGCCGGTAAGATCCATCTTGCCTTCGATCAGGTCGGAAATCACGCCCGGATCAGCCAGAGTGGAGGTATCACCGAAGTCACTGGTGCTTGTGCTGCCACCGGCAATCTTGCGCAGAATGCGGCGCATGATCTTCCCGCTTCGGGTCTTGGGCAACCCGTCGGCAAACTGCAGCACCTCCGGCGAGGCAATGGGGCCTATTTCCTTGCGGACCCAGGTTCTGAGTTCGGCGCGCAGCTCTTCCGTCTCATCCGCATCGGCATTCAGTGTCACATAGGCATAGATGGCCTCGCCCTTGATGGCGTGAGGCATGCCCACAACGGCGGCCTCCGCAACAGCGGGGTGCGAAACCAGCGCGGATTCTATTTCCGCCGTGCCCATGCGGTGTCCTGATACGTTGATGACGTCATCAAGGCGGCCCATGATCCAGAAATAGCCGTCACTGTCCACCCGTGCTCCGTCGCCGGCCTCATAGCAGCCGGGGAAGCGTTCAAAATACGTACTCTTGTAGCGTGCGGGATCGCCGAATACACCGCGCAGCATGCCGGGCCACGGCCTGCGGATGACCAGATGGCCCCCCTCGTTGGGTTCGGCATCGGTGCCGTCGGGCCGCACGATGCGCGCATCCACACCGGGCAGCGGACGCGTTGCCGAGCCGGGCTTCAGCGGTGTGGCGTAGGGCAAAGCCGAGATCATGATGCCGCCGGTTTCCGTCTGCCACCATGTATCCACAATGGGCAGCTTACCGCCGCCGATATTTTCGTGGTACCACATCCATGCTTCCGGATTGATGGGCTCACCCACGGAACCGAGCACGCGCAAACTGCTCAGATCGTGCTTCTGGGTCCATTCCGCCCCTTCGCGCATCAGGGCGCGGATAACGGTGGGAGCGGTGTAGAATATGTTCACGCGGAACTTTTCCACTACCTGCCAGAAGCGGTCGGGACCGGGGTAGCTGGGAACGCCCTCGAACATCAGTGACGTGGCACCCAGAGCAAGCGGGCCGTACACGATGTAGGAATGGCCGGTGATCCAGCCCACGTCTGCCGTGCACCAGTAAACGTCACTGTCCTTCACGTCGAACACCCACTGGGTGGTATGGGCGGCATAGGTCAGGTACCCGCCGGTGGTGTGCACCACGCCCTTGGGCTTGCCGGTGGACCCGCTTGTATAGAGAATGAAGAGCGGATCTTCAGAATCCATGGGTTCACAGGGGCAGCTTGCCTTGAGATCAGGAGCCTTCATCAGCTCGTGCCACCACAGATCGCGGCCTTCCTGCCATTCCACTGCGGCGTTGGCGCGGTTCACCACAACAACCTTATGCACGCTGGGGCACAGGCGCAGAGCTTCGTCGACATTCTTCTTGAGCGGAATGCTGCGGCCGGCACGGATAACAGCATCCGAAGTCACCACCACCTTGGCCTCGCAGTCCTGAATACGGTTCTGCAGGCTCACTGCGGAGAACCCTGCAAAAACGATGGAATGCACAGCCCCGATGCGCACGCAGGCCAGCATGGCAATGGCCAGTTCGGGAATCATGGGCATATACAGCGCCACGCGGTCGCCCTTGTGCACGCCCTGTGCCTTGAGCACGTTGGCAAACTTGCACACCTCGTCATACAGCATCTGGTAGGTGTAGACCTTCACGTCTTCGTCGGGTTCACCCTGCCAGATGATGGCGGCCTTGTTGCGACGGCCGTTGGCGATGTGCTTGTCGAGACAGTTGTAGGCAACGTTCAGCTGGCCGCCCACAAACCACTTGATCGAGGGAGTCTCCATGTCGGCATCCAGCACCTTGGTAAAAGGCGTGAACCACTCCACAAGCTCATTGGCCCGCTCGGCCCAGAATCCCTCGTTATCGTCCATGGAGCGCCTGTAAAGGGCTTCGTACTCTTCCATGGAGGTTACGCGAGCCGAATTCCGTCCTTCCATCGGCGGTTCAAACAACCGCTTTTCATCCATCATGCTCTCTATGCGTGCCTGACTCATGCTACACTCCTTATCGATTTGGACGGGTCGGTGCCTGATTCCACTCTTGGCCCGTGCGTATTAAGGCTGGTTCGTGTCCGCTCCTGCCGCCGGGTATCCCCTTTCGGAAAAAATACGCGCACGCGGCCGGATGCCCAGTTTCATGTATACATGGGCATGCAGCATGTTTGAACCCCAAGGCCATCTCTTTTCGGTGAGTGGTCGAAATCGGCAGATAAAGGACCAGACTTCCGGTGAACGGCAGAACAAGGCCGACGAAATGCAGCCGCCACCGGCCAGCCCGCGTGCATGGCAAACCGCGCATTTGCGCAAAAGTCGAATGCCATTCCGTAATCAGCATGAAAAATCCATGCAACCTCTCGGCATTTCTTTGTCATTTGTAAATTGACTTTGACGCGGATGACGTGGAAATATGAAAACTCCAAAACAGGGAATCCAAGCAAACCTGCGCCCGTGGCATCGACAAGGGAGTCGCCGTGAGTCCGGTAAAACTAGAGCAGATGTTCAAGCCCACCTCAGTTGCCGTCATAGGTGCAACCGACGAGCCGGGCGACCCCGGCAACACCATTCTCAAGAACCTGCTGGGCGGCAAGTTTCTCGGCCCGGTACTGCCGGTCAACCCCGACGTGGACAGCGTGATGGGCATGCCTTCCTATTCGGCCATAGACACCCTGCCGCTCACGCCCGACCTTGCCATTCTCTGTTCACCGCCGGAAACCATTCCCTACTATATTGAAGAACTGGGCAAACGCGGCACCCAGCATGCCGTCATCATGTCGCGCGGTTACTTCCGCTTCAACCGTGACAAGCTGGAAGTGCAGAAGAAAGCCCTGCTCAGCGTGGCCAGAAAGTTCAACGTGCGCGTGCTCGGCCCCAACTGTCTCGGCTACATCAACCCTTCCGTGGGTATAAACGCCAGCCTTGCCTCGCGTGACGCCCTGCCCGGCAAGGTGGCCTTTGTCACCCAGTCCGACTCGCTGTTCACCACGGTGCTCGACTGGGCCGCCTCCAAGAACATCGGCTTTTCACATTTCATCTCGCTGGGCGACCGGTACGACATCCACTTCGAGGATGTTCTCAACTACCTGAACAACGATTTTTCCACCCGCGCCATCCTGCTCTACATAGAGACCATCGAGAACGCGCGGCAGTTTCTTTCAGCCGTGCGCGCACTGGCGCGCAACAAACCCGTGCTGGTCATCAAGGCCGGCCGTTCCGAAGCGGGTGCTGCGGCCGCGGCCGCGCATTCGGGCATGCTGCTCGGCTCGGACGATGTGTACGACACGGCATTCCGGCGTGCGGGCATGCTGCGCGTGTTCGACATAGACACCCTGTTTGACACCGTGGAAACCATTGCCCTTGCCCGCCCGCTCAAAGGCGAGCGCCTTGCCATTATCACCAACGGCGGCGGCCCCGGCTTTCTTGCCACCGACATGCTGCTGGAAGGCGGCGGACGGCTGGCGGATATCTCCGATACAACCTGCCAGGCGCTTGACGACGAACTGGGCAACGCGTGGTCTTACTGGAATCCGCTGATCCTCAAGAGCGATGCGGACGGCGAAATGTATGCCGCGACCATCCGGCAGTTGCTGCTGGACTCGGAAGTGGACGCCCTGCTCATCATGCATGTTCCCACAACAGGTACAGACAGCGCCGCCATTGCGGAGCATGTCATCAAGGCCTGCAAGAAGACCAAAAAGCTGGTGCTGACAAGCTGGATGGGCATAGACGACGCAGAAGAGGCCCGCAAACGCTTCACCGGAGCAGGCTTTCCCTCTTTCTTCACGCCGGACAAGGCCGTGCGCGCCTTCCTTAACCTTGTGCAGTACCGCCGCAACCAGGAAATGCTGGTGGAAGCGCCCGCCTCGCTGCCGGACGACTACCACCCGGACACTTTCATGGTGCGCAACATCATCGTGGAGGCACTGGAAGACAAGCGACAGATGCTCACGGAGCAGGAAGCACGGGCCATTCTCACAGCCTACGGCATTCCCATTGTGGAAACCCGTACCACAACCACAGCCGATGAGGCGGCGGATGCGGCAGAGGCCATCGGTTTTCCTGTGGCACTCAAGGTCATCTCGCCCGATATCTATCGCAAATCTCTGGCCGGCGGTGTGGCACTGGACCTTGAAACCCGCGATCAGGTGCAGGCTGCCGTTCACACCGTGACGAACCGCGTGCGGCAGAACCAGCCGGACGCCCGCATCAGCGGCTACAGCATCCAGCGCATGAGCCGCCGTGCACGAGCACGGGAGCTGGCCGTGGAAACCGCAACCGACCCCGTGTTCGGCCCCATTATCCGCTTCGGCCAGGGCGGCTCGCTCGCCTCCATCACGCACGACCGCCAGACAGCGCTGCCGCCGCTCAACATGTCCCTTGCCAACGAGCTCATCTCACGGACAAAAATCGTTACACTGCTGCGCGGCAACCGCGACATTCCGGCTGCCAACCTCGATGCCGTGCGCTCCACGCTGGTCAAGATATCCCAGCTCATCATCGACATTCCGGAAATATTCGAGCTTGAGATAGACCCCCTTTTCGCGGACGAAGAAGGCGTGGTGGCACTGGATGCGAACATACGTGTGGCGTGGAGCACTTCTTCCGGCACCGACCAGCTGGCCATACGCCCCTATCCGAAAGAGCTTGAGGAATGCGTCCAGCTGCGCAACGGCGCCAAGGTGGACCTGCGCCCCATCCGCCCCGAAGACGAGCCGGACCACTGGGATTTTCTGGAGCATATGTCGCCGGAGGACAAGCGCTTCCGCTTCTTCGGCAACGTGGCCACCCTGCCGCGGTCCGAGATGATAAAACTCACGCAGATAGACTACGACCGCGAAATGGCCTTTATCGCCAAGGGCGAGGCGCCGGACGGTTCATACAAGACCCTCGGGGTGGCGCGGGCCATGATCCAGCCGGACAACTCCAGTGCAGAGTTTGCTGTTGCTGTCCGTTCCGACCTCAAACGGCTGGGGCTTGGCAGGCTGCTCATGGAAAAGATCATCCGCTACCTGCAGTTGCGAAAGACCAGACAGATTACCGGTGCGGCTCTCAGTGACAATAAGAACATGATAGAGCTGGCGCGCAACCTTGGTTTTGATGTAACCAAGGATCTGGACGATGATGTCCACCATTTTGAAATGACCATGGAAGAGGAGGCGTAACCCATGCAGCCCGATACGGAACGACAGCCGGAAAAGCTGTGCATCATCTGGAGCAGCCGCGACCCCGAAGTGGCCCGCAACCTTGTCTTCATGTACGGTGGCAATGCCCTGCCCAAAGGCTGGTGGAAAGAAGTTACGCTTGTCGTATGGGGGCCGTCGCAGCAGATGCTGGCCTTTGACGCCGCAACCCGCAAGGAACTTTCCCTGCTGCAGGAACGCGGCGTGCACATAATCGCCTGCCGTGCCTGCGCAGAACGCTATAACCTTACCGCCGTACTGGAAGAAATGGGGCTGGAGGTGGACTACGTGGGCGCCTTTTTCACCTCCGTACTCAAATCACCGGAATGGTCGTCGGTCACCTTCTAGGCCGCCCCTCTCACCCGAGTCACCAGATTTTCCCGATTCGCCCTATTCACCCGATTCGCCCGATTTACTGGGCACCCGCAGAACACCGTCCTTACCGGAGACAGATGAATGACCTTCGCAGAACTGCATCCCGCGCTTCAGGCCCTCATAGCCACCTGCTTCACGTGGGGCATGACCGCCCTTGGTGCAGCTGTTGTTTTCCTCACCAAAAACATCACCAAGAAGACGCTCGACATCATGCTCGGCTTTGCTGCCGGAGTCATGATTGCGGCCAGCTACTGGTCGCTGCTGGCTCCTGCCATTGAAATGAGCGAAGGGCTCGGCTCCCTGAAATGGGTACCCGCGCTGGTCGGCTTTCTAAGCGGCGCGTTCTTTCTCCGCCTTGTGGACATGTTTCTGCCCCACCTGCACATTCACGCAAAGATGGATGAAGCCGAGGGTGTTTCCACCTCATGGAAACGCTCAACCCTGCTGGTACTTGCCATAACCCTGCACAACATTCCCGAGGGACTGGCCGTGGGCGTGGCCTTCGGCGCTGTGGCCGCCGGGTATCCTTCCGCCACTCTGGCAGGAGCCATAGCCCTTGCCATAGGCATAGGCATTCAGAACTTTCCCGAAGGTACGGCCGTATCCGTTCCCCTGCGCAGAGATGGCATGTCGCGGGCCAAGAGCTTCTGGTACGGTCAACTTTCCGGCATTGTGGAACCCATAGCCGGTGTGCTTGGCGCCCTTGCCGTAGTCGTGGCCCAGCCCATTCTGCCATATGCGCTGGCCTTTGCCGCCGGAGCCATGATCTTTGTGGTGGTGGAAGAGGTCATCCCCGAATCGCAGGCGTCCGGTTACGGCGACCTTGCGACCATGGGCTGCATTGTAGGGTTCGGTGTCATGATGACGCTTGATGTTGCGCTCGGATAACGCGCCCCTCAGCAACCGCATACAATCCTTTGCAATAGCAGATAATTATCCAAAAATTATCTGCAGGCGGCGTATTGCAGCCCGACACGATTCCCCGTAAGGTGGCGCTCGAGGAATCTATGACTTCATGCCCAATTCTTAAATACCTTTTGCTGCTCACGGCCTTTTCTGTCGCCCTTTGTGCTGATATTCCGGCTCACGCCAACGCCGCTCAGCAACCGCTGGTTGTTACGGAAGATCTGGCCCCCTACAACTACCAGCAGGGACGGGAGCTCAAAGGCCCGTGCAACGAGATTGTGCTTGAAATCCTCCGTCGAACCACCAAGGGGATTCCACGGGGAGTAAGAGTGCTGCCATGGTCACGGGCGTATGCACTTGCCCGCCAGGTGCCGAATGTGGCCTTGTATTCCACCGTGCGCTCACCGGAACGGGAGCATCTCTTTCATTGGGTGGGCCCCATCTATCATGATGATCTCGTAATGATGCGACGCAGGGGGAGCGCGGTCAAAGCCGCCAACCTTGAAGAAGCCAAAAAATACACCATCGGCGTCATGCAGGACTACGCAGGGGAAGACCTGCTGCGAAGGAACAACTTTCCCAAGGTGCACAGCCTGCCCGGAGCTCCCGAACAGATGGTCTACATGCTGGCCCACGACCGCGTGGACCTGTGGCTGGAATCGTGGCCCAGCGGCATGTACTACGCCGCCCGTGCAGGCAAGCCGACAGGCTGGATAGAACCGCTGTTCACCGTGGCCCGCGAAGATCTGTATGTGGCCTTTTCTCTCTTCTCCGATCAGGAAACGATACGCCGGTGGTCCGATACTCTGCAAAGCATGAAAGAGGACGGCACCTACCGCAAACTCATCGACCGGTTCGAGGAACGACTGGCCAACAACCAGTTGCAGTAATTCACCGAGCCGCATGCGCCCCCCCCGCGCCCGGACGTCCAAGCGCTCACACAGACTTCACACCCGGTTCGCCTGCATGCTGCAGCGCCGCTCGCTCTCTGACGGCTATGCTTCCGCCTCGCTCAGTACCGTGCGGAGAAGATCAAGCAATTCAGCCTTTCTCACCGGCTTTGCCAGATATTCCGAGCATCCTGCATCAAGGCACCGTCGCCTGTCGTCCGCCATGGCGTTGGCAGTCAGGGCGATAATGGGCAGATGTTCGCTTTCTTCCATATTGCGCAGGTTCCGGGCAACGGTATAGCCATCCATGCCCGGCAGTTCCATATCCAGCAGCATCACATCGTACTTGCCGGCCGTAGCCATTTCGATACCCTGCATGCCGTCCTCGGCAAGATCCAGCTCCACACCGGTATTCTTCAGGTACAGGCTTATCAAAAGGCGGTTGCTCTCGGAGTCATCCACATACAGCACTTTCTTTCCTATGCTCCATCCGCCGCTCTCGCCTGCATGCCCGGTTTCGGACTGCAATGCCGGATCAGCATGGTTCGGAGGCTCTGCCTCATCAAGCACAATGGAGAACGAGAAGCGGCTCCCCTCGCCGGGCGTGCTCTCCGCGGAAATGGTTCCGCCCATGAGCGCCACAAGCCGTTTGCTGATGGCAAGCCCGAGGCCGGACCCCCCGAATTTTCGCGTTGAAGAGTTATCTCCCTGAACAAACGCATCAAACAGCGTGGCAGCCTTTTCAGGCGGGAAACCGCTTCCCGTATCCTGCACCATGCAATTGAGCACAACCTGCTTGCCGGCCCTTTCCGCCATTCCCACACGGATGACCACGCTGCCCGCATCGGTGAATTTGACCGCGTTGCCGACAAGGTTGAGCATAATCTGCCTGAACCGTGCTGCATCTCCCCTCACGAAAGCCGGAAGCCCCTGCTCGACATGGTACTTCAGCTGAATGCCTTTCTCTTTCGCCTTCACGGACATAATGCTCGCAACTCCGCGAACCTGATCGTGAATACTGAAGGGTTCGCGGGCAAGGTGCGCTTTGCCCGCCTCTATCTGCGAAATATCCAGAATATCATTTATGAGCACCAGCAAATGCTCACCGGAGGTCTGCAACAAAGAGACGAGCGCCTTGCCGTTGTCGTCCAGCGGGCTTTCCTGCAGCAGCTCCGCCACTCCAAGGATGGCGTTCATGGGCGTGCGGATCTCATGGCTCATGTTTGCCAGAAACACGCTCTTCGCCTGATCGCGCGCCTCTGCAGCCTCCCTGCTCCGCTCGGCTTCTTCCATATTCTTGCGGCTCGTTATGTCGCCGACCATGCCTTCAATGTACTCTATCTCCCCGTTCTTGCCACGCACGGCCCGTACGTTGGTAGAAAGCCATACCGGAGATCCGTCCTTTCTGCGGGCCCTGAATTCGTAGTTGCTCACAGAACCGCTGGCTTCAAGAATCTCCAGCAGATTCTCACGATCGGCCGGATCATCATACAACTGCGTGCCGATATTGCTCACCGAACACAACAGTTCTTCCTTGCTCTCATACCCGAGAATTTGCACAAGAGCCGGGTTCACATCCAGATACCTGCCGTCCGGAGTGCTCTGGTAAATACCTTCCACAGCATTCTGGATAACGGTTCTGTACTGCTCCTCCGCTCCCTTGAGGTCCGCAACAAGAGCACTTATGGTTCCCGCGGTGTCGTTGAACGCATGACACAACTGACCGATTTCGTCCGTTCCCTTTTCCTCAAGCCGGTACCCAAGCTCACCGGACTGGAAGCGCCGTATTCCACGGATTATCCGCGTGATCTTGCCTGTCAGTGTTGTAGCCATCCAGACGGCGATAACAATCACGATAAAGATCATGGCCGCTGTGGACATGGATATTTCGAGCGAAGTCTTCCTGAGCGATTTCTGGAGCATCGTCTGGGTCTTTTCATCCTGCTCGCCCAGATAATCGGTAAACGTGGAAACCAGCATCTCGAGGCGGTTCGCCATTCTTGTGGCTGCCTCGTGGAATTCATCCACATTGGCACCAATTGTCACATAGCCGAACCCGCGGGGGGAATCACCATATTGTCCGGTGTAGTAGGGAATGGCCGCCGCAGTGGTCAGCTTCCACAGGCCGCTCCAGAAAATGACAAACGAACCGGAACCGCCGTGCTGAGTGAGGTTATGCCACCCCGTACACTGAGGCGCAAAATTGAGATAGCGTCCGTCGAGCCCCACCAGTCCCTGTCTCATCATTTCCTTGGAAGGCTTGTTGCCCAGAGACTGGTGATTAAAGAACGGCACAGTCTTCAAGAATTCCGTTGCGTTAAGGCCGCTTGCCTGCCACTTTCGGTAGGTATCTTCATCAAGCCACGGCACCGCAGGTTCACCGGTCTTCGGGTCGTATCCGGCAATGGAATAATCACGCGGGTGAGATATGCTGCGCCCCTGATAGTCCCACATGAAGGCATAGTTTCCGCTGGATGCATCGGAAATGTCCGTGTACCGCTCTTCCGTCGGCAGTATGTGGTCAGTGAATTCCATGACATGGGTGTGATCAAGTGCCAGCGTAACCCATCCGATCTGTTTTCCTTCGCGTACGACCGGTGTCGCCCACCGCACAAGCCCCTCGAACCGCTTGCCCACGGGATTCTCTTTACCGGCATATCCCGCCTTTTCCGGTTCAAAGGGTATCCCCAAAGCTTTGGCACGCTCTTTGGTAAACGGGCCTATGACGGGACTCGGAAGATATGCGCCTATGACATCTGATACATATATCTCGCCCGGCTTCAGCTTTTTGAGTTGCGCAAAATACCCTTCCGCCCTGCAGTATGTGTTGGCCCGCTTGCTCACATCACGCAGCTCGGGCGACATGCGGGGCGAGGTGACAACCTTCACGCGCTCCATGCCGGACATGTCCACAAAGGTCATTTCCAGATACAGCGGTCTGTCCTCCTGCCGGAATACCGACGGAGGACGGGAGTGAAAATCTTTGGAGTTGTTGATATTGACCGGAGCAACCAGAGGGCCGCTTTCAGGACGGGGTATTGCGGGTACCCATGCAGAGCCTTCGGAATTCAGCACCCACTCGTCATGCAGGATAACAGGCCTGTTGCGGGGGGCCAGAAACTGCCTGTAGAGACGTTCGTCAGGCCGCAGGACGGCAGCCTGCCCCAGATCGTCGTCTCTTTCATACAGAAAGGCGGCCACGCGTGAAGCCGTATCTGTGGTGAGCCTTTCAATAGCTTCTCTGGATTTTATATCCAACGCACGGATGGAACTTTCCGTGGCAATGGAGCCGACCTCGCCGACCGTGCGCTTGGTTTCGAAGACAAGCTGCTCAAGACGCTCGCGCACCGTCCAGCCCAGTGTGGATATCTCACTCCATGCGAACCATGCCAGAAGAATAAGTGGCAGCACTTTTATCAGCACGAAAATGCCGACTAATTTTTCCCGAATGCCCCAACTAGGCTTCATCATGCACAAACAATCTCCAATACTCCCAGTGTTACACAATTTCTGTACAATGTCAGAAGTAGCACTTCTTGAAAAGAGTGCGGTGCACAAAACAAACCCTGAACGCAGATATTATCAAGCAATCGGCACTACACGTACAGAGCACCAAAACATGCGTGCTGCGAGCGTACATATTTTTCAACAAATCTAATTTATGTATGCGGTTTTATTATATTTTATAATTATATTGTGATTTTTTTAACAAACAAGACAGAAAAATGGTCACATTTTGACGCCCTATTTGTGAAAAAAAGTGATACTTTTCCCATGAAGAATTATCCTTGCGAATGCTGTGCCCCAACGCTACACGGCATTTACTGGAAAAAGCCGTCCAGTGAAAGGGAAGAAGGCCATTCTCCTGCGGCAACAGGAGAAATAAACGTTCCGGAAGCAATGCGCCACTACGGGCTGCCCCCGCAGAATGCTGCAGCCGGAACGGGCAAGACCACAGGTATATAGTAGGTTCGGGCGAACAGGCTGAGCATCCGGCGCGTAAGGAAGCAAAGCCCCCCTGTATCACAACCGATTTGCTGCATTTGCAAGGAGTACAACGTGTTCAAATCCAAAAAGACCATCATGGTGCTGGCGCTCACAGTTCTGACCGTCTTCCTCTGCATGGAGCCCGCATGGGCAGACCGTCTGCAGGACGCCATCAACGCAGCCCCCAAGGGTGCCGAAGCAGGGCAGATCAATCCTGAATCCCCCCTCGGCTTCCTCAATATTCCCGGCGCACCTGATATCAGCCTGATTCTCGGCTTCGGCTGGGCGGTGTGGGTAGGCTGGATCTTCTCCACCGTCGGCGCATTCGGCGGCATCATGGCCGGTGTCGGCCACATCACCATCTTCGGCCTGGGCAACTATGCTTCCGGTTTCAAGAAGACCGCTCCCGACCTGAACAAGCTGATCACCGACTCCATCCGCGTGTCCAACCAGTGGCTCGTGGGTACCTCTGCCGGTATCTCTTCTTACAACTACTACCGCATGGGCCGTCTGGTACTGCCCCTGGCACTGGCACTGGGCCTCGGCTCCATCGCCGGTTCCACGCTGGTTCCCTGGCTCACCGCGGGCAAGATTTCGCTGAAGTCCTACATCGGCTACTTCGGCCTTTTTGTTCTCTTCCTCGGCTGCTACCTGCTGTATGAAACCACCCCCAGGGGTCAGGCTTCCAAGAAGAAGGCCAAGGAAGCCGCCAAGGCATTCGAATCCTCCATCAAGGGCGAATCCAAGGTTGATACCTCCGCCATGGGCGTTAAGGTAAAGAGCTTCTCCCCCAGCAACTGCACCTTCACCTTCTACGGTGTCGAGTTCTCCTTCAATCCCGTCATCCCCCTGGTCGGCGGCTTCTTCATCGCAGCCATGGCCTCCTTCCTCGGTGTCGGCGGCGGCTTCCTGCTCGTGCCCTTCCTGACCAGCGTTGCCGGTCTGCCCATGTACCTCGTGGCAGGCACCTCCGCTCTGGCAGTTCTGATCGGCATGATCACCTCCATCTTCACCTACATGTTCGTTTCCGGCACGCCCATCTTCTGGCCCCTCATCGGTGCTGAACTGGTCGGTATCTTCGTGGGTTCCGTCATCGGCCCCCGTACCTCCAAGTACATCCCCGAAATCTGGCTGAAGCGCATCTTCATCGTGCTGGCCTTCTACGTTGGTATCCGTTACGCCTCCAAGGGTCTGTTCGACCTGAACCTGCTGCCCCCCTACTAGCAGCCGGTTTCCGGTACCATACCGATCAAATCCGGCGGTCCGCACCTGGTGCGGACCGCCGGTCACAAATTTCCGGTCCGTATCCCGTGCAATCGCGCTGCACCCGATACGAAAAACGCTTCTCGAACCACCCCGGGCGGATCTTCCGCAAGGAATTTCCGCCCGCCGGTGTGTATGTACACGGCAAGGAGTACTGAATGGATTTCACCTCTCTCTATCTCGCGGCTGACGCCTTTTTCATAGCCCCCTACCGCTGGTTCTCTTCGGCCGGGCTTGGCATGTGGGTCGGCACATCCATTCTTTCCGTGTGGACCATCATTGCCGGTGAACTGGCGCTCACGCTTATCTACCTGACCAACCGCGCCTACTATGCCTCGTTGAACACCAAAATGGTCAGAATGCACAACCTGTCCATCGCGGCCATACAGTGCAAGGACAAAGAAAGCTTCAAAGCCACGAACAAGTGGGCCAACGAGTATTTCGGCAAAATGTTCTTCTCGCATGCGGCGCTCTTTGCCGTTTCCATCTGGCCGCTCCCCTTTGCACTGGGTTGGATGCAGATCCGCTTTGAAGGCATAACCATTCACACCGTGCCCTATTTTGAGACCCCGCTGGGCTATCAATTTGTGATGCTTACGTGTTATATTGTGCTCCGCCTCGCGTTCAGCAAGGTGCGCAAACACGTGCCCCTGCTCAAACGCATTGACCGGATGCGCAAAGAGGATTCCGAATCCGCCGGCAAAATGCGCTCATGGGCCGAACTCGGCGCACCGGCCAGAAAGGAAGGCGCACAGATGACGCTGGTGCTTTCTTCTGCAGGCAATACCGTTATTGAGACCGCCAGTCCCGCCCTTGCCGCCGATGCTTCACAGGTAGCGGGAGGAACCGCGTAACCTTACGGAGCAACACATGTTCATACGCCGCACCGCTGCCCTTATGGGCTTTATTCTGCTTGCCCTTTTCGGGCTGCAAGGGTGTGGCGAGGACGAGCCGGTTGTCTACGTGGACATGACAAAACGGCAGGAAGTCAGAGTACCCGAACTCCAGCCCGCAATAACCTACGCCTATCTTCCGCAATATTCCCACACGGTATCCTATCGCCGCCACAACCCGCTGATCGAATACATTTCCAGTGAAACCGGCCTTACCCTGAGGCAGGTTTTTCCAGACACATTTGAAGAACACCGCAGAATGGTGGAGCGCGGAGACATCGACATTTCCTTTTCCAACCCCTTCACCTATGTGAGCATTGCCAAATCGGGCGCACGCGCCTTTGCCCGCATAGTGGAACCTTCCGGCAGCACCAACTTTCGCGGCCAGATAATCGCCCGCACTGATAACAGGCAGATTCAAACCCTGCAGGACTGCCGCGGCAAACGATGGATAGCCGTGGACCCTCTTTCTGCCGGCGGCTACCTTTTCGCCCTCGGGCACTTTCTCGACCACGGCATCCATGCCGAAGATTTTTCTGAAATCGCCTTTGCTCCCGGACCGGGCGGCAAGCAGGAAAAGGCCGTGCTTGCCGTGTATGCAGGCAAGTATGACCTTGCCTCCATCCGTGAAGGCACGCTGGAAATCGTGAAAGACAAAATCGATCCCGGCCGCCTGCGCGTCATAGCCACCACCCGCGCCTATCCCGGCTGGGTGTATGCCGCCCGCAAGGGGCTGCCGCAGGAAACCATAACAGCCATTGCCGGGGCGCTGTTCAAACTTTCCATGAAAAACCCGGGTCAGGCTGCCATTCTGTCCGGTGCAGGCATGAGCCGCATCATTCCGGCCACCGACAGCGACTACGACCCCATACGCGAACTTGTGGCCAAAACCCGCTTTAATGAAGCCGTGTACGACGGCAGACAGGATGCTCCGGAGGGAACGCAGTAATGTCTTCCCTTCCCTTTGCCTTTTCCCGCATGCGCTTTCGCAACAAGCTCAATCTGGGCATCACACTTATCGTGATGTTCACATCCATTCTGCTGGCCACCTTTGTGACCCGCCTCTCGGCTGATGCGCTTCTGCAGGAATCCAAGCGCCGCGGGCAGGTGCTCGCGGGCAACCTTGCCCTGCGCGCCGCCGACCCCATGCTTTCTCTCGATCTGCTGGTGCTCAAGAACATAGTGGATGAACTGCACACAGTGGATGAAGACATTGCCTACGCCTTCATTCTGGACGACCACAACCGCATTCTCGTGCACAGCTTCAATTACGGTTTCCCTGTGGAACTGCGCCTTGCCAACCTCGTCAAATACGGAGAAAACCGCAGCGTGCGGCTCATCGACACGGGCAAAGAGCGCATCTACGACTTTGCGGTTCCCGTCATCGTTGCCAAGCATACCGTCGGCACCGCCCGCATAGGTCTGTCACGCACCAAGGCGCAGGCTGTCGTGCAGGGACTCATCTTCACCATTTCCGGCCTTACGGGCATTGCCCTGCTGGTGGGCATTGTCATTTCCACCCAGTTCGCACGCCGCATATCCTCGCGGCTCGGCCAGTTGCGCGAACATGCGGAAGACATGGTGCGCGGCAATCTCGACCTGCGCACGGGCAAGAACCTCACCCGCAACTGCTGGGAAATACAGAACTGCACCGGCCACGACTGCCCTGCTTACGGCGATACGGAACGCCGGTGCTGGTATCTGGCAGGCACCATGTGTGCCAACTGCAACCCCGAAGACTATCCCGGCAAGATGGATAACTGCCGCGACTGCCCCGTATTCATCGAAAACGCGGGCGACGAAATTCAGGAACTTTCCGAGACATTTGATGTCATGGCGCTTTCCCTGCGCAAGCACATTGACGATCTGCAAAACGCCCAGAAAGACCTGACGCGCCAGCAGGAACTGATGCGCACCATTCTTTCCGTCAGCCCCGACCATGTTTCGCTGGTGGACCGCGACCTGCGCTACCTTGCCGTGAACACGGCCTTTGCCCGCTTTGTGGGCCTTTCGGAAAACGACCTCATCGGCATGCCCGAATCCATGGTCTTTTCCGGCGATGCTGACCCCACCCGCAGAAATGAAACCCTGTCCATCCTGAGCACGGGCATGCCGGTCAACCGCGAGGCATTCATCACATCCGCCTCCGGCACCAAACGCTGGCTGCACATTCTGCGGGTACCCGTGCACGACGAGCGCCAGCGCATCATCGGCGTGCTGACCACGGCGCGCGACATCACCGACCTGAAAAGCTATCAGGACCAGCTCATCCACTCCCAGAAAATGGAATCCGTGGGCAAGCTCGCGGGCGGTGTGGCGCATGAAATCAACACTCCCCTCGGCATCATCCTCGGCTATGCGCAGTTGCTGCAGGAAGATGTGCCGGAAGAAAGCCAGATACATTCCGACCTTGCCATCATAGAAAAGCAGGCCAAGTTCTGCCGCAAGATCGTGGCCGACCTGCTGGGCTTTTCCCGCCAGACAGGCAGCGAAAAGAAAGAGATGTGCTTCAACAACTCCATCATGGAAGTGGTGCAGCTCATCAGGCACGCATTCAAGCTGGACAATGTGGAGATCATAACCGACCTTGACGACAGGTTCCCCATCATCTTCGGTGATCCGGAAAAGTTGAAGCAGGTCTGGATAAACCTGCTCTCCAACGCGACCGAAGCCATGGAGGAAGGTGGCGGGCTCATACGCATAGTCACGCGGCTTGACGTGAAGAGTTTTACCATCACGGCCATGTTCATGGATACCGGCAGCGGCATACGGCCCGAGAACCTTTCCACCATCTTCGATCCCTTCTTCAGCACCAAACCGGTGGGCAAGGGAACGGGGCTGGGGCTTTCCGTGTCCTTCGGCATCATCGAGGATCATCAGGGCACCATTGAAGTGCTGAGTCCCCTGCCCGAAGGCATGATCGAAAAAGGACAGCTGGAATCCGTGCCGCGCGGCCCCGGCACCGCATTCATAGTAACCCTGCCGCTGGAATCTTCGGACGGTGAGGCCCCCAAAACCTGCCACGACAAGAACCGGCCCGCAGAGGCCACCAACGATACGGAGTAAACCATGGCATCCATAATGGTATTGGACGACGTTATCGACGCCGGCGTACTGATCAAGCGCATTCTCGAACGCAAGGGACACACCGTTTCCGTATTCACCGACGAGGACGAGGCCATCAACCACGCGGCTTCTGCCACGCCCGACCTCGCCATTCTGGATATCAAACTGCGCAAGATGACCGGCGTGCAGGTGCTCGACGAACTCAAAAAGCGGTGCCCCGACATCCGCGTCATCATGCTTACCGGCTACCCCACGCTGGAAACCGCGCGCGAATCCCTGCGCCTCGGTGCCAACGAATACTGCGTGAAGCCCATCGACAAGGATGAGCTGGAAGGCAAGGTGGACGACGTTCTCGGGCTCTAGCCCCGCCACCCCGTACCGGTGCCGCAGCACCGGACACCTTACGCAACCGATTTTTCCGAGGGAACGGCATGTCTTTTCGCGAACTATTTCTGCACTGGACCTATCAGGCTTTTGCACCTGGTACCCTGCTGCGCAACAAATACAACGCCTTCAAGGAGCTGCTGCGCCTTGATGACCAATGCCTTGAGCGCATTGCCGATCTGGAAGAGATTCACTACGGGCGAGAGCAGGCGGACTGGGCCCGCGTCACATGGCTGTGCGAGGAACTGGGCACCACGCTGCGCAGCCTCATAGAGCAGCTGCAGTCCATGGGTCCCACCCGCTACATGGACCTGCTGGACTACTTTTCCAAGATCAACTTCTATGTCCGCATGGCCGTGACCGTGCCGGATGCCGAAATAGTGCCGCCCTTCGTGTTTCCGCTGACAGATGCCATGCAGCATTCCAGGCAGGCGGGCGGCAAGGCACTGCACCTCGCCCAGATAGCCCATGCCACTGACCTGCCCCTGCCCCCCGGCATGGTGATTTCCGCCAGCGCCTTTCACTACTTCATAGAAGCCAACGAACTGCGCCCCCTGCTTGACGAACGCCTGCGGCAGGTGCGGCTTACCGACCCTGCCGAGCTCGCCGCCCTTGCGGACGAGATGCAGCTGCTCATTCATGAAGCGGAAATGCCCGACCCCATTGCCAACGAGATTGAAATCGCCGCGCTGGAACTGGGCTCCGGCGGCAAGTTGCTGGCCGTGCGCTCCAGCGCCGTCGCCGAAGACGGTGAGGCTTCCTTTGCAGGGCAATACACTTCCAAACTCAATGTTGCTGCCTCGGATATCATGGAGGCGTGGAAGGAAGTGGTGGCCTCCAAGTACACCCCGCGCGCCATTGCCTACCGCATCATGCACGGGCTTGCGGATTCCGAAACGCCCATGGGCGTGCTCATCATGCCCATGATCGAGCCTGCCTGCGCCGGTGTCGTCTACACCCGCGATCCGGAAATGCACGCCAACCTGCCCGTGCCGGACAGAGAGCACGGTGCTCTTGCCGTGTTTGCCGTGGAAGGGCTGGGCGAAGCACTGGTGGACGGCAGCACCTCGCCCCATACGGCCCTGCTCTCCCGCCGCCCCAGCCACAGACTTATCGATAAGCCTGCGGATTTTCCCGTTCCCACGCCCACGCTCAAACGCCTTGCCGAACACGCCATGCAGCTCGAAGACCTGTTCGGCGCGCCGCAGGACGTGGAATGGGCCATGGACGGTCGCAACCGCCTGCACATTCTGCAAAGCCGCGCCATTCAGGCGGACAGAACGGCAGAGGCCATGCTGCATCACGCCCCGCCGGACCTGCCGGTACTCATCAGTGCCACGCCTGCGGGTGCATCGGCCGTTGCCGCAGGGCGCACCACCATCATTCCCCAGTGCAGCGACATTCAGGACATGCCGCGCGGCTCGGTGCTGGTTACCCGCAATCTCGGCCCTGCGCTTTCCCGCGTCATAGACAGGGTGGCCGCCGTCATCGCACTCAAGGGCAGCCGCGCCAGCCATTTTGCCTCTGTCGCCCGCGAGTTCGGCGTTCCCGTCATCGTGGATGCGGCAGGCTGCCTTGAATCGCTGGAAAACGGCATCATCGTCACCGTGGACGGCATCACCGGCACAGTGCACGCGGGCCGCCCCGATTTTCTGCCGGAAAAGCCGCCCGTCATGCACCGCCAGCTCGGTGCCATGCGCAGGCTTGGCATGGCCATGCCCCGCATAGCCAAGCTCAACCTGACAGACCCCATGGCAGACAACTTTGCCCCGGAATTCTGCCGGTCCATGCACGACCTTGTGCGCTTTGCCCACGAACGGGGCGTGGAAGAGATGTTCACCCTTGTGGGCCGCTCCGGTCGCGGGCTTTCCGGCGCGCGCAAGCTGAAATCGGATATTCCCATTTCCCTGTACCTGCTCAATCTGGAAGACGGCCTCTTCCACTCCGCCGCAGGCAAGCCCGATGTCACGCCGGACGATATCCGCTCCGTCCCCATGTGGGCGCTCTGGTTCGGCCTTTCCTGCAATCGCGTACAGTGGCCCACGAACCTCAAGCATGTGGACTGGAACGAACTGGACCGCGTAAGCGCGGGCATCATCAACCCGGATTCCCCGCAGCTTGCAAGCTATGCCGTGCTCTCGCACACCTACCTGCACATGATGGTGCGGTTCGGCTACCATTTCTCGGTCATAGACACCCTGTGCGGACCGGAAGCACGCCAGAACTACATCAAATTCCGTTTCAAGGGCGGCGGCGGCAGACCGGAACAACGGATTCTGCGGCTGCAGTTCATAGAACGCGTTCTTTCCCGTTTCGGCTTCTTCGTCACCACGCGCGGCGACCTGCTGGACGCCCGCCACCCTGCAGAAGAGGACTCCGAAATTCAGAAAAGGCTGGCCATGCTGGGACTGCTGCTGGCCCGCACCCGCATGATGGACATGGGCCTCACCCGGTACGAACAGATTGACGAGACGGAACAGGCCTTTCTGCAGGATCTGGAAGCGTTGGAAAAGCGGGAATGATCATGGACGGTTCAGCCGATAAGAAGGATAACGCGACGCCCAATCTGCTGCAGCGGCTCGGCTGCACCATACGACGCTGCCTCACGGATTTCATGCGGGCTGAGCCGCCATCCGACGCGCCCCCGCCGCATCCCCTTTTTCCTGTGCACTGGGTCACGGCACACCTTGGCGCAGGTCCCGCACCACACAGGCGGGCGCACCTCATGGCACTGCGCGAACAGGGCATTCAGTGCATTCTCAACCTGTGCGATGAGCTGGCGGAGCTGGCCCACATAGAACGCGAGTTCGGCTTTGAGGTCTATCACCTGCCGGTCATAGATGAAGAAGCCCCGGAACTCGAAGCGCTTGATCAGGCGCTGGAGTGGGTAGATGAGGCCCTGTTCCTCGGCAAGCATGTCTACATCCACTGCCGCCACGGCATCGGCAGAACCGGCACCGTGCTGAACGCTTACCTGCTCCGCAAGGGCATGGGGCAGCAGCTCGCAACCCGCACCCTCAGACGCCTGCGCTCGCAGCCTGCCAACTACGACCAGTGGCGCACGGTCCGGCAATACGGCAAGCAGAACCCGCCGCTCACGATTCGAGAACCATCTCTTGAATTCGGCAAGACTGTGGACCTTGCTCCCTTCATCGCCAACTACCTCTCCCTCGAAGCGCAGATTGAGCGCGAGCTGACGAATCTGCCTCCCGCACCCCGCTGCGGGCGCGACCACGGGCAATGCTGCAGCTCGCCTGTTTCGCTCACGCTCATTGAAGCGCTGGTGCTCAGCAGCCGCATAAACACGCTCATTCCCGGTGCGGAACGGGCAGAGATCATCCGCCGCGCCGTGGAGGCATCCCGCAAGGAACGCAAGGTCCGCCAGGCCCTGCAGGGCGAATACTGCCTTTCAGACGCCGACACCATGTGTCCCCTCAACAGGACAAACCCGTTGTGCGCCCCTGCCGTCGAACCGGATGACACCATCATCTGTCAGGACCTGTGCATTCTGTATGAATACCGCCCGCTCAAGTGCCGCATTTTCGGCCAGAGCGAAGAACAGAGCACGCACCTGTGGCAGAATACGCTCATCGAACCGCTCAAGGAACTCTCCGAACAGGTATTTCTCACCCTTTCCGGCTCCCTGCCACCGGAAGAAGGACTCCGCTTTTCGTTGCCTGATGTTCTTTCCGGCAAATATGTCGAAGCCGTGTTCCGCCTCATGCTGTTCTCATCCGGTGAGAATGCTGCAGAACAGGCCGGTGACTAACCCACTTTTTTCTACGGCATTTCCGTTCCTGTAAAAGTCTGGTACCTTGGCCGCAACGAACGCAGGAGGAACCACCATGCGCAACAGCAATTTCAGACGAAACACTCTCTGGGCTCTCATATTCACCCTTGCCGCCTTTCATGCCCTGCCCGCCCGGGCGGGTCTGCTTGATGCGGTCAAAGAACAGATTTTCAGCGGTTCTTCCGGTACATCCGGCACATCCGCCACTTCGTCCTCCTCCCTCACGGACCGCGAAGTCATCAACGGCCTGAAGGAAGCGCTCAATACCACAGTAAAGAAATCCGTATCCACGCTCAGCGCGGAAGGCGGCTTTCTCAATACTCCCTCTGTCCGCATTCCCATGCCGGATTCGCTGACCGCAGCGGAAAAGATCGCCCGCTCGCTGGGGCAGGACAAGCTGGCCGACGAGTTCATCGCCACCATGAACCATGCAGCGGAACAGGCTGCGGGCGAAACGGCTTCCATATTCCTGAACGCCATCAAATCCATGAGCTTTGACGATGCACGGGCCATATTGAACGGCTCAAATGATGCCGCCACCGCGTATCTGCGCAAGACAAGCACCGGCGACCTGACCGAACGCATCCGCCCCATCGTGGAAAAGGCGACCAAGGCTGCGCATGTCACAGATACCTACAAAAATTTCGCGGACTCGCTGCACCAGCTCACCCCCCTGATGAGTACCAAAGCATCCGACCTTGACGGATACGTCACTGACAAGACCATCGAGGGTATTTTCACCGTCATGGCCAAGGAAGAGGCGTCCATCAGGGCCAACCCTGCGGCGCGAACCACCGACCTGCTGAAAAAGGTTTTCGGCAGCACCACCCGTTAGCCCTTTCAGCCATTTGCACCCGCCAGCTGCGTCCCGCGGCTCCCTGTGACCAAACCGACCTATACGCACCATGAACGCGCCCAGCTGTTTTCATCAGCTTGGCGCGTTCGGGTGTCGCCTTTTTCATGGGAACCAGGCGGGGGAAACGCGTTTCTTTCTGGTGACGATGGTCTTTCGGCCTGCTTGGTCTTCCGGTCTGTGATGTCCTGCCCGTCCCCTGAAACTGGGGAGAACACAGGGCAAAAATACTGTTCACCGCACCTGCTGAGTGCAACAATGTAGACAATTGAAACAACCTACATTTATGTATGTTACACTGCATTTTGTTGACAGCGCACACCTCCTCATACAAAGTCGGCACTTCAGGCGCGGGTAATTGCGGGGGGCTGCAATGCACAGGCAGGATGGTGAGGCATGACGCTTAAAAAACAGCTTCTTATCAGTTTTCTTTCGGTAATGATCATCGGCATGGTCGGTGTTGCTGCGATCATGTGGAGCATGGGGTCAAGCGGCATGTCCGACCTTGGCGAGACAAGCTCAAACGCTCTCAGGCTGCGGGCGCAGAACCAGCTTGCCACACTGCGCGGCGTAAAATCCGTTCAGGTGCACGATCTGCTGGGCAACATGGCCGACCAGCTTGTTACCTTCAGCAGGGGGCGCACGGTCATTGATGCATCACTCGCCTTTGCCTATGATATCGAGATAGTCCGCCACGAATCAAACACCCCGCCGGACGCCATTGAAGGCATGCGCAGAGAACTTGCAACCTTCCTTGCCGGAGACGCCTTTCTCAGGCAGCAGAATTTCACCACTTACGCCGCAGCCACGCCCGGATACTCGCCCGCACAGCCTGACAAATACGTCCCTAAAGATCCCAACGCCGTGGTGCTGTGGGCGCATTTTCTGCAGCCGCAGGTAACGCCCGCCAAGCGTGCCGACATTGTGGAACCTGAAAACCTGATCGTCGGCTACACCGACAACCACCTGCTCTACCACCCCGTCTTCAGGGATTACGCCCACCGTTTCGGCTATCGCGACATGTACCTTATCCGCCCCGAAACCGGACAGGTGCTCTATAGCATCAACAAGGCGCCGGACTTTGCCACCAGCCTGAAAGACGGACCGTTCAAGTCGTCCGCCCTTGCAAAAGCCTATCGCGAAGCTGAAGAGGCAGGCAAAAACGGCAAGAAGGGCTTCATCGCCCAAACGGATTTTGCCCCCTATGAACCGCTTGGCAACGCGCCCGTGGCCTTCATGGCCACCCCCGTGTTCGACGGCGGGCAATACATAGCAACCCTCGCCTTTGCCATGCCGGTCAAGAAGCTGAACGACATGCTGCTGAACAGCGGCAAATTCGACACCTTCGGCCTTGGCGAGAGCGGCGAAACCTACCTTGTAGGGCCGGACGGCAAACGCCGCACATCTTCGCGCTTCACGGATACTGATCTTGATGTGCTTGTGGAGAACATTGATTCCGCACCGGTCAAAGCAGCCCTTGGCGGCGAGACAGGTGAAGGTTACGCGCAGGATTACCGCGGTGTGGACACCCTTGCCGCGTGGGAACCCATTGATGTTCTCGGCTCCCGCTGGGCGCTGGTTGCCCAGATGGATACGGCGGAGGCCATGAAGGCCAGCGCCGAGGTCAGCTCCATGGCGGACAGCACCCGCGCAGACATGGTCATGGCGGGCGGGCTTGCCCTCGCTGTGTTCATTCTCGTGGGCACGCTCATTGCCTACGCCATCGTCGGGCGCATCGTCGGTCCGGTCAACAGGCTCGGTGCGTATGCCAAAACCGTTGCGGGCGGCGACTTCAAGGCGAGCATAGACGGCACCTTCCCCAACGAGCTTGATCTGCTCAAGATATCCATCCAGCACATGGTCAACGAACTGAAGATCAAGCTCGGATTCTCGCAGGGTATTCTGGATGCGATTTCAGACAGCTTCCCCTGCATGACCCTGAACACGGACAAGCGCATCACCTTCATAGGCAAACGCCTCATGGAAGTGGCAGGGAAAACCGGCAATGCCAACGACTATCTGGGCCAGACCGTGGGCCAATTCTTCTACAACGACGAGAGCAGGCGCACCCGCTCTGACGAGGCACTGGATGCCCGCCGCAAGACCGAAGGCGAGATGACCGTGCAGTCCGGCGGCAAGGAATCCATCCTGCACGTGAACGCAACGCCCATCTTCGATCTGGACAACAGCCAGATCGGCGCGTTCACCCTGTACTTCGACCTGACGACCATCCGCGCGCAGGAAGCGGAAATCCGCGCCAAGAATGAAAAGATCGCATCCGTTGCCCTGCAGGCCATTGCCATTGCCGAACATGTGGCCACCTCTGCCGGAGCACTCTCAAAACAGGTGGAAAACGCGGCGAACGGTGCCGACCGCCAGTCCGCCCGTGCAGCGGAAACCGCCACCGCCATGGAGCAGATGAATGCTACCTCCATGGAAGTGGCCCGCAACGCGGCCAGTGCGGCAGAAAACGCCGACCTTGCACGCAAGCAGGCCAGCGGCGGGCAGGCAGAGGTGGAAAGCCTCATCCGTTCCATTGCCGTCATGCGGCAGCAGGCCGGCGAACTCAAAGGCTTCATGGATAACCTCGGCGCCCAGACAGTGGATGTGGGCAATGTCATCAACGTCATTCAGGACATTGCCGACCAGACCAACCTGCTTGCTCTAAACGCCGCCATCGAAGCTGCCCGTGCCGGTGAAGCAGGACGCGGATTTGCCGTGGTTGCCGACGAAGTGCGC
This sequence comes from Desulfovibrio subterraneus, assembly GCF_013340285.1. NCBI lineage: Bacteria > Pseudomonadati > Thermodesulfobacteriota > Desulfovibrionia > Desulfovibrionales > Desulfovibrionaceae > Desulfovibrio > Desulfovibrio subterraneus. The sequence continues at coordinate 181,899 of NZ_BLVO01000012.1, read as the reverse complement.
AAGCTGGCGGAAAAAACCATGCAGGCGACCGGCGAAGTGGGCCGCGCCATCAAGGCCATTCAGGAGGGCGCTTCGCAGTCCATCGAGGGTGTGGAGCGGGCTGCCAATGCCGTGAAAACATCCACGGAACAGGCCACCAACTCAGGCAAGACCCTGCAGGATATTGTTGCCGCGGTGAACAACACGGCCGATCAGGTGCAGGCCATTGCCGCTGCCGCAGAGGAGCAGTCCGCCACCAGCGAAGAGGTCAATCGCGCGGTTGAAGATGTCACTGCCATTGCCGCCAGCACGGCGGACGGCATGAACGAAGCCAAGGAAGCCATACTGGAACTGGCAGGCAGGGCCGAAGAGCTGCAGCAGCTCATCCGCATCATGCGCTCGGAATAATCCGCCACGGGCATTACCCCGCCTGCTGCCCCATACACGACAAAAAGCCCCGCCGGTATACACCGGCGGGGCTTCAATTGTATCCCCACTGGAACAGCATGTTCCATGTAAATGCGGAATAACGGGGGGTTACAACGACACCTTGAACGAGCTATCCACCACCAGCCCCTTCTTGGGTGCCTGAGAGGCAGCCTTTTTCTGGGCCAGCATTTTCACCAGCTTATCCCTGAACTGCCGCGCCACCGCCAGATGCGGATTGATCTGCAGACAGCGTTCCAGATGATGCAGACAGTCCTTGAGCCTGCGCATATCCCACAGCGTTCTGGCTATGTTGAAATGCAGGTGCTCGTCTTCGCCATAATATTTCTCGACCGAGGCATAACAATCCAGCGCGGACTCGCACTTGCCCTCGCGGCGCAGTTCAACAGCCACACGGTTGAGCAGCTTCTTCTGCTTCTCGCACATGGGCACGCTGCGGGCCACGAGAAAGTCGATAACCGTCTCGGCTTTGGCGCGCTGCCCCGTGGCAAGATAGACCAGAACCAGCGGCAGAGAAGCCTTGACGAGTTCCTTGAGTGTCTGGGGGTAGCCTATCAGATCTCCACGCGCCGCAAACTGCGTCATGGCTTCCTGAAAAAAGAGTTCCGGTTCAGGCCAATATTGTTCAAGAAACTTGGGACGCTCTATCTTCTTGTGCATCCGCATGTTCGCCGGGGCAGGAAAACCGGCCACCAGCGGAGAAATTTCCACAGCCCCGTTATCCAACGTACGGACCGACCAGAGAATCTGCCGCGGGTTCACGGCAGCCTTGCTCTGATGTGTTGTCGCCTTGCCCGCACTGGAAAAAAAACCAGCAGGTCTGAACCCCTTGAGCAACGTGTCAAGAGTGCTCTCCTGTACCTGTTCCTCGGCCATGTCTCCTCCCGTCTGAAACCGATGAATACGAAGCGGGGAAAGAAACTGCATATGCTTCGTGAACGTAACCGCACCCCCACGGAGCGCCCCCGCGACGCAGTATGTTTCTGGCTCTTTTTATCTCTCAGGTCAACAATCCAGCCGCCCTTGCAGAGGATGAATCCGGCCCCGCACAATCCGGAAACATTGCACTGCCGTTTCTGCCGCAACATGAAGGGATGCTGTTACAGCACTGCGGCGCTCTGCGAATAGACAGCCACAACGGGGACCGGCTGTGACAGGGGATACGGGCAGACGGGGCACAACCGTTCACAGCAGAGGAGCCACCCGCGGGTCTGCACCATCAGCGCAGGCAGAAATGGGATTCGCTCCACCACTGCACCTTGTCCGAAGTCAGGCCAGCCTGTGCATACAGAGGCTTGCATTCCCCCTTGTAGCCCCAGAACTCACCTCTTACGGACTGCGGCGCCATGAGCAATGTCGGTTCCTTTCCAAGCGCCTCTATCCGGTCAAGCACGAATGGAACCAGCGCCCGCCCGCGAACCATGGAGCCGAACGCGGGATGCACCGGCCCTGCCAGCAGTTCCGCATCCAGCCCGGTATCGTGGGCAATGCCCATGCGTATCACCCGCACATCGTTTTCCCACGCTATGCGCAGGCCATCGGCACAGGCATTCGCGGCAGTTTCCAGCGACCACGGGGCATATTCTCCCCGTTCATACAGGCGCGCCAGTCCGGTGCCGCGGAACACCACGCAGGGGTAAAACCGCATGAAAGCGGGACGCAGCGCACAGGCCTGCTGTACATCGCTCAAAAACATCCCGGCAGTATGACCGGGCAGCCCCGGAAGAAGCTGAATGCCCAGCGCCATGCCCGCCTCAAGCACGGTACGGCAGCCTTCACTGGCTATATCGGCGGAATACCCGCGCAGGCTGGCGGCGAGCACGGCGTTATCAAAGGTCTGGATGCCAAGTTCCACAGTGCCGAGTCCAAGCTCGAGCAGGCGGTTCAGCAGCGGCAGTGATACGGCATCGGGGCGGGTGGAACAGCGCACGCCGCTCACCACCCCAAGATCGCGATACTGATGCGCGAGCAGAAGGAAGCGTTCAATCCACTCCAGCGGAAGGGCGGTGAATGTACCGCCGTAGAACCCTATTTCCACAGGCGCGTGGCCCTGCCCGGCACGGGCCGCAAGCAGGGTTTCCAACCGTTTCAGGGCACTATCCAGCTCCTCGCGCACCTGCCCTGTCTGCGCCTGCTGGGCACAGTACAGGCACCGGTTGGGACAACCGGCAAAAGGCATGAATACCGGCAAAATGCGCGAGACAGCGTCATTACGCTGCGGAAGCGAAAAAATCATTCCACTGGTCATTGCCATACCGTATTAAACTATTATCATACATGTAACTACATCAGGACGTTACAGACAAAAACGTTGCTCTCGCAGTTCACGGGCAAAAGCGAAAGCAGCGCAGGCGCATTTGCTGAACCCCCTATAGCAGGGCGCTCCCGAAGAGGGAATGCAATAGCACACTTTACAAAACAGGTGAATGCACTCACTAACCATTAAGAATGATACAAAAAAACTTGAATAAAACTCAGATATTGTGTATATAAACAGCATATGATCTGTAATGCCGCATAAAAAGGTCATTTTTCCTAACAACCGACAAATCTTGGAAAAGTCTAGAAATTGGGAATGACTCTCAACAAAAACGACGACTGTATTTTCTGCCGCATAGCAGAGGGAAAATCTCCCTGTGCGGAACTGTATTCAGACGATCTGGTGATGGCGTTTCTGGACATTGCTCCGGTCAATAAAGGGCACGCCCTTGTCATCCCCAAAGCGCACTACAGAGATATATTTGAAATGCCCCCCACCATGGGCGAGGCACTCATACGCGCCCAGCAGCATGTGGGCAACGCCATTATGGCAGCAACCAAGGCCGAAGGCCTGAATATATATATGAATAACAAGGCAGCAGCAGGACAGGTAGTCTTTCATGCCCACTGGCATCTCATACCGCGCTTCGCAAATGATTCCCTGCGCCTGTGGCCGCAACATGTTTACGATGATACCGAAGAGATGCTGCAACTGGCAGCCGAGATCAGAAAGAAACTACGTTAACCGTGTTTTCACCGGACAACCGGGAGGGAAATTATGAATAGCAAGACGTTGACCAAAGCTGACATCGTGGATTCCATCTACGAGCAGACCGACCGCAACCGTGCTGAAGTCAAGAACATCGTTGAATCGCTGCTCGATATCATGAAGGGGTCCATCAAAAAGGACCATGCACTGCTCATCAGCGGTTTCGGCAAGTTCGAAGCCTATGACAAGAAAGCTCGCAAGGGCCGCAACCCCCAGACTGATGAAACCATCACCCTGCCCCCCCGCAAGGTGGTTGTATTCCGTCTTTCCCGCAAGTTCCGCTCCGAACTGAACGAGGCGTAACCGACGGAAGAACGGGGTGCCTGCGGCATGCCCGACAGATTTCACCGGCCGGCAAAGGCCCTGCGAAAGCGGGGCCTTTTTCTTTTTTTCCCTGCAGGTCGGGACGCCGAGCACAGAACCGTCTCCCCCCACACACTATCCCGCACTGGTTCAGCATGCACCCGCAACGCAATCGCCACCCCACAAACAACTGTGGCCATTAACAGTATAGATTGCAGCACCACCATATTCGCAGCATCCACATGATATTGTGCACGTGTCATCAATTTTTCGCATCATTTTGATCTCAGATGCACACTTTTGACACACGGCTACTTTCTGCGCACATCCGCAGTTTTTTATCCACCCCGGGAACCGCACTGAACGCCATTACAATAACCGAAGAGGCACCCACAGCTGTTGCAGCACCCGCTCACACCCCATGCATATGCATGAATCTTCAAAATAATGTTTATGAAAAGTAAATTTGATTAAATTTACTTGATTTTAAACCCTATTCGTTATTTTTTCTTGTCTAACAAAGGCCAGACATGTTTATACTGATACAAATTGAAGCGTCACATCGAGGTGCGCAGGTGGTCCGTAACGGGTGCGCCCTCGTCAACACTTTCTGTGAAGGAGAGCCCTATGATTATCGGTGTCCCGAAAGAAATTAAAACTCTGGAAAACCGTGTTGCAGCAACCCCCGGCGCAGTAGCTTCCCTCGTCCGCAGAGGCCATACCGTTCTGGTTGAAAACGGAGCAGGTATCGGCAGCGGCTGTACCGACGATGAGTACATTGCCGCCGGCGCCAAGATGGTGGATGCAGCCACCGCCTGGTCCGCCGAAATGGTCTACAAGGTCAAGGAACCCATAGCCTCCGAGTACAAGTACCTGCGCCCCGACCTCATCCTTTTCACCTACCTGCACCTTGCTGCCGACAGACCCCAGACAGACGCCCTGCTTGCGGGCGGGACCACCGGTATTGCCTACGAAACCGTTCAGCTGGCCAACGGCGCACTTCCCCTGCTGACCCCCATGTCCGAAGTGGCCGGCCGCATGGCCACGCAGGAAGGTGCCAAGTATCTTGAAAAGCCCATGGGCGGACGCGGTGTCCTGCTCGGCGGCGTACCCGGCGTTCCTCCGGCGGAAGTGGTAGTTCTGGGCGGCGGTGTTGTGGGCCTTAATGCAGCCAAGATGGCCATGGGTCTGGGTGCCAGCGTAACCCTGCTTGATATCAGCCACGGCCGCCTGCAGTATATCGACGACGTTTTCGGCGGACGCATCAAGACCATCACCTCCACAGAACCCAATATCCGTGACTGGGTGAAGAAGGCCGATCTTGTCATCGGCGCAGTGCTCATTCCCGGTGCCAAGGCTCCCCATCTCATCACCCGCGAAATGCTTTCCACCATGAAGGAAGGCTCCGTCATCGTTGACGTTGCCGTTGACCAGGGCGGTTGCGTTGAGACCATCAAGCCCACCACGCACGATCATCCCACCTATGTGGTAGACGGCGTGGTGCACTATGGCGTTGCCAACATGCCCGGTGCTGTGCCGCGCACGTCCACCTTCGCCCTGTGCAACCAGACCCTGCCCTACGCCATTGCTCTGGCAGACAAGGGCGTCAATGCCCTGCGCCATGACCGCGCTCTGGCGCTCGGCCTTAACACCTACAAGGGCAAGCTCACCTGCCCCGCCGTGGGCGAAGCCTTCGGCCTGCCTTCTTCCACCCCCGAAGCCGCTCTGGCGTAAGGGCAGGACAGACGAAACAAACAGGGGAGGCCGCATTATGCGACCTCCCCTTATATTGATACACCCCGCCGCCGGACATTGCAGAGGCCTGCGGGGGGATGGTATGTGCGGACTGTCTCAGGCCTGTCCGCATGCGATATGCTGCCGGACGACCATCCGGACAACCTGCTCCGGCTATTGCCCTTCCCCGTTTTCGGCCAATACGGACATTTCCTGTGCGGCAGGTTCGGCACCGGGCATGGGAAATATGTAATCGTAGGCCCAGTTGAAGAGATAGGCGTAGACCAGATAAAAGGTCACAAGGCCTATTTCCGCCATCAGCCCTTCCATGAACGTCATGTCCAGCATGAACATGGCAAAGGGCACCGCCACCACGAAAAGCCCCATCTCGAACATGAACGCATGAAACGCGCGCAGGCTTACACTGCGCGGCTGCAGCGGTTTGCCCGCACGAAGCAGGGCGACATCAAATAACCAGTTGTACAGGCCGTTCCAGGCCATGGCGATTACGCACATGCCCACGGCAAAGGCCGCAGTCTGGTCCATTTCCTTTCCCAGCAGGGTCGAGGCCGTGGGAGTGACCAGCCCGAGGGCGATTATTTCAAACAGCACCGCATGGCGCAGTCTATCCAATCCAGATCTCATCGTTGAATCCTTCCTCTCTATTTTGAAAACCCCGGAGCGGTCGCGTGTTCCGATTGATTCGGGTAATCCGATTAGCGCAGGTAGCCCCGCTGGCGCAGGCAATCCGTCACGCGGCATTCCGGCTGGCGCAGGAACCCCACTGACGAAGGTAATCCGGCTGGCGCGACGCATCCTGTCTATTTGTGCACCGGAATCACACGACTTTCCTAGGACACAGGACATCTACGGCATCAAACGAGATAGAGAAAGTTGCATTCTATCTGAAAATCAGATAGACCACGCCCCATGCGATACAGTCTGGATCAGTTGGAAACGCTCGTTACCGTCGCCGAAAGCGGCTCTTTTTCCGCAGCATCGCGGCAACTTGGCCGCGCTCAATCTGCGGTAAGCACCGCCATTGCGAATCTGGAAATTGATCTGGATGTCATCATTTTCGACCGTTCAGGGCATAAACCGCAGCTCACTGCACAAGGTGAAACCATTGTGCAGGAAGCAAGAAACGCCCTTGAAGCCTGCGCCCGCCTTGAAAAACTTGCGGGACGACTTGCCGAAGGCGTTGAAAGCCGCATCACCCTCGCCGCGGACGACCTTATTCCTGAAGACGTGACTGCCGATGTGCTCAGCCATTTCGGCAAGCACTGGCCGGACGTGGAGCTTGAAGTGCTCATGGGCGCGCTGGACGACATAGGCGAGATGGTCCGCTCAGGCAGAGCAGACCTCGGCTACGTTGTTCCCCTGCAGGCGCTGCCCGTAACAGCACCGGCACGGCTTGTCGGCAGCGTACGCTTCATCCCCGTTGCCGCCCCCTACCACCCGCTGGCAGGCAAGGGTGATCTGACCAAGGACGAGGTTTCCCGTCACCGGCAGATCATCGTTTCCAGCAGAAGCGGCCAGCGCGTGCAGGACGAACGGGTGGCGCTGCGCCCCTGGTGGTGCGACGGCAACCCCGCCATCCACTCACTGGTACGCAACGGCACCGGCTGGGCCTTTCTGCCCGAGCATGCTGTGCAGGAAGATCTGGACGACCGGCGGCTCATGCGGCTTGATTTTGCATTCCATCCCAAGCCTCACACGGCACCGGCCTATGTCATGTGGACAACGGCCCGCCATCTGGGACCGGCCGCGCGCTGGCTGTGCGACTCCCTTGCACAGGCACTGACATCACGAGAGAGCTGACGGAGGCATAGACAGAGTATCCGGCCCGCTGTCATCGGTTTTGTCCTTTCATATCCATCAGACAAATCGCATAGACCGGAACGGGGCTTACAAATTTCGCACGCGCTATTTTTGCGCCCGCAGCATAAAAAAGAACGCATTTTCTGCAGAGGGTTACTGTGAAAATGCGCACTTCGCGGCAGGAGCAACCCCTATTTTTCAATTGGTTACGGCTGCAAAATCGCGATGCCGTCAGGGGTTTTAAATTGCGTTTGCAGCACTTTTCTGGCAATAATTGGGTGATTTTACCAAGTGTGGGTTTTTCTCATTAACAGCGGTTCTCGCATATTCCGGCCATGAGACGGCACGTGTGCAGACCGTTCAGAGGAGGTATTACCGTGAAACGTTTTCTTGCTGTTCTGACCGTTCTCATCTCTCTGGCCATGGTTTCCACCGCCTTTGCAGGCAAACTGATCGTTGCGCACGACACCAACTTCAAGCCTTTCGAATACAAGGAAGGGAATGAGTACGTCGGCTTCGACATCGACATGTGGAAGGAAGTGGCAAAACGCCTGAACCTCGACTACGAATTTCAGCCCATGGACTTCAACGGCATCATCCCCGGCCTTCAGGCCGGCACCATTGACGCCGCCGTTGCCGGTATCACCATCAAGCCCGAACGTCAGGAAGTTGTAGACTTCTCCGACGGCTACTACGACTCCGGCCTTTCCCTGCTCGTCAAGTCCGACAGCAAGGTAAAGGGCATTGAAGATCTGAAGGGCGCTATTATCTCCACCAAGCTTGCCACCTCCAGCGTGGACTTTGCCTACACCTTCGCCAAGAAGGAAAACGTGAAGCTCTATCCCAACAACGACGGCATGTTCATGGAACTGATGACCGGCGGCTCTGATGCAGTCATCTTCGACATGCCCGTGGTCATGGACTTTGTGAAGAAGTACGAAGGCCAGGTAAAGGTTGTTGGTCCCATCTATCAGGGTCAGGCTTACGGCATCGGTTTCCCCAAGGGTTCCAAGCTGGTTCCCCAGGTAAACAAGGCGCTGGCAGACATGAAGGCCGACGGCACCTACGAAACCCTGTACGTGAAGTGGTTCGGCTACAAGCCCGCCAAGTAGCGCGCTGCAGCTTCATATCCGAATAATCCGCGCGCGGGAGCGGCAACTCTCCCGCGCGCATTCTCCGCAGCATTCATTTCTGCTTCATTTCCTGCAATAAAGGCACACTTTCATGGCGTTTCAATTCAAAAGCGATGTAATGTGGGAGACTTTGCCCCTGCTTACAGAGGGCATTGAGCTTACCATCTACCTGACTGTCGTCGGCCTGATTTTCGGGTTCATCATCGGTGTCACCACCGGAATTGCGCGCATATCGCGCAACCCTGTGCTGCGATACACCTCTCTTGCCTATATAGAAATCATTCGAGGAACACCCATGGTCGTCCAGGCGCTGTTCCTCTATTTTGGCCTTCCTCTTGCCACGGGCATGCGCATTGCGCCTGTTACCGCAGGTATCATCACCATTGCAGTCAACTCCGGCGCATACATTGCCGAAATCGTGCGGGGAGCCATCGAATCCATCGATGTGGGCCAGAGCGAAGCAGGCCGTTCCATCGGCCTTACCCGCATGCAGACCATGCTCTACGTTATCTGGCCGCAGGCCTTCAAACGCATGATTCCGCCGCTGGGCAACCAGTTCATCATCAGCCTGAAAGACACCTCGCTCCTCACCGTGATCGGCGTGGCCGAACTCACCCGTCAGGGGCAGGAAATTGTAGCGGTGAACTTCCGCTCGTTCGAGGTCTATCTCACCATTGCGGTGGTGTACCTGTGCATGACCATGTCCATTGCCAAGGCGCTGCGCATGTATGAGCGCAAACTGTTCAACCGCAGCCGCCGATAGGAGACAGGACCATGACAGCTACCAAAAACGGCACTCCCATGATCGAAATCCGCGGTCTGCACAAAAAATTTGGTGAGACCGAAGTCATCAAAGGCATTGATCTTTCCGTCCGTCAGGGTGAGGTGGTGGTTATTCTCGGCCCCTCCGGCTCCGGCAAATCCACTGTGCTGCGCTGCATCAACCGGCTCGAGGAGCTGACCTCCGGCACCATCACCGTGGACGGCTATGATCTCTACGATACCAAGACCGACATCAACTATGTGCGCTCCGAAGCAGGCATGGTATTCCAGCAGTTCAATCTGTTCCCGCATCTTTCCGTCCTGCAGAACGTGACCACCGGCCTGACCAAGGTACGCAAAAAAACCAAGGCAGAGGCAGAAGCCATTGCCTTGAAACTGCTCGACAAAGTCGGCCTGCCCGACAAGGCCAACAACTTCCCCGAGCAGCTTTCCGGCGGCCAGAAACAGCGCGTGGCCATTGCGCGCTCGCTTGCCATGTCGCCCAAGGTCATTCTCTTTGACGAGCCCACTTCGGCACTGGACCCCGAACTCGTGGGCGAAGTGCTCGATGTTATGAAAAAGCTGGCCACCGAAGGCATGACCATGGTGGTGGTCACCCACGAAATGGGCTTTGCCCGTGAAGTGGCTGACCGCGTCATATTCATCGATCAGGGCGTGATTCAGGAAGAAGGCACCCCCGACGAGTTTTTCTCTGCCCCCAAGAACCCGCGCCTGCGCGATTTTCTTGGCAAGGTTGTAGGCCACTAGCCTTTCCCCGCCATCAGACAGCATAAGGCCGTACCAGTTTGGGTTACGGCCTTTTTTCTTATCCGTTGACACCACTAGACGAGTGGTCTAATTGTTTGCCCATGAGTGAAGATACACGGCAGAGAATAATTGAAGCAGGCGCCGAGCTTATCCACCTGCAGGGATTTTCCGCCACCGGCCTCAAGGAAATTCTTGATCTTGCGGGCGTGCCCAAAGGCTCGTTCTACCATTATTTCAAGAGCAAGGAAGCGTTTGGTCTGGCCGTAGTGGAGCACTTTGCTGCGCGCTTCGGTATCCTTTTCAAACAAATTGCCGATGACGAGAGCCTTTCGCCGCTCACCCGCCTGAACACCTTTCTCGCCGCTGTGGAAGAACGCTTCGAGCAGGAAGGCTGCCGCAAGGGCTGCCCCATCGGCAATCTTGCACAGGAAATGGGCGGCCTTTCCGACCCGTTCCGGCTGCAACTGCAACAGGTCATAGACCGGCTGGCTGCAAACTTTGCTTCGCTCATCCGCATGGGACAAGAACAGGGCGAAGCCCGCGCAGACCTTGACCCGCTGGAAACCGCCTACTTCATGATTGCAGGCTGGCATGGTGCGCTCATCCGTATGAAGGTTATCCGCTCTACGGAACCGCTCAAGCTCTGCCATCGCTTTTTCGACGAAATGCTTCGCGTTCGCTAGTCTGCCGCATGACTATCCACGTCATGCGGTTTTTTCATATCCACCCTGTAGACGACCAGTCTACTATAAAAGGAGAACCACATGTACACTATTGCGTATGTCACCCCCGAACAGGTAGAAACCGCCCCCGCTTCCGTCCGCAAGATCTATGATGCGTTTCAGGGGAAAGAGGTTCCTGAGCCCTTGCAACTTCTCTCTGCCAGTCCCGGGCTGATGACCAACCGGTTTGAGAACATTCAATATTATATGTCGCACGAAACGCTGAGTTTCCCACTGCTCGCCGCCATACGCTATACCGTGGCCCGAAGCTGCAGCTACAACTGCTGCACCGACTTCAATGACGGCCTGCTCAGGCGCTGCGGCATGCAGCCCGACGATATTGAAACCCTGTACGCCTACGCCAGAGGTGACCGCGCAGAAACAATGGACACCGGCCTTGAGGACCGCGAACAGAAAATGGTCCGCTTTGTCGTGAACGCCGTGCAGCAGCCCAGGCCCGCGACAACGGAGCAGCTTGATGAGCTGCGTGCCGAAGGCTGGTCGGATAAGGACATTTTTGACGCCCTTTCCCACGGAGCGGGCATGGTCGCCACCTCCCTCATCGATACCACCTTCAGAACCCGCTAATCTCCGGTATCGGGCGGCAATCAGGCATGGCTGTCGCCCGATATATCGTTACCGCTCTTTGCTGCCCTCTGTTCGCCATGCACGCAACCGCCACTTTACCCGATCAGAGCAAACCTTGCCCAACGATACAAAACTGCGTAGTTTTGTGGCAAATATCCTCGCAAAGAGGACTGGTCAGGGAAACAGTAGTTGTGCATAATGTGGTCGGACCAGTTGACGACACTCACGGCGGGAGAACCTTGCACCCGCAAACGGTCCGGCGGTTTCACGAGCTCTAACGGGGGGACAACAGATACATGCATCATATGCCTACACAGTCGGACGAAATGCGGCAAACCAAGATATATGAACAGGTGGTCGAGCGAATTCGCGACCTTATCGATTCGGGACAGATACGCCCCGGAGACAGGCTTCCTTCCGAGCGCAATCTCGCAGAAATTTTCAAGGTTTCCAGAAGTTCGCTGCGCGAGGCCATACGCGCCCTGCAGGAAAGTGGTGTGCTCGAAAGCCGCAGAGGCGACGGCACCTATGTTTCCCTGCCTCCCGGCAGTGACCTGCTGGCTCCTTTTGCCGAGGTCATGACGCAACAGCGCATCCGCCTCTGGCAGCTTTTTCAGTTCCGGCAGGCCATAGAGCCGCAGATAGCCCGGCTGGCAGCGGCAGAACGAACCGAAGGCCACCTCGAAGCTCTCCGCCATATGCTGGACCTGCAGGAAAAAGAGATCAACGGCGGCGAAAAAACCGGCTTCGCAGACCTGCATTTTCATCAGCTCATTGCCATGGCCACCGGCAACCCGCTTTTTGTGGATGTGGTGACCCGTGCTGAATCAAAGCTCGCGGAAACCCGCAACGAGCCACTGCAGACCGAAGAACGCCAGATTACGTCCCTGCAGTCACACAAGACCATCATCGAGTGCATCGAGCGTAGGGACCCCGACGCGGCTGAAGAAGCCATGCGCGCCCATCTGCAGATTGTAAGCGATATTATTTTCAGCGAAGGAAAGTGACCGGAAAAGCGGCATTGCCGCTTCCGGTGCAGTCATGACCAAACGGCCCCGAGGCCGCACAGCGCTGCCCGCGACAGGGCAGTATGCAATTATCAGGAGATGACCATCATGAAAGAAGTACGCGCCAACGCACGGGAGCTGATGAAAGGCTTCTGCCGCGTCTGCCCCGTCTGCAACGGCAAAGCCTGCGCCGGAGAAGTCCCCGGCATGGGTGGTCTTGGAACCGGTTCCTCCTTCATGGCAAACGTGGAGGCACTGACGGACTATAAGCTGCGCATGCGCCTTATCCACTCCGTCACCAATCCCGATCCTTCCACCGAAGTTCTGGGCATGCCCCTTGCCATTCCGGTACTTGCAGCGCCCATCGGCGGCGTTTCGTTCAACATGGGCGGCAAGGTCACCGAAGAAGATTACATCACTGCCAAGCTCAAAGCCTGTGTTGCCAATGGCATTGTGGGCTGTACGGGCGATGGCGTGCCCCCCTTCATCTATGAATCCGGCTTCAACGCCATCAAAGCCGTGGGCGGCAAGGGCATTCCCTTCATCAAGCCGTGGGAAGATGCGGAACTTTTCGCCAAGCTGGACAAGGCTGCGGAAACCGGCTGCAGCATTTTCGGCATGGACATTGACGCCGCAGGCCTCGTCACCCTCGCCAAGATGGGACGGCCGGTAACGCCCAAGACGCCTGCCAAGCTCAAGGAAATCATCAGCCATGTACCCGGCAAGTTCATCGTCAAGGGCATCATGTGCGTGGATGACGCCAAGGCGGCAGTGGACGCCGGTGCGGCCGCCATCGTGGTTTCCAACCACGGCGGGCGTGTGCTCGACCAGACCCCCGGCACCGCGCATGTGCTCTTTGACATTGCCGAGGCCGTGGGCAAGGACATCACCATTCTGGTGGACGGCGGCATCCGCTCCGGTTCCGACGTGCTGAAGATGCTCGCTCTGGGTGCAGACGCCGTCATGATCGGGCGTCCCTTCTCCATTGCGACTGTCGGAGGGCTTGAAGAGGGTGCCGGCAAATACATCCAGCAGCTCCAGAGCGAACTGATTTCCGCCATGGTGCTCACCGGCTGTGCCACCATCGCGGACATCACCCCTGAGGTGATCACCGACGTGCTGGGACAGTAGCTCCCATCTCCATTCATAAAAAAAGAAGGCCGCCCCAAGGGGCGGCCTTTCTGTTCTCATCCCGGAATCTGCCGTTCTCTGCGTGTGCGCCTTACAGCGCCATCTTACACGCGTTGCCGAACGGTCTTGCCCACGCCAATTCAAGGGCGTCCGCTATCGCTTATGCGTGGGCTATCAACTGCGTCTGCTGCTCTTCGGCATATACTTCGTCCGCACGTATCACCTGCAGGCGAAACTTGGTAACCCCCGGAGTGCAACGGGGGCAGCCGTGCGTCAGAATCATGCAGCTGGAATCCAGCTCCACACGGACAATATCCACGTCTTGCAGAATCTCGGAAGTACGGCCCTTGTTCCACAGAACAGGGCGGCTGCAGTGCTTGCATTCCACATACATCAGGTCCGGATCGAATCCGGTGACATCGGGGATAAAACGGGGTCTGTGCAATTCATTGATCGGCTGATGCATAGCACACCTCTTTTCCGGACTGGCGTACACGTTACCCTTGCGGGATAGCCTTTCCCCTCCGCGTCAGTTCTTCAGCAGAAGGTTCATGGCGGGGCCGAAACAACGCCTTCTTACCAGATGGAGCACTATAAGCGAAGACAGAGCCGTGGCGGCAACGATCATGAGCATGACCACTATCTGATACCGAACCGCATCGGCAGGGTCGGCACCCGCCAGTATCTGCCCTGTCATCATACCGGGAATGGACACAATGCCCACCCCCATCATCGAATTGATCGACGGAATCATACCCGCCTTAAGGGCATTGCGGAACATTTCCTTGCTGGCCTCACGGAAGTCTGCGCCGAGACATAACATCATCTCGACCTGATCCTTCCTGTTCCGCAACTCTGAAAAGAACCTTTCAAGACCTATTGCCAGCGCGTTCATGGAATTTCCAGCCACCATCCCTCCTATAGGAATGAAGTACTGGGGTGTCCACCACGGTTTTGCACCAATGATGATGCCGGTCACTATGAAGGTTACAAGGGTATAGCTTACCATTACTGATACCATGGTAGGGGCGTAATAGTCTATGCTCTTTTCCTTGACCCTTCCTTTTATAATACGCACAGAAAACCAGGTCATGACCATATACACGCCCATGACAAGCAACATACTATGAAGATTGAAAATTATCTTGAGCAGATACCCCATGGCGAAAAGCTGCGCAAAGGTTCGGAAGGTGCCTATGGCAAGGTCTTTCTGCAGCCGCAGCTCGTATAACACCGAGGCAGCCCCGGCCACGCCCACCAGAACAAGGGCTATTGCCAGTTGCCAGAGTGAAATCTGAATATATGCTCCGCCCATCATACCACCTCCACAGATGCATCGCACACCGTCATACGGCCTTCGCCTTGGGCCACACGGCCATCTTTCACGGTCACGCACACATGCGCGACCTGCGGCCTGTAATCGGAATGGCTCACCAGAATGATGGTCATGCCTTCTCTATTGAGCTCTTCCGTCAGCTGTTCGACGATGTGCCTGCTCTCACGGTCCAGTGCGCTGGTGGGTTCGTCCATGAGCAGCAATTCGGGCCGCAGAAGCAACGAGCGGATAATGCACAGACGCTGCTTCTGTCCCACGGAAAGCGCGGCGGCCACATCATCAAGCCCCACCCGCGCAAGCGCCACTCTGTTCAGCCAGTCCTGCAGCACAGTGTCTGAAGGAGGCACCTCTTCCCTGTTCACCGCAAAGGAATAGGGGAGCAGCAGATTTTCGCGCACGGAACCTTCCATGACCACCGGAGTCTGCTGTATATAGCCTATGCGCCTTCTGAGCTTTGGCGGATCAAGGTCCGCAAGCGGCACACCGGCAAATCGTACGGTACCGGAATCAGGCTCCTCAAGCCGCGCCGCCAGCCGGAGCAGTGTGGACTTGCCGGAACCGGATGGTCCGGACACGAGCACAAAGTCCCCGCCGGACACTGCCAGACGAACGTCTTGCAGCCCCTTGCCCCCCGGCCACGTATATGAGACGGTATCGAAATCGATTATTGTTTCCATAATTTCATTATATGCATACACCGCCCCGCTGTCATGACGATTTGCAGGCGAAAATACAGAATATACAATGACTACCGAGCATACGACGCCCCCGGCCCAACGACGCAAGATAAAGGCCCTGCCTCCGGAACTGAAGAACCAGATAGCTGCAGGCGAAGTGGTTGAGCGCCCCGCATCCGTCATCAAGGAGCTGGTGGAAAACAGCATCGACGCCGGTGCCACCCACGTAGACGTGACCATTGAAGACGGCGGCCAGACCCTCATCATGGTCCGCGACAACGGTTCCGGCATTCCGCAGGAAGAACTGGAACTGGCCGTAACCCGCCACGCCACCAGCAAGGTCTATGACCTTGACGAACTCATGCGCATTGGCAGCTACGGTTTTCGTGGCGAGGCACTGCCCTCCATCGCTTCGGTTTCCAGCTTCCGCATTACCTCCGCACCGGATTCCGGCGTTGCCGGCGTACCTTCCGACGCTTACCAGATATCCGTGCTGCATGGCGTGGTGCAGGAACAGGGCCCCGCAGCCCTGCACCGCGGAACGCTGGTGGAAATTCGCAACCTCTTCGGCAACGTGCCCGCGCGCCTCAAATTTCTCAAAACGCAGAGCACGGAGGCAAAGCGTTGTCAGGACCTGCTTGCCCGCCTTGCCCTCGCACGCCCCGATGTGGGCATGACGTTTTCCATAGGCAAGCGTGAGGTATGGCGTTTTCCTGCCAACCAGACGCTGCGCGACCGGCTTGCCGTACTGTGGCCGCCTGCCATCACTGACGAGATGCTCCCCTTTGACCACATCCGACAGGGCTACCGCGCCTATGGTCTGGCAGGCCATCCGCAAAAGGCCCAGCCCCGCGCGGACCGCATGCTCTTCTGGGTGAACGGCCGCGCCGTGAACGACAGGCTCATGCTGCGCGCCACGCGCGATGCCTACAAGGGACGCCTGCTCAGCAAGGAATATCCACAGGTGGCCCTGTTCCTTGAACTCGACCCCGAGTGGGTGGATGCCAACGTACACCCCGCCAAGAACGAAGTGCGCTTCCGCGATGAAAATGCTGTGTACATGGCTGTTCGCCGCGCCGTGGAACAGGCTCTGGAAACCCTGACCACGCTGGAGCCCGTACAGGCGGGTCAGGACCCTTTTGTGGGCGATCCTGCACAGAGTGCAGACGACATGGGCGCACCTTCTTCCGCGTTCGCACAGCGGCAGTCGCATGGTCCGGAACGGGATCAGGCTCATGCCCGAACACAGGGATCGCAGGGGACGCAGGAAACGGGTCGCGGCCCGGCCACCAAGCCTATCGGTTTCTGGGGCAGCATGGACGATCGCTCCGTCATGCCGCAACGCGGCACCCCTTCACCCGCAACGCACACGGAATTTGTCCAGACGCCGGGAGTGCGCCGAGACATGGCCCCTGCCGCCATGCCCGTACGGGAACCGATGGCCGCCCCTGCCGCACACCATATGCAGGGCGAAGCATCTGAGGCCAGCCAACACAATTTACATCAGGCCGCGCCGCAAGACGGACAGCAGGCCGGACAACAGGCAGGACAACAGGCAGGACATCAGGCCGGGCATGGGGCCGAGTATCGAGCCGGACATGAGACAGACGAACCAGCATACGCACAGCACGATCCAGACTCTCCGGCGCAGACTGATACCTCGTTCACCGAAGGCGAAACCGCCATGCGCATCGGCGACCTGACCTACATGGGCCAGATCGGCGATACCTATCTTGTGGTCCGGCAGGGCCGCGACAAGCTGGTGCTGCTGGACCAGCACGCCGTGCATGAGCGCATCCTGTATCAACGCATTCTGCGCGATGCCTCGCAGGGGCTTTCGCAGCTGCTGGCCATTCCCATGAGCCTGCCGCTGCATTCGTCCGAATTGGCGCGCCTGCAGGAAATGTGGACAGAACTGGGCGAAATGGGCTTTTCTCTGCAGACGGAAGGCGGCGGCTCGCTGCGCGTCAAAGGTATTCCCGCATCCCTCAGCCAGTCAGAGGCACGCGAGTTTCTGCGCGAGGTGCTCTCGGGTCAGGTGCAGTCCATGGAAGACATGTGGGCGCTCATGGCCTGCAAGAGCGCCATCAAGGCCCGGCAGAAGCTCACTCCGGACGAGGCCGCAGGACTTATTGCCCAGTGGCTCAAGACGCCTGACCGTACCTACTGCCCGCACGGAAGACCCGCCGTAGTGCAATTCGACATTGATGCGCTGGAGAAGCTTTTCAAGCGCAAGGGCTAAATAAACGGTAGCAGCATGCAGATTATCAAGCGAAGCATCCCCTGATCATTGGCGGCCATGCCGTATTGTGCTACTGTTGCAGAATAGCCGCCCGGTGCGGCACCATTCGAGTGTAAAGAGGCCCTTCATGCAGTCGGAATCGCAGGCGATACATCTTCCGGAAAACGGAACCACCACTCACAGTGTGCTCACAGTGGAAGACGATCCGGTCGTGCGTGATTCCATTGCCTATTGGCTGGAAGACGCCGGATTCAACGTGCTGCAGACGGACAACGGGCTCACGGGCCTGCAGATTTTCCGCGAGGAAGCACCGGATGTGGTGCTGCTTGATCTCGGCATACCGGGCATAGAAGGCAACAAACTGCTGGAAATGATGACCGGAGAATCGCCCAACACGCCCGTGATCATCGTTTCCGGCCGGGCCGAGATAGATGATGCCATTGCCGCGTTCAAATCAGGCGCGTGGGATTACATCACCAAACCCATCGTCAACATGGACATGCTGGAAAAGACAGTGCGCAACTGTCTGGAGCTGAAGTCCCTGAAGGAACGTGTGACCATTGCAGAAAGCCGCTACTACAATCTGGTGCAGAGCCTGCCCGTTGTGGTCTTTTCCCTGAATGGCAGGCTGGAGCTGGAGTTCATGAACACTACCAGCGCGTCCGTACTGGGCTACCCGCCCGAGATAGCCCTTTCCGAACCGGACTGGCTGCTCGGCAATGTGCATGCAGCCGAGCGGACCGCCGTGCAGAACGCCTTTGCAAACGCCTTTTCCAACCCCGGCACACCCTTTTTTCAGGAATTCCGCTTCCAGCACAAGAACGGCTACCCCGTGCAGCTGCAGGCAAAATCCATCAGCATTCTCCCGCCCGATGAAGAGACTGGGTTTGCAGGACGCATGGAAGGCGTACTCACGGACGTGACCGAACGCGCCTTTCTGGACAAAATGCTGGTGCAGCGGGCCAAACTGCACACACTCGGGGCCATGGCCGACGAAATAGCACACGAATTTCGCAATCCCATCTTTGCGCTCGGCGGATTTGCCCGACGCATGCAGGCAAAGTATCCGGACATTCAGGAGACAGGGATCATCCTGCAGGAAGCCGCACGCCTTGAGCAGCAGCTTGACCGCGTGAAGGAATACCTGACTCCGGTCACGGTGACCGTGGCGGAATGCTCCCTGAACGGCATCCTGAAATTCTGCGCCGACATGATGCGCCCCAAGCTGGCACGGGACCGCATTGTTCCGCAGATGGACCTGTGCACAGAACTCTCTCCGCTGCTGTCAGACCATGACCTGCTCACCCAGATAGGCATAAACCTCATCACCAACGCGGCGCTGCAGATGGCCGCAGGCGAAATCATAACCCTGCGCAGCTTCGAAACCCCCGGGCACCAGCACCTTGCGGTCAGCGCGCCGCTGCACACCAGCATCACCCTTGACCGTGAACAGATGCTCATGCCCTTTGAAGAGGCCGGTCCTTCGCGCGGCCTTGCCGTAGCCTACCGGCTGGCCAAGGACGTGGGGGGCCTGCTCAGTGTGGCGCAGGAAGAAGGCATTCTCACCCTTACGCTCAGCCTGCCGCTACCGCAGTAGCAGACAATATCAATAAAAAAGGCCGTTCACATGAACGGCCTTTTGCTTTCACAATGGACAACCCATTTTACAGGTACGGGTCGGCCTGTGCCAGATAGTTCTGCACATAGTCGCGTGCGCCGTCTTCAAGACTGCGGAAGGTTACAGGGCATCCGGCAGCCTTCAGGCGCTGCATGGGCGCTTCGGTGAAATACTGGTACTTGCCGCGCAGTTCTTCGGGCATCTCGGTGTATTCGATGACCGGCTCCTTGCCCATGGCGGCGAACACCGAACGCGCAAGGTCGTTCCATTCGCGGGCAGTGCCGGTGCCGATGTTGAACAGCCCGTTGGCCTGCGGGTTCTCAAGCAGCCACCACATGGCGTCCACGCAGTCCTTCACGTACACGAAGTCGCGCTTCTGGCCGCCGTCCGTGTAATCGGGATGGTAAGACTTGAAGAGCTTCATCTTGCCGGTTTCGCCGATCTGCGAAAACGCCTTGCAGACAACGCTCATCATGTTGCCCTTGTGGTATTCGTTCGGGCCGTAAACGTTGAAGAACTTCAGGCTGGCCAGACGGTCCAGCACGCCCTCGCGGTGCGCCCAGAGATCAAAGAGCTGCTTGGAGTATCCGTACATGTTCAAAGGCTTGAGTCGGAACATGGAATCCACGGAATCTTCAAATCCCAGTGCGCCGTCACCATAGGTGGCAGCCGAGCTGGCATTGATGAAGCGGGCATCGTGCTCAAGCGCGTATTCGCACATGGCCTTGGTGTAGCGCAGGTTGTTGTCCATCAGGAAGTCGGCATCCCGCTCCGTGGTGGAGGAACACGCGCCCATGTGGATGATGGCGGTTACGTCCCAGGGCATCTCATCGTGCAGCACCAGATCGAGAAAGGCATCGCGGTGCAGGTAGTCCACGTAGGTGCGGTTGACGAGGTTCTTCCACTTTTCCGTGCTGGCGAGATTGTCCACCACCACGATGTCGGTGATGCCCATCTCGTTGAGCTTCCATACCATGGCGCTGCCGATGAATCCTGCGCCTCCGGTTACGATATACATAGTCACTCCTTGTCGGGGCCGCCTCTCCTTGCGGGGAACAGCCGGGGATTCATGCGGGCCTAGGCTGCCGCGCAACCTGTTTCACAACCGGCCTCGCGCTCAACGAGCGGACCTTCGTCAGTGACGGTCACCTTCAGACCGAACATGTGGGCGGTATCCGCCAGCGTGCGGCCAAAGAAAAATTCCAGCTCCTCGTGCGGAATGCCTGCCTTGTCGCAGACCACGGCGCGGAACGCCATGTCAAAGCGCACGGCTTCCGCAAAGGCTTCGCGGGTTTCTGCGCTGTCGTCAAAGGCGGCTGCGTGGCGCTCAAGCTTGTCGTAGGCGCACTTTTCCTCATGCACCCGGATAAGCTCTGCCACGCCGGATTCCTCACCCACAATGTCCATACGGGTCAGACGCCCCTTGTCGTACATGGCAGTGATTTCTTCGGGATTCCAGCAGTCCAGTGCGCGGCATTCCGCAGGACGATCATTATATATGAAGCACAGATGATCCACGATATTCAGAAAACGGCAGGTCCAGGTCTTGCTGTCGCGGCCGCGCAGCTTGACGATTTCCTGCTCAAGGGGCTTGAGCTCGCCGGAAATCTGGTCGCGCATCAGTTCGCCGCGACGGAAGGTGATAAGATCCTTGCGGCCGAAAGCGCCCTTTTCCAGACGGGGCAGGTCTTCCGCGTGCAGGGCGGGGCCGCCCTTGGCACAACAGGTGCCGCAACGTGTGCATTCTCTCTGTATGGTATGACCCATGACGGTCTCCTTTCTTCTCTGATCCGTCCGCTCTTGGCGAAACGGAGTGACCCGCAGAGCCTTTTCCGGCATCACCGGCCTTCTGCCCGACATATCGGTGCCAACTGAAATGAACCGACATGCACTGCGAAAAACCGGTTGAACCGGAACAGGTCGTGGCCTCAAATACTTGCAGGCCGGACCGGAACAGGCGTGAACGGGAAAAATGGGGTGCGTCACGCCACGGTTCGCACCGCGCGCACGCCAAAGCGGCAGGTATCGTCCTGCCACCCGACAAAGCCCATTGTCGTACTTACGAACCATGCCGCCATATACGACTTCCGGTCACACGTCCAGAGCGAGTCGCGTGAGGCATCGTACACGGAACCGGATCCCGAGGCATTCTCTGCCCCGTCGCGGAACACCGAAGCCATGCAGTAACCGCCGAGCATGGGCGGCTCTTCCATGATGGTGGCTAGCTCATCAACCGTGGGCAGGCGCCAGTCGCTGTGTCCGGCATAGGCAGTTTCGTTGAGCCATGCCACATAGTCTCCGGCTTCCGGCCACGTAAGGGGATAATCGCTGCCCTGCTTCTGCCACATACGGCGCGATGCGGCATCCAGCACGGTGCCATCTCCTTTATCCGCTAGCTGCCCGACAACCTGAGAAGGCCGGCCCATGCAACGGGGCCGCCACAGCTCATCCAGCCCGAAGCGCTCCCGCGCGCTGCCCACCCCTGCCTTGCAGGGTTCGGCACGCAGAGCATCTGCCACGCACGGGGGGGAAACAATGCCCTCATCATCCAGCAGGCTGCATACGCTGCGGATTCTGGCCCGCCATCTGTCACGCAGGCGGGCAAGTTCCGCCGCCATGGCGCGGGCATCGGCAAATCTGTCGGCGGGGTCCGGTGCTGTGGCGCGGATGAAAAAGGCATCCCACGCATCGTCAAGGTCTTCGCTGTAGCTGCTCGCTGCAGGAATGGTCCCGCCGTGCTGCGCAAGAAGTTCTTCATCGTTGGGCAGTACACCGGTCAGCATGCGGTAGAGCATGATGCCCACGGGGTACAGGTCCGCCCTGCCGTCCACGCCGTCAGGGTCGTGCTCCTGCTCGGGCGGGGCATAATATGGCGAGCCCACCTTCACATTGCCCGGTTCCATGCCCGGCGTCTCACCCCGCAGCCGGGACAGGCCGAAATCTATGAGTTTCACCTCGTCATGGCCCGTGATCATGATGTTGAAGGGCTTCACATCACGGTGCACCACACCCGCATGATGCATGCGGTCGAGCGCATCAAGGGTCTGCAGCGCATACGATACGGCCCGCTCCAGCGGCAGCCTTCGGGTGGGAGCTTCCACCCTGTAAATTTCGCCCATGAGCATGCCGAGGTTCAGGCAATAATATTCCATGACGAAAAAGGGCCGTGTGGCCCCTGCCACATACGCCGTATCATAATCCCACACCGAGGCGATGTTGGGATGATCCAGCGAGGCCATCATGGTCGCTTCCTTCTCGAACTTGGCGGCAAGGGATTCCAGCCCCACATGGTCTTCGAGAATATCTGCGGGCCGCAGCAACTTGAGCGCCGCAATGCGGCCCGTCACAGGCTGCGCAACCTTGTAAACCGCGCCCATGCCGCCCCTGCCGAGCAGCCCGCGCACTTCGTACCGGCCAATTTTCATGAGAGTACCGACAATATGGATTACAGAAGCCGTTCGGCATAGCGCTGCGGCATGCCGGCTTCCTTGAATTTCTTGACCGTGGTCTGCACGTCGTACTTGATAAAGCGTACTTGCAGTTCCCACGTTTCCGTATCCCAGAGCACGTATTTGGCCCTGCGGTCGCCGTCACGCGGCTGTCCCACCGCCCCGATGTTCACAATATAGCGTGTGTTCCTGTCCAGACAATGCAGTCCTTCAACCAGAGGACGACGGAAAATACCGTCCGGCTCCAGTTCCACAAGCTCAAGCTCGTGCGTGTGCCCGATAAAGGCGATGGATTCGTTGAAAGTGCCGAAAAGCGCCTGAATCTGCTTTGAATCCAGCTCGTACAGATACTTGAGCGCGGAATCCGGCGGCAGGCCATGCACAAACAGGGCATCATGCTTTGACAGCGCCATGGGCAGACCCGCAATGTAATCCACTGTTTCCGGGCTCACCAGCTCGCATGTGCGCTGCAAAGCCTCACGTGACTGGGAATTGAACCAGCTGCGGTATTTCGAACGGGCAACGCCGAGCTCATGATTGCCCATGACGGAATGAATGCCCCGCTCGCGCACGAGCTGCACACAGGCTTCCGGGTCAGGACCATAGCCGAGATTGTCGCCGAGCGATAAGATCTCCGCAGGCGGCGGCACCTGTGCGTCCATATCCGCAAGCACGCTTTGAAAGGCTTCAAGATTGCCATGAATATCGGAGAGTACTGCAATGACCATACGGGGCAAGGTAGCAGGAAATTCCGAGCAGGAAAACGACGGATTTGCGCCCCATGAAAACACGCCACGTTGCCACGTTTCTGCGCCTGTTGTACCATGTATTCTGAATTCTCCCGCCGCGGCTGCAACCCGCTGCGGAACCAACAGCTAACACAGGAAGTAATTCATGCAGATAGCCATGGTAGGACTCGGAAGAATGGGCATGAACATGGCCCGCCGCCTGCTCAAGGGCGGGCACGATGTGGTGGTATGGAACCGCTCGGCCGACAAGGTGCGGCAGATGCAGGACGAAGGCGCACGGGGCGCGGAATCGCTCGAGGCCCTGTGCGACATGCTCAAGGCTCCGAGGGTGGTCTGGTGCATGCTGCCCGCCGGAGATGTCACAAAAAGCATGATTGAGGAGCTTTCCACCATTCTCGCCCCCGGAGACCTTGTGGTGGAAGGCGGCAACTCCTACTGGCGGGATGATGCCGCCAACGCCGCGCTGCTGGCGGCCAAGGATATCGGCTACGTGGACGCAGGGGTTTCCGGCGGCATCTGGGGGCTTGAGATTGGCTATTGCACCATGGTGGGCGGCGAGGCAGAACACATCATGCGCATTGCCCCCGCGCTCAACGCTCTGGCACCGGAACAAGGCTGGAAGCATGTAGGGCCGGTCGGATCCGGCCACTTCGTCAAGATGGTGCACAACGGCATTGAATATGCTCTGATGGAAGCCTACGGTGAAGGGTTTGAACTGATGAAGAGCGGTCCCTTTGAAAATCTGGATCTGCAGGGCATAGCCGCCCTGTGGAACAGAGGCAGCGTGGTCCGCTCGTGGCTGCTGGAACTGCTGGACAGCGCCCTTGCCAAGGACCCTGACCTTGCCGGACTCAAGGGATATGTGGAAGATTCCGGCGAAGGCCGCTGGACCGTGCTGGAAACCGTGCATCACGGTGTAGCCGCGCCCGTGCTGGCGCAAGCGCTTTACCGCCGGTTTGCCTCACGGCAGGACAATGCCTTTTCCAACCGCGTGCTCGCGGCCCTGCGCAACGAGTTCGGCGGACACGCCGTAAAGAAATAACAAGGATCGCTCCATGAATCTGGAATACGCTCTCAACCATCCCAACGTCTGCGCCGAACAGCCCGTTGAGGATTGCGGCATCATCGTGTTCGGCGCATCCGGCGATCTTGTGCACCGCAAACTCATTCCCGCCCTGTATGGTCTTGCCTTGCGCCGCCTGCTGCCGCCACGGTTCTACATTCTCGGCTTTGCCCGCTCTGAAATGACCGACGAAGTATTCAGGGAACGCATGCGGGAGGCCATTACAGACGCCCACGGCGAACAACCGGCGGACACGCTGAACGCCTTTCTCGCCATGTGCCGCTACACATCGGGCAGCTATGATGACCCTGCCGCCTATGAAAAGCTGGCCGGTCGTTGTTCCGTATGCGATCTCGATTTCGATTCTTCGGGCAACCGCCTTTTCTATCTGGCGCTGCCGCCCGAACTGCACCCCGAGGTGGTGGAACGGCTCGCACAGGCGGGCATGACATCAGAAGGTCAGGACCATAAACCCTGGGCGCGCGTGGTCTTTGAAAAACCCTTCGGACACGACCTGCAATCCGCTCTGCGGCTGGACGCCCGACTCGGCAAGGTGCTTGCCCCGCACCAGATTTTCCGCATGGACCATTATCTCGGCAAGGAGACCGTGCAGTCCGTGCTCATGTTCCGCTTTGCCAATGCCATATTCGAGCCGCTCTGGAACCGAAGCTACATCGATCACATCCAGATTTCCGCGCTGGAATCCATAGGCGTGGAACACCGCGGCGGCTATTACGACAAGGCGGGATGCCTGCGCGACATGTTCCAGAATCACATGCTGCAGATGCTGGCCATAACCGCCATGGAGCCGCCCATATCCTTTCAGGCGGAAAGGGTGCGGGAAGAGCGCACCAAACTGCTGCGCTCCATCCGCCCGTGGCCGGAGGATGACCCTGCCAACTGGATCGTCCGCGGGCAATACATGGCTGGTCCGCCCAATATCCTGCCCAATACCCAGACCGGCACCCGCACGGCACATTCTGCCCTGCCCGATTACCGCAGAGAGCGCGGCGTGGCACAGGATTCCGAAACGGAAACCTATGTGGCGGCACGGCTGCTTATCGATAACTGGCGATGGCAGGGGGTGCCTTTCTACCTGCGCTCCGGCAAAGGGCTGCAGCGCAAGGTTTCTGAAATCGCGGTCACGTTCAAACGCGTGCCCTACTCCATGTTCGGCATGACATCAAAAGCGCAGATGCCCGCCAATGTGCTGGTCCTGAAAATCCAGCCTGACGAAGGCATTGACCTGACCATTCAGACCAAACAGCCCGGTCCCAAGTCGTGCATGTCGTCCATGTCACTCTCCTTCAAGTATCAGGAAGTGTTCGGCGTTACCCCGCCCAATGCGTATGAACGGCTGCTGCTCGACTGCATGCAGGGTGACCGCACACTCTTCTGGTCGTCAGAAGGCGTTGAAGCGGCATGGCGGCTCATAGACCCCGTGCTGGACATGTGGCGGCGCAGGCCGGAACGCTGTCCCCTGCACCGGTACCCCGCCGGAAGCTGGGGACCGGAAGCGGCTGACGCACTTCTCGTGAACGCGGGTCACCGCTGGCGCAGGCCGCCGGAAATGGCAGGTACCCACACGGCGTTTTTTTAACAGGGAAGTACACACCGGCTGGCAGAGGATACCCCTGCTTACGGCAATGGGCCGACTGCGTGCAGCCGCCCTCTTTTCGGCACGGGCGGTAACACGAAATAACGGCACTCCCCCCCCCGGCCCCTTCCAGCCGGAAGGAGAACCGGGCGAAAGGATTGCCTTTCGGGTTGATTTCGTCTATCCATAGCGACACTGGAAGCATGACCCTTACAAAAACAACGGCATTTTCCGCAAACAAAGACCGGATCAACCCGGCATGCAATACACAATGCGCAAGGCATCCATAGGACTTACCCCCGAGGGAGTACCCTCGCTGGCACTGACCGGTCTCGCCACGCTTACCTTCGCTCTGCTTGGCTGGTGGCCCCTTACCATCGTGTTTCTTGTTCTGTTCTGGTTCTGCCTCCACTTCTTCCGCGATCCGGAACGCGTGGTACCTTCGGCCCCCGGTCTGGCAGTCAGCCCCGCAGACGGCAAGATCATCAAGATTCAGCACATGCCCGACCCGTTCACCGGCGAACCCCGCCAGTGCATCTGCGTTTTCATGAACGTGTTCAGCGTGCATGTGAACCGCTCCCCCGTGGAAGCCACGGTGGCCGGAATCAAGTACCACCCCGGCAAATACCTGAACGCCGCATGGGATAAGGCAAGCACCGACAACGAACGCTGCGCCTACAATCTGCAGGACGCTGAAGGCAGACACTGGACCATGGTGCAGATAGCCGGTCTTATCGCCCGCCGCATTGTGTGCCGCGTTGAAGAAGGCGAAGGCCTCGGCCGCGGAGAACGTTTCGGAATGATCAAATTCGGTTCACGGGTTGACCTTTATCTGCCGGACGACTATGTTTCCACTGTGCGCATCGGCGAACAAGTGTTTGCAGGCCAGTCCGTTCTGGCGCAGCGCAAGACCGAAAACGGCAATTAAACAGAGCAACTTCTTACGGATATTTTGGCAAACGGCATGAGCGAACAGCGCAAAACTCCTCGAAAGAGCGTTTACATCCTCCCGAATCTCTTCACCACTGCAAGCCTTTTCTCCGGCTTCATG
This sequence comes from Desulfovibrio subterraneus, assembly GCF_013340285.1. Lineage (NCBI taxonomy): Bacteria > Pseudomonadati > Thermodesulfobacteriota > Desulfovibrionia > Desulfovibrionales > Desulfovibrionaceae > Desulfovibrio > Desulfovibrio subterraneus. The sequence continues at coordinate 154,694 of NZ_BLVO01000012.1, read as the reverse complement.
GGAATGATTTGGGCGGCTGATGGCAATTTCGAGATGTGCGCCGTAGCCATTCTGTTCTCCGCCCTCATGGACGGACTGGACGGAAAGGTAGCCCGCCTGACCAATACCGCCAGTGAATTCGGGGTGCAGTACGACTCTTTGGCCGACTGCTCCGCCTTCTGCGTTATTCCCGCATTCATGATGTATCAGTGGCAGTTGCACGCCTTCGGTCGCCTCGGCATTGCCGTGGCATTCCTTTTCGCCGCCTGCGGCGCTCTGCGGCTTGCGCGGTTCAACGTTTCCACCGCTGTAACGCCCAAAAAATTCTTTATCGGCCTGCCCTCTCCCGCAGGGGGCTGTACTCTGGCCACCATGGTGTTCTTTGCACCATACCTGCCCGAAGGCTTTGCGCCCTACTTCCCCGCGTTTGCCCTCGGCACCACGTTCGTAGCCGCTTTCCTCATGGTCAGCCGCGTGCGCTACGCCTCCTTCAAGGAATACGGGTTCCTCAAGGCCCATCCATTCAGCTCGATGGTTTCTGCCATCCTCCTCTTCGTGCTCATTATCAGTGAGCCCAAGCTGCTGGGATTTTTGGTGATCGCCGGTTACATCATTTCCGGTCCGATTTACACCTTCCTCTTCCTATCCCGGCGCTCCTCCAAGCTACTAGGTGACCTATCCACAGGTCATAGCGAGTAGTCGCTCTCCACTTCTCCATTTACCATTTTTGTGTATACTCCGTCGGCCCCTAGGCTAACGGAGCACCGACAGAACGCGGAACAGGTCCGCACAAGGCCATAGGAGCAACCTCATGGCACACGCAGTCGTAACTATCGATTTCAGACAACTGCATCATCTGTCGTTCGTCAGGCAATTCGCGAACCTGCGACTATCCTGATCTTCCGGCCCACGCCGGATGAAGGATCGTCTCAAATTCCCGAATCCACGAACAGCAGACGCGGCGCGCGCCGCATAACAGGAGCATAATCATGTCTGACAAGGTTTTCATCTTCGATACCACCCTGCGTGATGGCGAGCAGTCCCCCGGTGCAACCATGAACATCCGCGAGAAGATCCGTCTCGCACGCCAGTTGGAAATTCTTGGCGTAGACATCATGGAAGCCGGATTCCCTGCCGCCAGCCAGGGCGATTTTGAAGCCGTAAAGGCCATTGCAGAGACCATCAAGGACGTGCAGGTGGCGGGCCTTTGCCGTGCCATCCAGCCGGACATCGACCGCTGCTGGGAAGCCATCAAAGGCGCGGCCGATCCCCGCATTCACACTTTTGTCGCCACCAGCCCCGTGCACATGCAGTACAAGCTGCGCAAGTCGCCGGAGCAGGTGATCGAAATGGCCCGCGAGGCAGTCAAGCGCGCGGCCAACTACACCTCGAACGTGGAATTCTCGGCCGAAGACGCCTCGCGCTCCGACTGGGATTTTCTCGCCCGCGTGGTGGAAACCGCCATTGATGCAGGTGCCACCACCATCAATATTCCCGATACCGTGGGCTATGCCCAGCCTCAGGAATTCGGCGAGATGATCTCCTACGTCATGAACAAGGCTTCCAACAGCCACAAGGCCATCTTCAGCGTGCACTGCCACAACGACCTCGGCCTTGCCGTTGCCAACACGCTGGCCGCGCTCAAGGCAGGCGCACGGCAGGCAGAGGTGACCATCAGCGGCATAGGCGAACGTGCAGGCAACGCCTCGCTGGAAGAAGTGATCATGGCCATGCGCACCCGCTCCGGCTACTACCAGCTGGAAAACCGCATCCAGACCGAGCAGCTCTTCCCCACCTGCCGCCTGCTCTCCATGATCATCGGCCAGCCCATTCCGCCCTACAAGGCCATCGTGGGCCCCAACGCCTTCGCGCATGAATCCGGCATCCATCAGGACGGCATGCTCAAGAACCGCGAAACCTACGAGATCATGACGCCCGAATCCGTCGGCCGCCTGAAAACCGAGATCGTGCTCGGCAAGCACTCCGGCCGCAACGCCATCAAGGGCAAGGTGGAAGAGCTCGGCTACAGGCTGGATGACGAACAGATTCAGGTCGTGTTCGAAGCCATCAAGGGCCTCGCAGACAAGAAGGAAAAGGTATACGATGAGGATGTGGAAGCCATCATCCTCGAAGAGGTTTTCCGCATTCCGGACAACTACCGCCTGAAGCACCTTTCCGTGCAGGCCAGCGACGTGGGCGTGCCGCCCTCCTCTGCCGTGGTCATGGAAGTGAACGGTGAAGACAGGCAGCACACCACCTTCGGTGTCGGCCCCATTGATGCGGTGTTCAACGCCATTGCCCAGATTGTGGGACGCAATCCGCAACTCAAGCGCTACTCGGTGAACGCCATTACCGGCGGCAGCGATGCGCAGGGCGAAGTAACCGTACGCCTTGAAGAAAATGGCAAGGAAACCGTGGGACGCGGTTCCGCCCCCGATATTATCGTAGCCAGTGCGCGCGCCTATCTGAACGCGCTCAACCGGCTCGCCAAGAAGGAACAGGAGGACAAATAGGATGGCTCATACCCTCGTGCAGAAGGTTCTGCAGAAGCATACCGACCAGCAGATCACCGAGGCAGGACAGATTGTCCAGTGCAATATCTCGCTGGCCCTGGCCAACGACATCACCGCACCGCTGGCCATCAAGTCCTTCCGCGCCATGGGCGCAAAGAAGGTATTTGACAAAGACCGCGTGGCACTGGTCATGGACCACTTCACCCCCCAGAAGGACATCGAGTCCGCCATTCAGGTGAAGGGCGTACGCGAGTTCGCCGAAGAGCAGAACATTACCCACTACTACGAAGGCGGCGACTGTGGCGTGGAACACGCCCTGCTGCCTGAACTGGGCCTTGTGGGTCCCGGCGACATCGTGGTGGGCGCAGACTCCCACACCTGCACCTACGGCGGCCTCGGCGCATTTGCGACCGGTCTCGGCTCCACCGACGTTGCAGGTGCCATGGCGCTTGGCAGCACCTGGTTCAAGGTGCCCCCGACCATCAAGGTGGAATACAGCGGCACCATGCCCGCCTATGTGGGCGCAAAAGACCTTATCCTCAAGCTCATCGGCGAAATCGGCGTTGCCGGCGCGCTCTACAAGGCCCTCGAATTCGGCGGCCCCGTGGTGGACGCTCTCGACGTTGAAGGCCGCATGTGCATTGCCAACATGGCCATTGAAGCAGGCGGCAAGTGCGGCCTGTTCCCCGTGGATGAAAAGACCATCGCCTACACCTCTGCCCGCGGCCGCAACGACAGCCCCATGACCGCAGACGCCGGTGCCGTGTATGAACGCGTGGTGCGCTTCGATGTTTCCGGCATGTCTCCGCAGATTGCCTGCCCGCACCTGCCCGAAAACGTGAAGCCCGTTGAAGACGTGAAGAACGTGCGCGTCAATCAGGTGGTTGTGGGCTCGTGCACCAACGGCCGCATCAGCGACCTGCGTGAAGCCGCCGCCATCTTCAAGGGCCGCAAGGTTGCCAAGCATGTGCGCGCCATCATCCTGCCCGCCACCCCCGGCATCTGGAAGCAGGCACTGAAGGAAGGCCTCATCGAAACCTTCATGGATGCAGGCTGCATTGTCGGCCCAGCCACCTGCGGTCCCTGCCTCGGCGGCCACATGGGCATTCTGGCGGACGGTGAAGTGGCCATTGCCACCACCAACCGCAACTTCAGAGGCCGCATGGGCAGCCTTGAGTCGGAAGTGTACCTCTCCAGCCCCTGCGTGGCTGCGGCATCCGCCATTGCCGGCGAAATCGCCGACCCGCGCAAGCTGTAGGAACCACCGGCGGGAGTGCCCCTTGGCCTACGGCGGAGAGAAATCTGCCCTCAGCCCGGCACGGCACCCCGCGTTAGCGATGTATCATCCGTTGTTTCGCCCGCACCGCACAATACGGGAACGGCGAAACACCAAGAGGAGTTTATATCATGATTTATCAGGGTACTGCCCACAAGGTCGGTGACCATATCGACACCGACGCCATCATCCCCGCCCGCTTCCTCGTCACCACCGATGTGAAGGAGCTGGGAGCCAACTGCATGGAAGGTCTCGAAGCAGGCTGGGTCAAGCGCGTGAAAGAAGGCGACATCATGGTCGGCGGCGTGAACTTCGGCTGCGGCTCTTCACGCGAACATGCCCCGCTCTCCATTCTGGGCGCCGGCATTCCCGTGGTTGTTGCACATTCCTTTGCGCGCATCTTCTACCGCAACAGCTTCAACATGGGCCTGCTGCTCATTGAAGTGGGCGACGACATCAGCAAGATCAGCGACCGCGACGAGATTGCCCTCGACGTGGAAAAGGGCGTTATCAGCAACAAGACCACGGGTGCCGAGATCAAGTATCCTCCGCTGCCCGAGTTCATGCGCGAGTTCCTCACCAAGGGCGGCCTTATTCCCTATGTGAAGGAAAAGCTGAACGCGTAGGTTGATGAAGAAGCGGTTGTGATTTTACGTGTTTTTTTGCCTTCGACGAGCAGGGGGATAATCCCCCTGCACCCCTGACAGCGAGATGCGCCGTACCTGCGATGCCAAGCACGGCTTTGCAGAATGCTGAAGAGGACAACAGGATGGGGGGCTGCCCCCCGCACATGCCCCCTCTTCCCATGTACCGCAGATAAATACTCCGCGGATGTCGCGTCAGTACGTGAAAGGGTTTCCAAAGGGGCGGTTGCCCCTTTGGCCGCCGGAGGCAGACAAAACACCCCATTACAAACAAATTTCCCATTACGGAAGAAGACCATGAACATGAATATATGCCTGATGCCGGGCGACGGCATAGGCCCCGAAATAGTGGAACAGGCGGTGGCGGTACTGAACAAGGTAGCTGCCAAGTTCGGGCACACGGTTGAATACTCCGAAGCGCTGATCGGCGGTGTGGCCATCGACGCCACGGGCAATCCCCTGCCTGACGAAACCGTTGCCAAGTGCAAGGCTGCCGATGCAATTCTGCTCGGCGCCGTGGGCGGCCCCAAGTGGGACACCCTGCCCGGCAACCAGCGCCCCGAAAAGGGCCTGCTGGGTATCCGCAAGGCGCTGGGCCTGTTTGCGAACCTGCGCCCTGCCAAGCTGTTCCCCGAGCTTTCCAAGGCCTGCTTCCTGCGTCCCGACATCGTGAAGGACGGCATTGACGTGATGGTGGTGCGCGAACTGACCGGCGGCATTTACTTCGGCCAGCCTGTGGGCCGCGAAATGCGAGATGGCAAGATGACCGCCTTCAACACCATGGTGTACGACGAGGAAGAAGTGCGCCGCATTGCGCGTCTGGCCTTTGACGCAGCCATGAAGCGCGACAAGCGCCTGTGCTCCGTGGACAAGGCCAACGTACTGGAAGTTTCCCGCCTGTGGCGCGAAGTGGTGGAAGAAGTGGCCAAGGAATACCCCGAGGTCGAACTTTCCCACATGTACGTGGACAACGCAGCCATGCAGCTGGTGCGCAATCCCAACCAGTTTGACGTGATCGTCACCGGCAACCTGTTCGGCGACATTCTTTCCGACGAGGCTGCGGTCATCACCGGTTCCATCGGCATGCTGCCTTCCGCCTCTCTCGGCTCGGAAGGTCCCGGTCTGTACGAACCCATCCACGGTTCCGCTCCCGACATCGCCGGCCAGAACAAGGCCAACCCGCTGGCGACCATTCTGTCTATAGCCATGATGCTGCGTTACGCCTTCAACCTTTCCAAGGAAGCGCAAGCCATTGAAGATGCCGTGCAGCGCGTGCTGCAGGAAGGCTACCGCACCGGCGACATCATGGAAGAAGGCAAGAGCCTGGTCGGCTGCAACACCATGGGCAACCTTGTGGTGGAACGCCTGTAACAGATTGCTTTGAAATCAGTGATTACGCATGCAAAACAGAGCGCCGTTCTTCAGGGAACGGCGCTTTTTTCAACTCCTGACCTATACCTCATCTACCTCATCGCGGCTTGGCGTTTTTATGTTTTTGCGCTAGTCTCACGCCGATTTATCAATTTGCCATTTCTGGAGCCTTACAATGTTTACTTCCGGCCGGTTTCCCCGAATGATCACAATCCGGGCTGTTGTCGTTTCTGCCTTTCTCATTGGCGCAAGCCTGCTTGCCGGATGCATGGGAGCCTCTTCCAACGGCGCGGTGGCTGATGACGATTCTGCCACCTTCACGGTGCAGGGCAACACGGCTGTCATGCGGGGCATGATAGACAGGAGCACGTCCAACGCCATTATCGACCTGATGTCGGAAAACGACCATGTGCGCACCATTGTCATGCAGCGCGTGACAGGCTCCACCGGCTACCGGGAACTGCGGGATGCGGCAAGGCTGATACGAGATTACCGCCTTACCGTGCACGTGCCGGACGGCGGCTACGTTGCCCCCGCCGCCATGGACTTCTTCATTGCCGGATGGAAACGCAGCGCCGATGCAGGTGCCAACATCGCAGTGGGTTCATGGTTCGACGGCGACAACTACGGCGTGGACCTGCCGCGGCACAACAGCCTGCATTACGGGTATCTGACATGGATGCGCGAAAACGGCATTCCCGAAGACTTTTACTGGTTCTCACTGACTGCCGCCCCCAAAGGTGACGAGCGTCCTCTCACCCGCGAAGAATTGATCCGTTTCCGGCTTGTTACCCAGTAACTGCCATGTGCACGGAGCACCTGATATGAAAAGAACATCCGAGGGTACGCGCCATATCCTCCGGCTTTACGGCCTGTTCTGCTGCGCCCTATTGCTGATTGCGCTTTTCACTCCGCAGGCAGTTCACGCACGGCAGCGTCAGCTGCACATCGTCATGACCGAGTGGGTTCCCTATACATCCAGCAACATGGTCGGCAAGGGAGCCCTGGCAGAGATGGCGGAAATAGCTTTCAAACTGCAGGGACTTGCCGTGCAGTTTTCCATCGTCCCGTGGCAACGGGCCGTTGACATGATGGACAGACATGAAGCCGATGCCCTTCTGCCGGTCTACACTTCCCCCCGCAACAAGGGCCGCTACTACCTGAGCGATTCCATGCTCTCTGTCGATTCTGTGTTTGTCCGCCTGAAGGATATGCAGATACCCTATAAACAGCTGGATGACCTCATTGCGTGGCGCATAGGCGTGGTCAAGGACACATCCTATGCCGCCACACTGGGCAAGCAGGGCCCCTTCATCGTGGAGGAGGCGCCCCACGAACTGATGAACTACCGTAAGCTTGTCACGGGGCGCATAGAATTGATGCTTGATACACGGGAAACCATCGAGCGGATGATGGACTCCCTGCCCGCATCCGAACGAAAACCGCTGGAATACATGGAACCGCCCTACCAGACCAGCACGCTGCACCTTGCCTTCCATCCCACAGACACGGGCAAGAAGCTGCGCGATATGTTCAACGACGGCCTTGCCATGCTGCACGACAAGGGCATTTATGCCGCCATACTGGAAAAGCACAGCATTGCGCGATCTACGGGGCATCCGGTCAGACACATAGAATAGTACTCGTGGCAACACATGGTGGAACCATATCCGCTTCTCTTCAATACTGAACTTTTCGTAACCCGAACTTTCGAGTAGCTATTACGGGCGGGATTCACAACGAAAGAGGATTCAAATGCACCTTCGCACTTTCATTAATACCCTTAGCGGAAGCCCAGCCACAGACTACATCATTTCCATTGGCCCACTTCCTGCCGATAGCCGACGGGAGGGTGACAGGTGCCTTGTCATTTATGAACCGACTCCTCAGCACATCCTCAAAATCAAGGATATCCCCGCTGCAGAACTTGGAACGGGAATCTCCCTGCATATCGACTCGGTCACCTACCATGCTCACAGCCGTAATGTAAAAGTTCTGCAAGGGTTTCTGGCTTTCTGGTTCATGAAGTACATCTGGCTCCCTTTGCATTCAGTACAAATCCCTGACCATCTCGGCCTTCGAAAAGAAAGCAAAGAAGATTTCATCCATGAAATCAACAAGCTCAGGAATCAGGATTTACTACTTACACATCCCTTGACGGACAAGATCCGCAAAGCGGGAAAAGGATTTCCCGCAATCCTGCTTATGCCTGGCCCCTCGCTCAGCAATATCACCGGAAAGCTCAAGGCTCTTGCAGAAAAAGCCATAATCATCTGCATTTCAAGAACCGTCGGATTCGCTCTGCAGGAAGGGGTAGAGCCTGACCTTGTAATCCAGCTTGACTGCCACTGCCTGCAGCAACGCTTATTCCCTGAGCAGCATTTCCAGGATACGACACTCCTGTCACTTTCTCTGGCCCCGATTTCCGGATTTGCCAAAAATTTCCGGCAAGTATTCTTTACAGACAGCTTTGATCTGGAAGTTCTTCCTAACAGCTATAGACCGAAAGAATCATGGCTGAGTACGTTTCTACTGTGCCTTGGCGCAGCAGAAACTCTTGACCTTGAAAGTCTTTACGTTTTCGGGAGCGACCTGTCCTACCAGAACAAAGATGCCTGCTATTATAACACCACAGATGGTGCAATTGATAACGCCACACATGTTGAACAAGAGTTCATTACAGCAATAAAAAATGGCGAGTTCATAACATGCGACATCAACAACACCCCTGTATCTACGACATTACAATATTTTGCCACAGCCTTTGAAGCAGAGATGTTCGCACAGGAGATAATGCAATCTGCGGGAACGCGTTTTTACAACGCCTCAAGCTCAGGTATTCTTTCACCGGAAATGTTCATTCCTGTAAACGAAGACCACATCCTTCAACGCCAGGACTTTAACAGGGAGCGTTTCCGCAAACGTCTTGATGCAATGGCAAATCACAGGGAAACTATCAACTACAACCTGCTAAAGCACAAAATCCGGTTACGCATCCAGCAGCTGCGTGAAGCGCTCAAGGTTGCGCGTGAAGTTGACCCTTCCTCACACCCCGAAGAGCGCTATCCCCTGTTTCAAATAGTGCATGAGCTGACTCTTGATAATCCGGGGGTCATGTCATCCCAGGGGAAAGCGCAATTCACCTGCGGCCTTCTGGATGTATGGCTGACAGAAGCCAGGCGTGCATTGAACATTGTCACCCTCCATCAGCAAGCGCCTGAAACTCCGGTCACACTGCTCTGCTGCCCCGAAGAATTTGAGGTTTGTGGCGAGCCTATTCTCAAGCAGCACCCGAACTGGCAAATAGCTCCTCTTGCAGTGACCGATATCTTTTCGCCGTCAGCCACCATGCCTTCAGTGCCTTTTCACCGGCTGCATGCAGACGCGGTTGAAGGAAAGCCGATAGTCCTTATCACCCGGGCGCTCCTTGATCGTTACGGCTATCTGATCCAGGCCATGCCATCGGACAACATACTTGAATATCCTGCACAGTAATAAAAAAGCGCCGTTGGCAATCAACGGCGCTTTTTGCATTTTCTGATACAAACATTATCAATCAGGCATGGTCCCGGAACCGTCGTTCCCAGTCATATTCCTTGCTGGTCACCACGTTTTCCATACGGCGGATGCGTTTTTCGATGCGGTCAAACTTGTCACGAAGTCGTGAAATAGCCTCGGACCGTGATCCAACGTATGCGGAGTAGAAATCTTTCTCCGCATTATCCTGCGGCATATATACGGGCTCAGGCTTCACGATGAGGCCGAGCATCACGTAGATGATCGCCACGGGCCAGAAGGCGGTGAATATGGCTGCAAAGATGAATGCCAGCCGGACGTAGCGCACGCGCACGTCGAAATAACGGGCCAGCCCCTTGCACACGCCCATGACCTTGCCATCACGCGCGCGGTAGAGCGTCTTGCGGCCTTCATGATCGTGCCACTCACCTTCGCCGCGGGTATCGTGCCGATATCCGCCGGGCCCCGGATCGGAGCAGAACCTGTCTGTACAACGGCGGCTTCGGGAGCCGTGTCCCTGTCCGTGATCCGAACGGTTGCCGTACATATATCTACCCATCCTTCCGTTCCTTTTCCTGCAGCAGGGATTCCAGCACCTCAATGCGTTCCTCCATGCGGGCGAGGGAGCGATACATTTCCTGAATCATGCGCGCTTCGTCCATGGCCTGCGGTTCACTCTCCGGCCTGCGCCTCTCGCGCAGCAGCTTGAAGACAAGAAACACGCACAGCGTGGGGATGATAAGCCAGAATAAAAAGAATGGACCGTGAGGCATGCCAGCTCCGAATATATGCATTGATTACCTTCCAGATATCGCCACTTTCTGTTGTGTACCCCACCTGCGCACTGCGGACAAGCGCTAGCTGTTTTCGCGGGGGTCCTTGCCTACACGTTCCTTCAGAGCTGCAAGTTCACGCTCAACCTGTTCGGAACCTTCCAGTTCACTGAAACGGGAATCGAGTGAACTCTTGCGCAGTGGAAGACCGGCCACGTCTGCCTCGGCTTCCATACGTTCGACACGCTGTTCCAGTTCCTCGAAACGGCGCACGGCGTCGTAGCCCTCGGCGCGGGTGGCATCCATGCGTGCCTGCTTGCGCACAACAGCATGCACCTGACGCTGCACAAGAAGGCTCTGCTTTTCCTTGGTGGTCTTCAGCTTGGATTCCAGCACGGCCAGATCTTCCTGCGCCTGCGCCACAAGCGCTTCGCATCCGGCCAGTTCGCGATCAAGGGCTTCAATCCTGTCCGTTTCGCGGTGCTTTTCGATAAGCGCCTCGCGGGCAAGTTCTTCGCGCCCCTTGGCAATAGCCAATTCGGCACGCTGTTCCCACTTCGCCACGAGCTCGAGAATACTATCCCGTTCACGGCGGATACGCTTGCACTCCGCCATGGTACCGGCGCAGTTGGCCTTCAGTTCAACCAGAGTCTCTTCCATTTCACGGATCATCATACGGATCATCTTTTCCGGATTCTCCGCCTTGTCCAGCATGGCACCGACGTTGGAAGCGATAATATCCTGAAAACGGGTGAAAACGCCCATAACGGCCTCCTGTTTGTTTACGTGAGATACCTTGCTATAGGCAGAAACCGTGCCAGAAGTTGCTATCCCCATAACATACTGATTATACTATACTTATAGAACAAAAACGGATTTTCTTGGTGGCATAAAATACTAATCAGTGGCAAATAACCTCACTTTATGCCATTCAAAGCCATGAACGACAGCATGACCTCTCCGGCCCTCACAGAGGCACTGGGCACCTCGGACGCCTTCCTCTCCTTTCAGGAAACGCTCTCCAGAGCCGCCACCGTTGAGCGCCCCATTCTCATCATCGGCGAACGCGGCACCGGCAAGGAACTGGCAGCATCACGCCTGCACTATCTCTCGGCGCGCTGGCAAAAGCCCATGATCACGGTCAACTGCGCCTCGCTGACGGAATCTTTGCTGGAATCGGAACTGTTCGGCCATGAGGCCGGTGCTTTTACGGGTGCGACAGGGCGCAGGACGGGGCGCTTTGAACAGGCAGACGGCGGCACCCTCTTTCTGGATGAAATAGGCGCCATGCCATTGCGCATGCAGGAGGCCATTCTGCGTGTTGTGGAATATGGCACCATGCAACGTGTGGGCGGCTCGCGGCCCGTGCAGATTGATGTGCGCATCATTGCCGCCACCAATGCCGACCTGCCCGCCATGGCAGCACAAGGCACTTTCAAGCCCGACCTGCTGGACAGGCTGAGCTTCGAAGTGCTCACCCTGCCGCCATTGCGCGAACGGGGAGAGGATATTCAGCTGCTTGCAGAACGCTTTGCCGCCTCCATGTGCGTAGAACTGGGACTTTCCGGCATGCCGGAACTCTCGGACAAATTCATCGCCGCCCTGCACCGGCACCCGTGGCCGGGGAATATCCGTGAGCTCAAGAACACCGTGGAACGCGCTGTTTTCAGGCAGGGAACACAGCTTTCAGATCTGCCGCTTTCGCCCTTTGCCTCACCATGGGCACAACCGGCAGAACGCACAAGCGCCCCCGCGGGCGTTTCCCGTGCACACGACAGCCCCGCGCCGGTTCCGTCCGAGAGTCGGCAGGCCACCCTCTCTCAACCCCTGCACCAGGCGGTGGAAGCCGTTGAGGTTCGCTACCTTGCCGAGGCCATGCGGCGGGCAAAACATAACCAGAGACAGGCTGCCGCTCTGCTGGGGCTTCGCTATCATCAATTTCGCGGGTTGTACCGAAAGCACAAGCAGGCTATAGAAGGCCCAGACAATACATAATGAACCGGAACCGGCCGCCATCAGTTCCTGCTGCAAACTCTGCCGCCTACCGCACCTTTTCGAGGATCATATGAGCAGTCACAAACGCAACGTCTATCTCAAGACCATTCCCATTCCGGAAGCCGTTGAAAAGGCCCGCACCGCACTCGACCGTGACATGCTGATACGGTCGGTCTTCGTTCCTGTGCACGAAGCGGCCGGCAGAGTGCTGTCCGAAGCGGTATTTGCCCGTTTTTCCTCTCCCACATTTCACAGCGCAGCCATGGACGGCTATGCGGTAAACGCAAAAACCACGTTCGGTGCGCGCGAGGGTTCGCCCTTTGAACTGATCGAGGGCAGAGACTGCTTTGCCGTGAACACCGGCAATCCTCTCCCTGACGGATGCGACGCCGTCATCATGATCGAGAATGTAACCCGTGCGGGCGACAATGCCATTGCCATAGAGGCTCCGGCCTTTCCGTGGCAGCATGTGCGCCGCATAGGGGAAGACATCGTGGCCACGGAACTGCTTTTTCCGCAGAACCACCGCATATCCCCCTACGACATCGGCGCGCTGCTCAGTGCAGGCATATGGGATGTGTATGTGTGGGAACCTGTCCGGATTGCCATCATTCCCACGGGCGACGAAGTGCTCGACTTCACCAAGCGTCCCACGCCCAAGGCAGGGCAGGTGGTGGAAAGCAACTCACAGGTACTTGCCGCCCTTGCAAGGCAGCACGGCTGCGAAGTGCGCCGCATTCCCCCGGTAGCCGACAAGCCCGAAGAACTGCAGAACGCCGTGAGCGACTGCCTTGCCTCGGATGCGCACATCGTCATCATCTGCGCAGGCTCATCCGCCGGTTCCAAGGACTTTACCCGCTCCACCATGGAAGCCTTCGGCGAGGTACTGGTGCACGGCATTTCCGCCATGCCCGGCAAGCCCTCCCTGCTGGGAGTATGCAAAGGCAAGCTGGTGGCCGGTGCCCCCGGTTATCCGGTCAGCGCAGTGGTCTGCTTTGAAGAACTGCTGGCTCCCCTCATCTGCTGGCTGGGCCGGCAGGATCATCAGGCACGCAAAACCGTGCCGGTGGAACTGACCCGCAAAGCCCCGTCAAAGCTGGGCGTGGAAGAATTTCTGCGCCTCTCCGTGGGCAAGGTGGATGACAAATACGTGGCAACACCGCTTGCACGCGGTGCAGGCTGCATAACCTCCGTCTCTAAGGCGCAGGCCCTCACCCGCATTCCGGTGCAGTCCGAAGGGCTGGAGCAGGGCGGCACGGTCCCGGCGGAACTCATGGTCCCCGAAGCGGAGCTGGATAATATTCTCGTCTGCGTGGGCAGCCACGACAACACGCTGGACATATTGGCGGACGAGCTCATGGGCTTTACGCCCCCCATCCGCCTCACATCCAGCCACGTGGGTTCCATGGGCGGCATTCTCGCCATCAAGAGCGGCTCATGCCATTTTGCCGGGGCGCACCTCTTCGACCCGGATACCGGCGACTACAATTTCCCCTTCCTACAGCGCTATCTGCCGGACGCAGAAATCACCCTCGTGAACCTTGCCATCCGCCATCAGGGATTCATCGTTCCCAAGGGCAACCCCAAGGGCATACGGTCCATCCATGACCTTGCGGACGGTTCCATACGGTTCCTGAACAGGCAACGCGGTGCAGGCACCCGAATACTGTTCGACCACCACCTGCGTGATGCCGGAATCAATCCGACGCAGGTGGCGGGATACGACAAGGAAGAATTCACCCACATGGCCGTTGCCGTGAACGTGCTCACCGGAGCAGCGGACACGGGGCTCGGCATCTATGCCGCAGCCAAGGCGCTCGGGCTCGACTTCGTGCCGCTGGCGCGTGAACGGTACGATTTGATCATCCCCAACCGCTTCATGGATACCGCAGGAGCGCAGGCCGTGATGCGCCTGCTGGCATCGCCCACCTTCCACGCCCGCATCGAGGCACTGGGCGGCTACGAAACAACGCTTACCGGCCGCACCATGCAGCCCGGAACAGGACTGGGAGACTAGCATGCGCATATTCAGCCCCGCATTCGAAGACGGCGGAGTCATCCCCGCAGAACACACCTGCGACGGCGAAAACACCTCGCCCCCGCTGCAATGGACAGATGTTCCCGCCGGGGCCAAATTCCTGACACTTATCTGCGACGATCCCGATGCCCCCATGGGCGTATGGGACCACTGGCTGCTCTTTAACCTGCCCGCTGTGCATGAAGGGCTGGATGCGGGAATATCCCGCGAATTCGATCCGTTTCCCGGCGTAGCGCACGGCCTGAACAGCTGGAAAAGGGCCTGTTACGACGGCCCCTGCCCGCCTTCCGGCACCCACCGCTACTATTTCAAGCTGTACGCGCTGGACGCCCGCATCAACCTGAAGCCCGGTGCCACCAAGGGTGAGATTCTGCGCGCCATGGATGGCCACATTCTTGCGGAATGCCGCATCATGGGGCGCTACGCCAGAATATAACAACAATGCGGAGAACCTCTGCATTGTTATAATGCCTGCGCGTGTTTTTTGGAACACGACTTGCAAACCATCATTCACGGTTTCCATGAAGGAAATTTTGACTCCCATGGGAGCCGCGCGAATCCTTTCACATCTTTTCCGTTGAGAAAGCTGTATTTTCTCGGGGTATTGTTGACAGGATTTTGTGGCTTAACTAATATCAGTTACAAATCTACTAAACGTTTTCAAAAAGAGTCCGATAGTGTTCTTCATAGGGAAAGAATTCATAAAGCCGACCAAGAAGCTACGCATTTTGGCATTGCTGCAAGCTTTGTCCGAGAACAGCCGCCTGAGCCAGAGCCGCCTCGGAAAATTCAGCCATACCAGCAGCGCCATGGTGCACCAATACCTTTCCGACATGCAGAAGGCCGGACAGATAGAATTTCAGCCCGTGGACAAGAAAAGCTTCATGTACAGCCTTACGGAAAAAGGCTCCACGGGCAGACGGGAACTGATGGAAGCATACTGTACCGAAATGGTGCAGGCATATGCCTCTATCAAAGGACTTATCCGGCGAAGACTGGAACCACTCATGGAAAGAGGCATCAGCCGTGTTGCCCTTTTCGGAGCCGCGGAAACCTGCGAGCTGGTGCTCTCCGCCCTGCAGGGTTCGCATTTTGTGATAGCAGGCATTCTGGACAATGCTCCCCATAAGCAAGGCAAGACTTTTCACGATCACATCATTCTCGCACCGGCCGCTCTTGCAGATCTTGAAGTGGAAGCAATAGTCATCACATCGTTCGCCCAGCAGGACGACATTTACAAGCAACTCGTTTCCATGCCGTCTGCGGCCAACAGGGAGATTATCAGATTATGAAACCCGCACAGCACATCCGGCTCCGTTCCGGGCGAATCATCGGGGAAGGCCACCCTTGCTTCATCGTTGCCGAAGTGGGCAACAATCATCAGGGCGACATCTCCCTTGCCCGCCAGATGGTGGAAGAGGTTGCCCGCGCCGGTGCCGACGCCGTCAAGTTCCAGAAGCGTGACAACTCGGCCCTTCTGACCGCCGACGGGTTAAAGGCCCCCTACACCGGCCCTAACAGCTTTGGTCCCACTTATGGCGAGCACCGCGATGCTCTGGAACTTTCCATGGAAGAGATGGCCGAACTCAAGGCCCTTTCGGAATCTCTCGGCCTGGTCTTTTTCGCCTCCGCATGGGACATGAACAGCCTTGAGGCCATGCACACCCTCAATCCCGAGCTGATCAAGATCTGCTCTGCCGATCTTGTGAACACCCCCTATCTGCGCCGCTGCGGCGAAATGGGGCAGCCCATCGTCATTTCCACTGGCATGAGCGACTACGAACAGATCGACAAGGCCGTGGCGGAACTGCGCCGGTATCACAACGACATCGTCATTCTGCACTGCAACTCGTCCTACCCCTGCCCCGAAGACCAGATATGCCTGCCGGTCATGCACGACATCCGCGCACGCTACGGCCTGCCCACAGGCTACTCCGGCCACGAACGCGGCCTTGCCCCCACTCTGGCGGCTGTTGCACTCGGCGCAGTCATGGTGGAACGCCACTTCACGCTGGACAAGACCATGCGCGGCACGGACCATCAGGTTTCGCTCGAACCGGCAGAACTGGCCATGCTCGTGCGTATGACCCGCGAAATTGAAAGCTCCCTCAGGGGCAGTGAAAAACGCGTCTTCCCCGGCGAGGCCTCTGCCGCGCTCAAGCTGCGCAAGTCCATTGTTGCAGCGCGCGACCTGCCCGCAGGCTCGGTCATCACCGCGGCCGACCTCACGGTCAAAAGCCCGGGAACCGGCCTTTCTCCTGATTGCTGGGACGATGTCATCGGCAACACCCTGACCAGGGATGCCCGCCGCGACGAACAAATCAAATCCGAAATGCTGGCTGTTGCACTGAACGGCGCTGCCTAGCACGAGACTCCTATGCGCATAGTCCACTTTGCCGTCACGCCGCTCGCAGGGGCTCCCCTGCGCATCGTGCAGATGCTGAATGCCCACACCGGACATTCCGCACGGCTGGTGGACCTGTGCCGTTACGGAACGGAAGATTTCGGTCAGGACGTGGTGTTCAGCGAGACTCCCGAACTGGCCATGGAGCTTGCCGCGCAGGCGGACATAATCCACTTCCACAACTATCTGGATCTGGACAACACCCAGTTTGCGCCCATCGACTTCAGGGCGCTGCAGCGCAAGGGCACACTCTTCATCCGCCATTTCCACAGCCATCCTGATCTGGTGGCTTCCCGCATGGGCATCACGGCAAACGCTCTGCTCGCGCAGGATATTCCGGCTCTCGTCATCGCGCAGTTTCAGGAACGGTATTACCCTAAGGCACATGTCGTTCCCAACTTCGTGCCGGAACATGACCCGCTCTACCTGCCCGCGACGGTCCCGCTGCGGCACGACGTGTTTTACAGCCCCACCAATTTCAGAGACGCATGGGACTGCCGCTGGAACACCAAAGCAGCCCCGCAGACCCACTGCGCCATCATGGCGGCCTGCAAAAAGGCCGATGCATCGTGGGTGCTTGTGCACAAAACCCCGCTGCGCCGGACGCTGGCCCTGAAGCAGGCATCGCGCATCGTGGTGGATGACCTGACCACCGGTAGCTACCACCTGACAGGACTGGAAGCGCTGAGTCAGGGCAAGCCCGTGCTCGCGTATCTGGATGAACGCACCCGCAGCATCATGCAGCATTTTTCCGGCACTGCGGAGAATCCGTTCATCAATATCAAGCTGGAAGACGCCCTGCCCGTGCTGAACTATCTGCTTGCCGCTCCGGACGAAGCAGCCGAGATAGGCATGGCCTCCCGCGAATTCATGCTGACCCGCTGGAGATCGGACGAAATGGTGCAGCGCATAAGCGAAGCCTACGCCATGCTGGCGCACGATCCGGCATCCGTAACCCGTCAGCCGGAACTGCAATTGGACTGCTGTTCACGTCGCTTCTTCGCCCTGACTCTGCCGGACATCATACACACCAGCAGAAAGGCGCGGGATAAAGCGCAGATCCGCCCCCAGAATCCCCCTATGCATCTCATGGATGAGGAAACCGCGGATGCTGCCGACACGACGGTGGCTCTGAACAAGCAGGTGGCCTGATCATGACCAGAAAGCGCATTCTCGTAACCGGCGGCGCAGGCTTTCTCGGGTCGCACCTCTGCGAACGACTGCTCGCAGCCGGACACGACGTGCTGTGCGTGGACAATTTCTTCACCGGCAACAAGCCCAACATTGTCCACCTGCTGCAAGACCCGTATTTCGAGGTACTGCGGCACGACGTGACCTTTCCGCTCTATGTGGAGGTGGACGAGATATACAATCTGGCCTGCCCCGCTTCCCCCGTGCATTACCAGTATGACCCCGTGCAGACCGTCAAGACATCGGTGCATGGTGCCATCAACATGCTCGGGCTGGCAAAGCGCACCGGAGCACGCATTTTTCAGGCTTCCACGTCGGAAGTGTATGGAGACCCCACGGTGCATCCCCAGCCGGAATCGTACTGGGGCAACGTAAATCCCATCGGCCCGCGCGCCTGCTACGACGAGGGCAAGCGTTGCGCGGAAACCCTGCTCTTCGACTACCACCGGCAGTACGGTCTGGATATCAAGGTGGCCCGCATCTTCAACACCTACGGCCCCCGCATGCATCCCGACGACGGCAGGGTTGTCTCCAACTTCATCGTGCAGGCGCTGCAGGGCAAGGACCTGACCGTCTACGGAGACGGCAGCCAGACCCGCTCGTTCTGCTACGTTGATGACATGGTGGAAGGATTCATCCGCATGATGGACAACACGCCCGAAGGCTTCACCGGACCGGTGAACCTTGGCAACCCGCGCGAATTCACCATTCTGGAACTGGCGGAAAAGATCATCGCCAAGACCGGCAGCAGCTCGCGCATTCAGTTCAAGCCCCTGCCTGTGAACGACCCCATGCAGCGCAAACCTGATATTGCGCTGGCCAGAGAAAAACTGGAATGGGACCCGGCCATACAGCTGGATGCCGGGCTGGACCGGACCATCGCCTATTTCGAGAATCTGCTGGCCGGCAAACTCCCCTGAATTCCCGCATAATCGCCTTGCGCACTGCGAACGCACAGGCGCACGCCCTGCAAGATTACTCCCCCGACAGGCCTGCCTGCTCGTGGCGTATCATTTCCTTCACCACATCAGGCATATGCATGGTGGCCTTCCATCCCAGTTCCCGCTCCGCCACGGCCGGATCGCCGACACTGCTCGCAATGTCTGAAGGACGAAGCAGCGAAGGGTCCGCATGCACATGCGCGCGCCAGTCAAGGCCCACGCAGGCAAAGGCTTCGTGCACAAAATCGCGCAGGCTGGACTGAACACCCGTGGCAATCACATAGTCGCGGGGCTCCGGCTGCTGCAGCATGCGCCACATGGCCTCCACATATTCCTCGGCCCAGCCCCAGTCACGTTGCACGTCCATATTGCCGAGATGCAGGGTTTCCCCGCTGCCAGCGGCGATGCGGCACGCGGCTGATACGATCTTGCGGGTCACAAAGCGCGGACTGCGCAGCGGCGATTCATGGTTGAACAGCACTCCGGAGCAGGCATACAGCCCGTACGCCTCGCGGTAATTCGCCACTTCCCAGAAGGCGGTAGCCTTGGCAACGGCATAGGGGCTGCGGGGGTTGAAGGGCTTGCCGATGGTTGCGGGCACGCCCCCCACATCGCCGAAACTCTCGCTTGAGCCCGCGTTGTAGAGCCGCACCCCGACACCGAGAAAACGGATGGCCTCCAGCAGGTTCAACGTCCCGATGATGTTGCTGGTCATGGTTTCCAGCGGCTGCTCAAAGGAAAGGCTCACGGAGCTTTGCCCTGCAAGATTGTATATCTCGTCGGGCTGCACCTGCCTGAGAACGTGCAGCACACTGTGCAGTTCGGTGGCGGACATGGAGTGGATGACCACATTACCGCGCACGCCAAGATGCTCGAGCCGCCAGAAGCTGGTTGTTTCACTGTCGCGTGAGGTGCCGTGCACCTCGTAGCCTCTGGCCAGCAGATTCTTCGCGAGATAGGCGCCGTCCTGCCCGCTGATGCCGGTGATGAGCGCACGTTTCTTAGCCGATTGCTTCTCAATGGCAGAATCCTGCTCCGTCCGCTTCTGAACCGTTTCTTCCGGTGCCATATGTCACCTGCCCGCGTTCTTTCGGTTATCAGCCACCAAGGTCAGGTAAATATCACTAAAGACGGGATAAAGCGCCTCCCAGTCATATTCCAGCGCCCTGTTCCGCCCTTTGGCCCCCATGGTGGCGCGCAGCTGCGCATCGCCGAGCAGCAGGCTGGTCTTATCCGCCAGCGCCTGCACATCATCTTCCACAAAATACTCTGTTCCGCGTTCAAGGGTAAGCCCTTCCGCACCTATGCCGGTTGTCACAACCGGCAGGCCGCAGGCAGCCGCCTCGATGATCTTGGCCTTGATGCCGGAACCGAAGCGGATGGGCGCGAGTGCCACCTTCTCCCGACGGTAATAGGGGCGCAGATCATCCACCCAGCCGGGAACCTCTATATCGTCACCGGCCAGCGCCAGCAGCTCCGGCGGGGGGCTGCCCCCGAGCAGGGTCAGCGTGGCATCCGGCACCTGCTTTTTTACAAGAGGCCAGATGTCGTTTGCCAGATACAGGGCCGCATCCACATTGGGGTTATGGCGATAATCACCACAGAAGACCACACCGTGGGCTCTGTCTGCACCGGCGACTGATCTGGAAGCTGGCCTGACGTCCGACACAACGTCTGGCACAACGTCTGGTAATGTCGCGTTCAGCCATGCCACATCCTGCCCCGTGGGAATGACCACGATATGCAGGTCCGGCAGCTCGGCAAGCAGGGTCTGCCTGTCTGCCTCCGTCACTGCAATCACGGTGCTGGCCCTGCGGCAGGTTTCCAGTTCCTGCCTGCGTTCGCGCTCCCATGTTTCCCGCGCAGCCGGATCAGCTCCCTGCACCGAGAAACGGCGTTCCTCACGCTTGTATTCCACATCCATCTCATCGAGCACCACGGGAATGCCAAGCGAATCCCACATCCCTTCAAGGCAGATATGCATCCAGAACCGTTCCAGATGGATGATATCAAACCGGCCGTTGCCAAGCAGCGCCTGCACCCTGTCCGGCAGCTTGCGCGAGAACCTGTCCGATCCTTCGTGCGGGTAATTGAAAGGCACTGCCTCCACCCGCGCGCCAAGAGCCTCAAGTGCGGCCACATCTTCCGATTTGTCGAATGCGGGCATGAAATAGGTGGCAACGACCACGTCAAAATCCCTGCACAGCATTTTGACAAAGAAATACAGGCGGGTCACGCCGCTGGAAGCAAAGCGCTTGGGCAGGTTCTGCGAAACGAACAGAAGGGATGGTTTGCCGGATAGCATGGCTTACGCACCTGCCGTGGCTGTGAATTCTTCGTACACGGCACCATAACGCGTCAGAAACGCCGCCCTGTCATCGGGGCTCAGAGCCGTACACTGTGCGGCCTGTTCCTGCACGGCAGCATGGTTCTGTTCCAGCGTTCCGGCCTTGTCCCAGTTACGCACGAAATGCAGCATGAGTTTGGCAAATCCCTTTTCCGCCTCTGCGGTGTTCATGCTGTCGCGGTAGCGGCTGAACAGAATCTGGTTTTCCACCAGCAGGCGGGGCAGAAACCTGCGCCATGCCCGCAGCGTCTTACAGTCATCATGCCAGCGGAAGAAGGCCAGTGTTTCTTCCACCTTTTCCCACCGGCAGCCGGACAGGATAAGATGGTGCCAGAGATCCACATCCATGAAGTAATCAAGATCAAGGTCAAAACGGAAACGCTCTATGGCGCTGCGCCGGAAAAAAACCTCCGGAGTGACCAGCAGCCATTCCACGCCTCCCGTGAACGGGGATACCTTTTCGGGCGCGTTAACGAATGAACGCTGCGGCGCTCCGGCAAGCGGGGTATCGTCCGATACCATCTGCAGGCAGTTGCCGAGCACGACATCCGTTGAACTGCTCTGCGAAAAACGCCCCAGCGCACAGGCAAAGGCCCCCGGTGCAAACCAGTCGTCAGCGTTGAGCCAGACCACCACATCACCCGTGGTGCGGCCCAGCGTCTTGTTCAGGGCGTCGGACTGCCCCTTGTCCGGCTCGCTCACCCAGTCGAGGTCAATACCGAGGCAGCCACCGCCCAGCGTGCCTGCCGCCACTTCCTGCTGCAGGCGTGCCAGAATCTCCGGCGTGCCGTCAGTGGAACCGGCATCCCTGAGCACGGACTGAATGCGGAAGTTGCCCTGCTGTTCAAGAGCGCTGCGCAGTGATTTTTCCAGATACTGGCCTGCATTGAGGCAGGGCGTGATTACGGAGATTGTCAACGGACGTTCGGTCATGCTTTGTCTCCTGCCGTTGCTGCTTCTTCCATCGCAAGCAGACGCAGCGAATTTTCGAAATGGCAGGAAAGCAGGCAGCGCCTGCATCCGGCAAGCTCCCTGCGCGCCTTGGCAAATTCTTCGGAACGCCACAGGGTGGTCAGGTCGGCATCACGCAACGAGCCTATTTTTCTGTCCATTCCCCAGCAGGTCACAAGATTCAGCGCCTCGTCAATGCAGATTTCACGCTGCGGACCAAGGCACCGCCCAAGCCCCAGCCACGCGCCTTCGCGCACAAAAGCGGCCATGCTGCGCAGGTATTCCGGCGAATTGGTCACCGGAGCGCCCTGTTCCTTCAGCGTTATCAGCCGTTCTGCCGCCGCTTCCAGAGACTGCCATTCCGGCATCTGCGATGCGTCGGCATTGGCCAGATGCACATCGTCCGCATACAGCTGGAAAGATACCAGCAGGCCGTGCATACCGGCGAACTCCACAAGCGAATCCAGCGAATGCACGTTGCGGGCGGATACGGTGACAGAGATGCCCATGGGCATGAGCTTAAGCGCCGCCGCAGCCAGCAGATGCTCCATGGGCTGCTTCAGCGGAATGCCCCGTATGGCCTGATACAGGTCGGCATCCAGCGTATCAAGCGACATGCTCAGGCTGCCTATACCCGCTGCCGCAAGGCTGCGCACGCGCTTTTCCGTCAGCAGCACACCGTTGGTAACCAGCGCAGGATACATGCCAAGGCTTTTCACATGGCGGATAATATCCTCAAGGTCGCCGCGCAGCAGCGGCTCGCCACCGGAAAAGCCCACCGCCTTGCATCCCAGCTTTGCCGCGTGTTCCACAATATGCAGCAGTTCCTCAAGGGTGGGTTCGCCTGCCGTTCTGTCTTCACGCCACGCCATGCAATAGGAACAGCGCGAATTGCACCGCCCTGTCACGTTCACCATGGCTCTGTCTGGTGTCATGGCAGTTACCATGCCATTTGTCGTAGCGGGCGTCGTGCCGTTGGCCGCATCGGGCCTCGTGCCCTTTGTCGTATCGGAAATATCGCTCATCGCTTTCTCAACCATACGCTGCTGCATCCCTCTACCCACGGATTCGCGGCATCACGCCGCGTGAATATGGGTACATCGCGCGTGACCCGTTCCGTGAACGCCTGCGCGAGGTAGCTGTTGAACAACATGATTTCATACCGCCCGTTATCCTGCAGGAAGGCCCGCAGCATATAGCACTCGTTCCAGAACCTGCCGCCCATGACCCATGAACGGGGATATTCGAAGGGATAAAAGATGTCGTGAAAATGCACGATCACACCGGAGGCCAGCACGGGCAGGACATTGAAGAGCAGATGGTTCAGATCGCTCCCCACCTTGCTGACGTGGCTGGAATCCACAAATAGCACGTCTCCCGGCTGCAGTGCGCGGAACACATCCATATCCACCTGCTGCACGGGCTGGCGCAGCACCTCGGCCTGCTGTCCGTCTTCCTTCCGCAGCAGGGAATCGAGCCGCTCGGGATGCGGGTCAATAAAGGTCATGTGCAGGCTGCCGCCGAGGAACCTGTCGTTAATGTCCAGAATGGCGGCTGAAGAATGGCCCGACCCCACCTCGACAAGCCGGCGCGGGCGGAATGTGCGGAGCATGCCGTACAGCGACCATGCGTCGCCGTGACCGAAGAAGCCGTTGGAAAGCCCGTAGCGCAGACTGCCCGCCTCCTCTGCGAAGGGGAACTCGTCACGATATTCCAGCATGGTATCCCAGAGGGCGAGCTGGGCGTCGGTGCGCAGGTCTACATCGACGATGGCGTCTGCATCAGGCGCAGTGAACACAGTGTCCTGCCGCCGCGCAATGTCCTCAAGGTCGGGAACCGGACTGTAGTAGTGACCGGCAGGAAACGCGCAGCAGTCGTAGCGGCCCATGTCCGCAAGCAGATCACGATAAACACCCAGCGTTTGCGCTGCGGTCTTTTCCCACGAAAACGCGGTGACTGCCTCAAGGCCTTTGCGGGTTCGCTCCGAACCGCGCCCGTCATTAAGTATCGCAGGGAATATGGCAGCCAGTTCATCGGGTTGAGACGGATCAAATAGATATGGCACATCGCCCGCCACTTCGCGGGACGAGGGAATATCCGAGGCAATCACGGGGCACCCGCAAGCCATGGCTTCCAACAGAGGAATGCCGAAGCCTTCACCGTATGACGGATACACAAAACCGGCAGCGGTGTTGTAGTAGACGCACAACTCCTCGTCCGAAACCATGCCCTTGGCCTGCACTCTGTCCTGCAGGCCGAACGAGGCCACAAGCTGCGTCTCCTTTTCAGACAGCGGCTTGCCCACCACATACAGATCCGCTTCCGCATTCTGCTTCCAGCGGGCAAAGCCCTTGAGCAGACCGTCGAAATTCTTGTAGTGGTTACGGTCGCCCACATACAGGAAGAAGGGCCTGCCCCCCCCAACACCAGCGATTGCATCAGACGCAAGCGGACGGAAAAGGGGGTTGTAGCTCAGGTGCACCACGCAGACTTTGGCCGGGTCGACATCCAGAATATCCAGCACGTCCTGCCGCGTGTTTTCCGAAATGGCTATAACCTTGTCCGCATCGAGAATGGCATTTTTGCGGCGCTCGCGCAGGGCATCATCCCACGGGTCGCAGAAGAAGTTGCTGAACCGTTCGGGAACCATGTCGTAGAGCGACACCACTTTGGGGCCAGCCCACTCGCGGGGCGGAGTGAAATAGGTGCTGTGCCATATGGCGCTGCGCGACTGACGCAGGCGCGGATCGCACTCCCCGTGCTGGTACGAGATGAACGGGTGCCTCGGAAGCGGCTGCATGCTTGTGCCGTCGGTCAGCATGGTAACCCGCAGATTATTGTCCATCCCGCACATGCGGGGCAGGGTTTCGTTGAAAATCCGCGAGATGCCGCCCTTGGCCTGCACCTGATAGATGAATCCTTCTATGACAAGCTGCATATCCGTATCCGATTACAACGGCAGCCCGAGAGCCTGCGCAAGATATTGTCGGGAAAACGCCCGCTTGGCGTCTATGCTCGCATACGCTGCGGCATAGTCGAAGTGCCCGCTCAGCACGGCAGCAGGGTCATCGTGCTCACCGGCTATGGCATGGGCAAGGCCCGCATCATCCAGCAGCGTACCCACCTTGTTGCGCCGGTAATCCGTCATGAACATGCAGAAGGGCTTGCGGTTCAGAATGGAGTAGATCATGCCGTGGAACATGGTGGTGACCACGCAGTCGCTCTGCATGAAATACCCCAGCCACTCGAAAGGCGTAATGATGTCGCGGTTCACATCGCACCACTCGCGGTAATAGCCCAGCGCGACGGTCTTCTTGCCTGTCTTGCGGGCATAGGCGCGGATGCTCTCGACCATGGGCGGCGTGAAGAACCCGTACACGAGAATGTAGTCCTTTTCCTCCGGCAGCACTGCCTGTGCGGAAAGGTCGGTGAGAAAGGTGGGATCAAGCACAATGGGAGCCGCCGTGCCGGTAATGCCCTGCACCACGCGCGAGGCATTGGCATCCCGCACCGAGATGGACGAAAAACGCCTGATTCCTTCACAGACTGCATCGGGAATGGCATCACCCGCGTTCACCGTGCCGAAGCTGGGGGCGTAGGAAACAAGCCTTTCTGCCTGCACGCCGTGCGAAAAATAGACAGGGTCAAACCCGATAAGCTCCGTGGAAAAATTCCAGACCTCATCGCTACCCACCACCACCGCATCAAAGGCATGGCGGGCAAGGTCTTCCTGCGAGCGCAGGCGCGGTGTCATGTTCAGCAGGGAATGCGCCTCTTCAAAAAGGGCCATCTTGCGCATATTGCGGGCAGTGAGTTCGGCATTGCCGGGCAGTATGAAGCACTGGCGCTCGCGTTCCTCGAATCCGGGATTCTTGTAGTTGAGCACCTGCACATCAAGCCCCTGCGACCGCAGATAGGAATAAAGCGAATACACCTGACAGAAGGCACCGTAATTAATACCGTCGTGGAACGTCAGAATACCCGTGGTCATGTTATGCCTTCCTTGTGTCCTTCTGTTTCCTGCGTGCAAGCACGTCCTGAATGGCCTCTTCTACACGCGCGCCTGCATCGGGAGCATGCCTGTGGGCGGCATAGACTGAGGTGGTGGCCTGCCGCAGACAGTCGCGCAGCTCCATCCACTCGTTCTTTTCAGCATCGTCCCGCCGCTGCGGCTGCTGGCGCAGCACTGGCGGTTCCATGCCCGCCTCACGCATGAGGTGCAGCCTGTGCCGCAGGTCGTGCCGCTTGATGAGCTCAACCCCTTCCATGCGTTTACGCACGGGCTCCGCCGTCACATCCTCAAGAAAAATATCGCCGCGATCACGGCCCGCAGCCAGCAACCGCCCTGCCGCCTCAGACCGCACCATCACGAAATTCGCTCCGCCGTTGCCGTGGCAATGGGGTTCTTCCACCGCATCCGCAAAGCTCACGTCGGCCAGTTCCGAGGTAATGTCGTCGCAGAAATTACATCCTGCCACCTTGAAGCAATCATGCCCCCACAACCAGCCCATGCCTTCCGTCTGATAAATCTGGCCCTGCCGCGCCCCTTTGCCCGCACCCGAACGGCATTCGAAACGGTGATCCAGCTGATGCCGCTGCGCATCCTTGATACGGAAGCGCACCCTGTCCACCGCTCCGGCATCCAGCCCGCAGCGAAGACACAGGTATTCCGCAAAATACCGGCTGCGTGCCTGACCGCAGGTGAGCCCCACAGTCATGACAAGCCGTGATGCAAGTGCAGGAATGTGCTGGGCGGCCAGCCGGAACCCGCGAATGACGCAGGGAAGCCCCACCAGCGCGTAGCGGGCCTCATGCGCAGCCATTTCCGCCAGCATGTCTGCGGCGTGCACGGGATAGTATGCGGACCGCGAAGCCGCCCGCACTGCCTGCGCCGAATCGAGCAGCGCAAAACGGAAAAAGGTGTCCGGCCCCTTGGCGGGCACCACACAGGCCACACGGTCGACAAGGCCCTGTGCCAGCAATTCTTCCAGAAACCACGTGGTCAGGCCGCCGCCTGCGCCGTTTTCCCTGTGCTTGTGAACCAGTGAATATCCGGCATGGAGCGAACGGTAGCAGCCCAGCAGGTCGTCCTCGACAGGAGCGCACTCTTTTTCTGACAAAGAGAAAAGGCTGCGGCCCACAGTGGTGGTATCGTCGTTCCCTTCGCAGAGCGGGCAGACGGAAAGGCAGGTACCGCACTGCACGCAGACATCCGCGTTCAGCACGGGAGCGGGAATGCCGGAGTCATGCCATGCCATGCGCAGCGCTCCGGTTCCGGTGGCAGCCATGCAGGCACCGGCGCAGGTGCCGCACCCGACACAACGCCCCTGCATGACTATGCGCTCATACACCGTTTCCATCATGCACTCCGGCTACTTCACCGCTTCGATAAAGGCCACGGCCCGTGCGGCTGCGGCGTTATCCGCATCATAGCCTTCGGCCACGTGGATGTTGTAATATTCCACATGGGCGCTCTGCTCCAGACTGCTGACATTCCAGCCATTCTGCGTGTATCCGTAGATGGACACCTTGACGGATGAGCAGCCCTTGAAGGCGCGCACAAGGTCCTGCAGCAGGGCTGCGTCGAACTGCTCGGCAAACACCGAGCCGCTGCGCCATTCGATGAGCTGATGTACGCCGTAGACCACGGAAACAAGCAGCTTGCCGCCGGGACGCAGAATGCGCACAAGTTCGCCCACGGCCTGTTCCGCCTCCAGCCCGACCTTTCCTTCCTCATGCCCCTTGGTGTAGAGGCGGTTGTCCATGCCCACATGACCGAGGGTGGAAATGGAGATGACCTCATCGAACCAGTTGTCGCGGAAGGGCATATTGCGCAGGTCGCCGTAATGGTAGGAAATCTTCTTGTCCCAGAAGCAATTGTCCTCGGGAGCGAGCGTGAAGATGGTGAAATCCTTCCCCTCTATTTCAGGCCGCCCGATGATCTCGGGATAGTTGAAGCAGGACCCGGCATCCAGCAGCCGCCCCTGCCCATGAGAAAGACGCGACAGCACCCATGGATACTCCACCACACGTTCATCGTACCCATGCCCGAACCCTGCGGGCAACGGCGCTTCCTTTTCGAACAGTTTCATCGTGTCCGCATCGGCAAGAGATTGCTCCACAAAGGCGAACCGGCTTGCCAGATAGCCGCGCGACCACGGCCTTCTGCCGTTCTGCTCATACAGGGCAATTTCCTCGGCACGCCTTTCCGGTATCAGAATCTGAGGTTCAAGCATTTCGATCACTCTCCGTATTGTCTAGCAGCCCTTCATTCCGCCGTTAGTCCACGATCCCTTTTCGTCATCGTATTCTCCGAGCTCCAGAATACGGTCATATACGCGCTGATAGCTCTCCGGTAAGGGTGGCAACGTATCTGATTTCTTCCAGCATGTGGGGGCAATATCCGTCACCACATGGTCGGCCATGCAGGCGCGGCAGGCCGGCAGGTCATGCCATTCGCCCGCAAGTATCTTTCTGCGCAGGCGCATGGCCTTGGGGCCTTCCCAGCTGTAGGAAATGGAGTTCTTCTTCAGGTCTCCGGTTACAAGCTCGCCCTCCGCATCAAGACAACACAGTACGGTGGTTCCGTCCCACAGCACATCCACGCGTTCAAAGGGCTTGTCGCAGAGTCGCTTGTCCACGTCTCCCGGCTTGTGGAACAGATCCTTGGTCAGATTGTCCGCCTCGATCATTCGATGAATGAACCAAGGCTGCACCTGAAAGTTCCTGTGCCTGCCGAACTCGTTGTAAAAGTCCTCTTCTGTTTCCCCTTCGTTGTGCTTTGTGGGCATCATCTGGGGACGGATAAGCAAATCCGGCGCGGCAGCTATGGCATCGTGGATGTTTCTTCTGACGGTTTCAAAGTCTCCACCCGCACGGATAATATTGTACGCTTCGGGCCGCAGAGTATCGATGGTGACCATGATCTCCTTCATGCCCGCATCCTGCAGACGACGGGCCATGTCTCCCGTAAGCAGCATTCCGTTGGTACTCAGTCTGGGGTGCATGCCAAACTTGGAGAGAAGCGCCACCCCGTCCACAAT
The DNA here is from genome assembly GCF_013340285.1 of Desulfovibrio subterraneus. Taxonomy (NCBI): domain Bacteria; kingdom Pseudomonadati; phylum Thermodesulfobacteriota; class Desulfovibrionia; order Desulfovibrionales; family Desulfovibrionaceae; genus Desulfovibrio; species Desulfovibrio subterraneus. The sequence continues at coordinate 125,712 of NZ_BLVO01000012.1, read as the reverse complement.
ATGCGGCCAGAGCAACGGCTCACCAAAGAAATGCAGAGACACGATTCCGTGGCCGTTATCCGCAGCATCCTCGGCTATTCTGGTGAATAACCCGAAATCCATCATGCCCTTCTTGCGCTTCAGACGCGGATAGGAGCACATGGGACAACGCAGATTGCATACGCCGCACACCTCAATGGCCAGAGTGGCCTGTTCCGGCCATTTCAATTCTCTCTTCAACTGGCTACTCATGCTCTTCCCCATTCCTTCCAGGTATGGCTTTCACCATTTTTGCAGGATTTCCTGCCACTATGGTAAAGGGAGCCACATCATTTACCACGACGGAACCGGCCGCAACAATGGCGCCTTCGCCCACGGTGACACCGCGCATTATGGTGGAATTGAACCCGACCCAGACACGCGGTCCTATCACTATGGGGGCTGAGGAAACTGCAGGTCTGGGGCCGGGATCCGTTCCCATGACCACCCGCCAATCCCGGGCCCGCTCATCAGGATCGACAGGATGCCCGATAGTGTCGAAAATTTGCACGCCGTGCGAAATAAGCGTGAGGCTCCCGATAGTCACTCTGCTTTCAGAGCTGATAATCGTATCATCGCCGATATACACTTCATCGCCGATCTCTATATGTCCGCCTCTTCCGCCACAACGCAGCAATCCGCGCAGATACACCCTGTTGCCCAAGGTAATATCTTCGCGGCGTCCAAGATTGGTGCACCATGCGTTCGGCCCGAGAAAACAATCATTCCCCATGACACAGCGGCCATCAAAGGCGTCCCAAGTTTCGGCTATCCTTGCATTCTCAATGTACCGCAGCAGCTTTCCGGCCAGGCGAGACACGAAAGAAGGTTTGGGGCGACCATAAATATTGCCCTTCGCATACGCATGACTTCTGTTTACCGGCATTCTGCCCCCTCGTGCGGGTTCTTAAAGGCTAATGAGGCTGCTGCCATGTCGTCCAGCCCCACATAGTCATAGTTCAGCAGGTGCCGTCTTTTTCCGGCAACCTGAACATGCAGCATGGCTGCAAGCTTTTCATCCATGGGAGCAAACCGTTCAAGCAATGCTGCGGCATCATGCAGGTATTTATTGTCGTTGTAGTCGGCATACACACTCACGTCCGGCAGAATGCGCGATTCCACCCGTGACAGAACCATGTAGATGTAGGTGAACACCTTTGCACGCTCCACCTGCTCCGGGGTCAGACGGCCAAGGGAGTGGATGCTTTGCAGCGTCCTGAAATACTCTTCCGGCGTTTCAGGTTCATGCGTGAAGCCGAGACCGGAATATAGAGATTCGCCCCCCAGTATGCAGGGAATGCCGAAGCTCGAATATTCCATTCCGGCGCTGCCGTGCGCGGTGAGAACGGCATCCACGATATGCGGGAGCGAACGGTTGCCCCACTCGTTGGGATAAAACGCCACATGCGGACAGGAACCGGCCCATTTTTCGTAGACCTGTCTGCCCGTTATCTTGACCGCATTCTTCTGATCCGAAGGGTGCGCCTTGACGAACCAGTTCACGGAGTCAATCTTGGCAATGGCCTGCACGGTCTGATCAAGCCATGTGAAATTATCGCGGAAAACCGACCAGCGGTTGGTGAAAACGCCATCATTGAGCATGTTGGACATGACAGCCACTATGGGCTTGGCAGGATCCCATCCAAAACGCTCGCACAGCTGCGCACGGTCCATTTCCGAGCTTGCGGCATAGGCCAGACTGGCATCCGGCACGTCGTTGCGTCGCACATTGCCCGAAAAACGGTCGGCCATGAATCTGCCACCCGCCTCCGCAGCCATTTCCCTGTGGTTGTTCCACACGTATTCGAAAAGTTCCTTCCCGTAACGGTGCGTATTGCAGTAGGCCTGCGCCGGATCATCGAAACGAAAGATGGTAAAACTGGTGGGTCCACCGCCACGGCTGTAGACAACACTGTCGCTCGCAAGCGCGGTCTGAAAAAGCGGGCCTTCCGGCACGAACTGGCGCTCTGCCTGCACCACAACGGGAAACCGCCCGTCCGAGAACAACCGGGAAAGATATTCGCCGTAGCCTATGGTTGTGGAGATCATGGCAAAAAACAGCACGGAGCAGGATTCCACTGTCCCCGCCCCCTGCCCGCGCAGATACCAGTCGTACACGCATTTGCCTACGTGCACGCCGTTTCGCGTGGCCTTCAGCAGATCATCCATATCCGGATTGGCAGCCACCAGCTGCAGCGCCGACACACCGGCTCGCAGACGTCCTGCAACGGAAAGGCCGCGATCACTCAGGTAATGAAATTCATATATGCCGTACGCACGGAACATCGCCTCTATTTCGGCGTCCGGTTCATGCAGAAGCGCCGCTCCCGCAAGCCCGTGTTCGCGCATGAGATAGCTGCCAATCACAAGGTTGGCCATCAGATAGGCCTTGTGGGAACTCAGCCCCTCAATAAGCACCCGCTGTGATGATGATTGCACCTTCTGCGCATCGACCTGCCACGCGGCAGCGTTGGCCTTGGCAAAGGTCTGCAGCGCCTGCGAAACCGGCCGGTCAACCTTCAGCCGCTTCTGCCTGCGCTCCGCTGCCATCTTGAAAGGCAGACGGCACAGCCAGAGAAGGAAAATGCTTCCCGCCCTCAAATACCCGAAGAGAGTTCCGTGCCGCTCCATATCCGCCTACTCCATCTGCATCAGAATTGCTGAACCGCCCGTTGGCAGTTTGACATGAAAATCGATCATTAAGTCATTTAGCAATATCCATTCCAGATACAAACTGTCACTTCCCACCCTGCTCAGCCCCGCCATTGGCGCGGTTCCACGCCCGTGCCTTGAGTGTCAGCTTCTTGGAATAGTCCAGCAGAGCGGAAAATCTGTCCTTCGAATGCAGGCCAACTTCACGCTGATCATGGCTGCGCACGCTGTAGAGCGTTTTGGGAACATGCAGAAACCGCGCCCCGCCCATGGCAAACCGCAGGTAGCACTCATGATCGTCCGCCATGGCGGACTCATCATAAAATCCGAAACGCTCATGCAACGAGCGCCGGTACAATGTGGACACACCGCACAGATACCAGTCGCCGAAGCTTCTGGAAAAATCGTATTCCGGCAGGCGGAATTCGCGCATGATGCGCCCCCGATCGTCCACGATGAACATGTCGGAATAGACGAAATCCGCCTTATCTTCCCGAAGGGGGGCCGCCAGCGTGGAGAGCATCTGCGGATGGCACATGTCGTCCGAAACAACAAAGGAACAGAATTCGCCGGTGGTCATGCGGAATCCGCGGTTGTATGTGGCCGTGGAGCCCATGTTCCGTTCGTTGGACACAAAGGTGATGCTGCGCCCGTCGCGCTCATAGCGTTTGTGCCATGTGCGCTCCACTTCGTCCGTGGCCTCGTTGAAGCGCGACGCATACGAAACCTGCTGCGCATCAACGTTAGAAAGCCAGCCGCGGATGACCTCGCGCGAATCATCCGGCGAGCAGTCATCCACGATGATGATTTCCAGCCTGCCGTAATCCTGAAAATAGATGGAATCGAGGCAGGCCTCGATGTACTGCGCGTGATTGTAGCTCGGCACGACGATGGAGATGGTTTCCATATCTGCCATATCAATCCCTCTCCGGTCTGACGGCATCGGTATCCTGAGCTACCGGCTCCGCAGGCGTAGCAGAACCACGAAGCTTCTCCGCGCTCTTTTCCGGCATGCAAATACCTTCGACCTCGTCAAACCATGTGACAACGGCACTTTCCTGCGCTTCGAGATAGGCAAGAAAGGCATCCATGCGATGCTTCAGAACGGCATTCAAGAAAAGCCGCCCCTGCGGATTGCGCACAAGGGCCACGCGGTACCCGTTGTCCCTGAGCCGGTGATTCAGCGACGGGGCAAGATAGAGCCCCCAGTCCGTGGCGGTTACGTCGCATTCATGCCCGCCTTCCCGCACGATGGAGACCATGTCCCACGGGTTCAGATGCACTTTGCCGTGGTCGGCTATCTGCACATCGCCCACCCCGAACATGCGCGGGGGATTCTTGAAGTCATGCCGCATCACGCCTCCTCAAGATGGCCGGGAATGTACCACCGCCCGTAGTCGTCCTTTTTCCAGATATCACTGTTACGGTAGCGCTCCATGACCTGCTCGTACCAGTCTCTGTCCCGGTCAAGAAAGGCGCAAAAGGCGTCCACATATTCATCGGACACGGGCTGCAGGTCATATCGTCTGACCAGTTCCCTTGCTTCGTCACGGGTCAGCCTGCCTGCGCGTATATCCTCGCAGGCATGGTCCGTAGCCCTGCCGTAGCCGAACTTGAGCACCTTGAAATACTGATGAATCCTGTTGATAATCTCATCTATGCCCACATAGGTTCTGTAGGTGCCTTCGCGCGGTTCATCCAGCGCCCTGAACCCATATGTCTGGGCAATGCGGAAATGCTCTTCGGAATCCCAGCGGAAGAAATACCCTGAGAACACGGCTTTGGTGCCGGAACCTTCCAGCGCATCGGGGAAGGCGTACATGGTGAGCCGGTCCATGGAAATGCCGTGGGTGCGGGAGACAAACTCCGCGTCCCTGCCGCCGTTGGCCGCATACTTCATGAACCACGCCTTATTGATACCGCTCAGGCTGGAAAGGGAGGCATCGCCGCCGTATTCAAACGCCGAGTTCTCTCCCAGCAGAATGAGCGGCACCTTGAACATGAGACCCGTATGCAGCGGTGCCGCATGCAGCATGGTATGGCTCATCAGATCCGGGTCGCCGTACAGCTCGAACCCGATGCGGATAAGCTCCTTGTGCAGTTGCAGCTCGGGCCGGTAGGTGAACAGGTTTGCGCCCATGGCGGGAATGCACTGCAGGTTGTAATGCCCGATCTCGGTCTTGATGCCGTAATCCACATTCACGGTCAGAATGCGCAGCCCGTGGCCGAGCAACCGGTGCACCTGCGTTATGCTGTCCTTGCCGCCGCTCACGGGCACAAGCACGTCATAATAAGGGGCTTTTTGGGCCTTCACCTCTTCAAGCAGGCGGACAAACTGCTGTTCCCGTGCTTCCCAGTCTATGGCCCTGTCACCTTCATACTTAGTCGCATGAGCCTGACAGGCCGCACACACACCCTTTTCATCAAAGGTGAGGTAAGGTTTGGTATCCGGCATGACACACTGTGTGCAATAACGCATGGAGCTTCCTCTCTATTCTCTCTCGCCCATCTTTCGGGCGGGAATACCGACATAAATGCCGTACGGGTCCGTATCCTTCGTCACAACGGCACCGGCACCGACCACGGTACCTTCGCCAAGGTGCACGCCCTTCATGAGCACCACATTGGCCGCAAGCCAGCAGTCATCACCGAGAATCACATCCGCATGCACAAACCCCGCATCACGGATGGGCACATCCCGCCTGAAGACATGCTCGTTGGCGTTGATACTGCACCGGGGACCGATGACACACTTCTTGCCGATACGAACGCTGCCGCCGCCGTTGATGATGGCATATGCGGTCACGACGGAATCTTCTCCCACCTCGATGATGCCGTCCCGCGCGGAGACAAACCGGCAGTCGTGGTCAATGGTGACCCTGTCGCAAAAGCGGATAACGCCGTTTTCCCGGTTCCGCAGGTCAATGGTACCCAGAATGGTCACATCGTCGCCGATGATGATATTCTCTGCCCTGCCGCGAATTTTCAGGCGCGGCACACCGCGAACATGCAGACGCCTGCCCACGCGGATACCGTACAGGCGCAGAATCCAGCCGATTACAAGGCTATGCAGCTTCCAATAAACGCCGCCCGTGATGAGTGCCAGAAAATCAAACATCCGTTCCGAACTCCTCAAGGAAAAATTTGGTGCTGAGCACACCGAACAGGAACTTGCTGTCGTTACCACTCAACCGTCCTGAACCGAGCATGTCCCCGAAGGCCTTGCGGTCAACCAACGAAAAGACGGGACTGTCCGCCAGCAACGAACGCCGCACCGACTCGTCACCCAGATCAAGAAATTCCGCGAGCGAACCGTTGAATCCCACCTTGCGCCGCGCATCAAGCACGCAGTCCGGTGCTATGCCGCGCACGGCATCCCGGAGAACAGCCTTGTTGTATCCATTACGCATGAGGTGCCGTGTGGGAATGCGCAGGCAGAATTCCAGCAGCGCACGATCCAGAAACGGAGAACGGTTTTCCACGGAAAAGGCCATGGCATTATGATCATCTTCCCGCAATATGGCCGGAACCACCTCGCGGAAGAGTTCGTTCATCATCCTGTTCCGCAGCAGTTCCCCATGAAAATTCTCTTCGGCAAACGCCTCGTGAAACGGCACGGCCATGCGGCTTTCCGCCTCGCACGCATCGGCAAACACATGGTCGCGCATGGCGGGGCTATCCACAAAAAGGCGGGGATTGCGGTACAACGGGTTCATGACCACCGGCAGCACATGGGTGCTCCAGTCATCCAGCGCCTGCCCGTACTGCGGAGTGCCGTGCACCGCCGCAAGGTACATGAGATAATGGTCGTAATAGCCTGAAAACAGCTCGTCCGCGCCCGTACCGCTGATGGAAACCTTGAACCCCGCCGCAGCAAGCTGTTCCATGAGCAGGTGGTGGGCAAAATAGGAAATGGTGCACACAGGCGCATCATGCTCCCCCACCATGCGGGTAAGGCGGCCCAGAAAATCATGCCCGCCCACAGGTACCGGCGTATGCTCCAGCCCAAGTTCGCGCACCGAACGCGCAACAGATTCCCATTCATTATAGCGGCCGTCGCTGTTCACCACGGTGAACCCGTGCACGCGGTAGCCGAATTCACGGCGGGCAATGCTGATGAGCGCATTGGAATCCACCCCGCCGCTCATGCAGAAGGCAAGGGGAACGTCCGAGCGCAGCCGCAGTTCCACGGCTTTCAGCAGGTGTGCGCGTGCGCCGGATACGGCCTCTTCATACGTCATGGCCTCGTCGGGTTCGATGCGGGGCGTCCAGTACCGCACGGGAGAGCACGCCTCATCCAGCCGCAGCCAGCAGGCATTGGGCAGCTCTTCCACGCCTTCGAAAAAGGTATCCGTGCTCTTGTAGATGGATTTGTAGCCGTTCACCAGATACCGCAGAATCTTGGTGCGGTTCACCGGCAGACGCCTGCCGAGCAGGGCAAACAGCGCCTTGACCTCTGACGCGAAATACACGCCATGGTCGCAGCGGTACAGGAACAGGGGCTTCTCGCCGAACCTGTCGCGGCACAGGGCCAGCGTGCCGTGCTGCATGTCGTACATGGCAAAGGCCCACATGCCTTCCATGCCGTCCAGCACCGGAAGCACATCGGCAGAATCGACCCCGCAACGGGCAAGGGAACGCAGCAGCACTTCCGTATCGCTGTCCGTTCCGAAGACCACGCCCTCTGCCTGCATGTTTCTGCGCAGCTCAAGATAATTGTAGAGTTCGCCGTTGAAGGCCAGCACGTGGTTTCCGTACCGCATGGGCTGTGCCGATCGTTCATCAAGGTCGATGATGCTGAGACGGGTATGCAGCAACAATACATGCCTGCCGCCACGTTCATGCCGGAACTCGCCGCACCCGTCCGGCCCGCGATGGCGCAGGCAGGCAAGGGCCGCGGCAGCCCTGTCGTCGGCGATTCGCCTGTCGCCCCAGTAACCGGCAATTCCGCACATAGACTACTGGACCTCCGCCAACTTGATCAGTCCGGCCTGTTCCGCCCTTTGCGCCTGAATACGGAACTCGGCAAGGGGCAGGCCCGAACGCTCTGCCATGGACACGAGATCATGCCCGCCGTCCGCAAGGTTCAGCAACCATTGCAGGGTCTTTTTCGCGACGTCCTTGCTGCGCTGGGCGCCGATGGTGTCGTGCAGGTCATAGCGGCTGAGAAACGGTTCACAGTGCGGGTTGGTACGCACATATACCCTGTTCGCCTCAAGAGCCTGCACCACATCGCGGCACAGTTCCACGGCCTCGGCCATGGCAGTGAAGGAAACCGCGCTCTTGTCATCATCCGAGGTGTGATACTCGGGATATTCGCCGAACACCGCACGGCACAGCACGCCCACGGGCAGATCGAATCCGGGGGAACAATACTGCCGCTCGTCGCTGCCGCCTGGCCAGAAATCTCGCATGACATGCTCTGCCCCGCGTTCGCGCAGCAGGCAGGCAATAATGCGGTCGACAAGGGCGTTGCCCTGTCGTGAACGCTTGCAGGTGAACGGCACGTCGCCGCCGATGCAGGTGAGCACCAGCCCCGCATCAAGCTTCTCCCTGAAATGCGTTCCGAGGCGGGAAAGATAGGCTATGGCCCCGATGGTCTCCGGCCCGAAATGGAACCGGTAGGTATACCTCCGGCAGGGCATGGCTGCCAGTTCCCGATACAGAAAGGCGGCCACCAGCGGGCCGGAAAGCTCGTTGTTGGCCATGGACGGATGGCAGGTGTAGGTTGAAAAGAGTACCTCCCTGTCCGTCTGCCCCGGCAGCACGGCTTGTGACATGGTCATGCTGCCCGCAAAATGCCGGGCGTCGATATGCACGGTATACTGCCCCGGCTGCAGCGCCATGCGCACTGCATGCGGAATGCAGAAACCCCAGTCGCGGGCATAATAACTGGTGACATACGGAATGGCATGCGGCCGTTCCGGAATGCTGTGCAGATGCGGCTGCAACGCCTCAAGGCTGAGCGTTCCCTGAAACCCGCAGGAATAGTTCACCAGATGCAGGGTGTTGTCCCGTATGTCGGCTATGCGCCTGCCGTCTGGCCCCTGCAGCCACGCCTCGCGCACCTCCCACTCTTCCGGCACCGTCCAGTCGAAAACGGACGTACCGCTCGGAACCTCCGTTCTTTCCAGCGGCAGCAGTTCGGCCAGAATATCGTGCGTCTGGCGCACCCCCTCTCCGGTAATGCTGCGCATTATCGGCCAGAGTCTGTCGAAATACTGCTCCATCAGCAGGGCGGTGGAAGAACGGGGGGCTTCACTCATGCACTGTCTCCGGATCGGGATGGGCATCGCACGGCCTCGACCACAAAGGCCGAGCACAGGAAATAGCCTTTCCAGCCGCTCGGTTCGCCCTCAAGGCGGATGGCCTCTTCACGGAAGGTCTGCTTATCTCTGCCTTCCAGCCATGGAAACGCGGGATGGTAGTGATACCAGAGCAGGCGGATGTCGGAGAATCCTTCCTGCGCGAACAGCTCAGGCACCTCGAAGGGATTATGGAATTTCGAAAGAATGGCATCGTAACCGGGGGCCTTGCCTTCCACCGTGGCCCGCACGGGGGGCATATCCATGCGCACCCGCTGCTGCAGCTCTGCCGAAACAGCATTGCGCAGGGAATCATCCACGCCTTCCAGCAGGCGGTTGCAGATGAAGTCGTGCGTGTAGCGGTTCTGGGTAAACAGCGAGAACAGCTCGTTGCGGAACTCGATGAACACCGAACCGCCCGGTTTGACCATGTCGCGCATGTTGCGCAGCACGGCGCGTTCATCCTCCACATGGGGCATGACCCCCATGGCCATGAGCCCGTCAAAGGGCTCGCCTTCCAGCAGGCGGGCATAGGACTGCCGGTCCTGCACATCGGCAAGGAAGACGCAATCGGGGTCGAGACCATGTTTTTGCATGGTTTCACGGCTGCGGCGCACCATCTCGGACGAGATGTCGAACCCGCAGACCTCCATCCCCGCCTCGGCCATTTTGGCCAGCGGTGTGCCTTCGCCCACGCCCACTTCCACCACTCTTCTGATGCCCTTGCGGGAGAAGGAGTCGACGATCATCTGCAGCCGGAAATAGTTGGCCGGATATTTGCGTGTGGTATCGCGAAGATGGGCTTCTTCATACTGCAAGTGATAGTCACCGGAAACCGCATCGTAGAATTGGGATATGTCTTTGGACATGAATGAGGCGCTCCTTGAAATTGCAATGCTAACCGGAAACAAGGTGTTCAGGCAGAACCATTTCGCCGTGTCTGAGAGCCTGCTTCAGCCTGCCGCCCACAAGAACATGCTCCATGCCTGGTGCAAGGCCGCCGCCCGGACGGGTCCAGTCCAGATGCTCGCGCCCGAGCACAGTTCCTTCGGCAAGGTCCGCCGCAGCCACGATGGACCGCCGCAGGGGTACCTTGTTTGCGGCCTCGCATTCGGTGCACACGATCTCTTCAACCCCGAGCATCTGCTCGGCCATGCGGATACGGTCCACCATGGTCCGCAGTTCCGCAGGGTCTGCGGAAAGCTGATGATCGCGGAATGCGGACAGGTTCTTGTCCAGCGTGAAGTGCTTTTCCACCACCCGCGCACCGCAAGCCACAGAAAGAACCGCGGCCTCTATGCCAAGGGTATGGTCTGAATAGCCGGGGGTGACGCCAAGTCCTGCAATGCCCCGTATGGCTCCAAGGCCGGCCTGTTCAGGTGGCGTGGGATAGGCGCTCACGCAGTGCAGAACCACGAGCCGCTCCTTTGCGGGCGCTCCGTTCCAGCAGGATTCCATATACTGCACCGTCTCGCGCAGCTCTGCCGCGTTGCACAGGCCGGAAGACAGCAGCACCGGCTTGCCGGTGGAAGCAACAAATTCCAGCAGGGGCCGGAAGGTGTTATCTGAAGAGGCAATCTTGAACGCCGGAACCAGCCCGTCGAGAAATGCTGCGGACTCCACATCAAAGGGGGTGGAGAGGAATTCCAGTCCACGCCCGCGCGCCACTCCGGCCAATGCTGCAAACTGGTCATGGCTGAAGCGGAAACGGCCCAACTGGGCAATGCGCTCCGTCTGGGTGGCGGAAACCAGCCGCTCGGGAACGATGGTCTGAAACTTCACCGCATCCGCTCCGGCATCCGCCGCAGCATGCACCATTTCCACCGCGCGGCCGTAGTCGCCTTCGTGGTTGTTGCCTATCTCGGCAATGATGAACACCCGTTCAGAAAGGGCGTGGTCACCGATTTTCATCATTCTTTCTCCGCATGGTAATGCATGACGTACTGCGCCCCGCTGACCCGGAACCCGAGACCTTCATACAGGCGCATGGATGCCGTGTTGACCACCTGCGTCCCCACGCGCATCTCGGCGCGGGGTTCCATATTGTGCAGGGCAAACGCAATCATGGCAGAGGCGCGTCCGCTGCGACGGGCGCGTTCGGCCACGGCAATCAGGTCAATGACCAGAGCCTCAGGCGTGACCAGCAATTGCAGAAAACCGGCTATGCCGTCTGCATCTTCGCACACCACCATGGCATCGCCGCGTTTGCCGCAGAAATAGTTGCCCGCCCAGACGGCTTTCAGCTCACAGGCCACAGCCTGCGGAATGGCCGGATCAAGATGAAAGCGCGAATACCTGAAACTTGTCCGCGCCACATGCGCCACGGCCTCTGCATCGTCCGGAGATGCAGGACGGGCAAACCGTATGCCGTTCAGATCGCCGCCCGCAAGCGGCAGCATGGCACCGGCCGGTCTTGTGAACGCCACGTTGGTATCCACAAGCCGGAAGCCCGCCCCTTCAAGGGCGTGGATGCTCCCCACCGCCTGCGGTGCCACCTTCACATAGGCGAACATGCCGCCCGCCATGTGAGGGTGCAGGGCAGCCTGAACATCCTGCGCGCACAGGGAACAGGCACTCCCGTCATCAGTGGCCAGCTTCACGCAGTACGAGGGAACGCCCAGCATGCCGGACATCCACGCATCGCGTGCGACGCTCACTCCGGAACCGGCGACATCCTGCATGGCCGCTACCCGTACATGACCGACTTGCTGCCGGTGCTGAAGAGTTCCGCAGGCAGCGACTTGTACCACTTGATGTACTCGGGAAAGCCGCGCTCAAGGGGCCACGAGGGGGTGAAGTCGAGCAGCTTCTTCGCCTTGTCCATGCACAGGGTGCCGCGGTCGGGCATGAGTTTGTCCTTGGGCACGTATTTCGCCTGCACGCCGGGGAAGTGCTCTTCAATGAGGTCGGCCATGGTCTTCAGACTGCAGGCGGCGCCGTAGGTCATGTTGAAGACCTCGTTACGGGCGTTGGGTGATTCGATAACCCGCGTCATGCCTGCCACCAGATCGTCGATGCAGGTGAAGTCCAGCTTGTCGGAACCGTCGCCCTGAATGGATATTTCCGTCCCGCGCAGCGCGTTTTCGATGAACACCTGTCCCACGCGGCGGCTCACGCAGCGGGGGCCGTACAGAGCCGAGGGGCGGATGATGGTGTAATCCATGCCGAATGCCTGATTGTAGGCAATGACGAGCTTTTCGCCGCCGAACTTGAGGGCACCGTAGATGCCGAGGGGCTCGCAGTGGGAGTCCTCGGAAACCATGCCGCCCTCGAAATGCCCGTATACAAGCGAAGATGAGAAATAGATGAAATGCTCAACCGTCTTGCGGCAGGCATCAAGGGCGTTTTCCAGCGTGCGGAAGGAATGGTCGAAGGTGGAATACGGGTCCTTGTTCGACTTGTTGGCATGCGAAACTGCCGCCAGATGCACCACAACCTGCGGATTAACCAGCGCCACAAGACGGGAGAGCGCGTGATAATCACGGGCATCCTGAATGAGCACCTGAATGCCTGCCCTGCGCAGCATTTCCTGCCGCTGGTTGAGGAAGTGCAGATAGAGCTCGCGGTTGACCACATCGTGCTCCATGGACGAGAAGGCGAGCACGTTGTTGATGGACAGGCCGTCAATGACGCTCACTTCCGCCCCAAGCTCCTTGAGGCGCAGCGCCATGTTGTGTCCGATGAATCCGCAGCCGCCGATGAGAAGGATTCTTCTGCCCTTGATCTGGTTCATTTTTCCTCCGAAATAGCTTTCTTGAGAGAGTCAACAATGTACCGCATGTCGTCAGGTGTAAGATGAGGCCCCACGGGAAGCGCCACCGAGCCGTAGCTGATGGACGCGGCCACCGGACAGCAGGAACGATCGTAACCGTATTTTTCTCTGTAATATGTCATGTGCGGAACAGGCGCGGGGTAATAGACGCTGGTTCCCACTCCCATTTCGCCAAGGCGCTGCATGAGTTGCGGGCGCTTTTGTGCAAGCCCGTCGCCCAGCATGACCGACATGCAGTAATAACTGCTCTGATACCCGCCCTGGGTGGAGAGGAACAGGCCAACCTCTTCAATGGTCTGCAGGCCGCTGTGCAGGGTTTCGTAGTTTTCACGCCGCCGTTCAAGGATCATGGGCACCTTCTTGAGCTGCTCTTCACCTATGGCGGCCTGAATTTCGTTCATGCGGTAGTTGTAGCCGAGCATGGTCACGTCATACACGCCGGGAACCTTGCGCTCGCCCACCACGCGGTCCACGCCGAAGGCCTTCATGCGGTTTACCTTTTCCGCAAGCTCCGCATGGCGGGTTGTCACCATGCCGCCTTCGGCCGTGGTCATGTGCTTTACGGGATAAAAGGAGAACGATCCGGCATCTCCCAGCAGACCGGCATGTGTGCCGTTCAGGGTGGTACCCACGGCAAGGGCGCAGTCTTCCATCACGAACAGGCTGTGGCGCGCGGCAATGGCGTTCACACGATCCATGTCCACGGGCAGGCCGAGATAATGCACAATGCAGATGGCGCGGGTGCGTTCCGTAATCAGGCCTTCCAGCAGGTCGATATCGATGTTGCCTGTCTTCGGGTCCGCATCGCAGAATACCGGAGTTGCGCCGACAAATTCCACGGCATGGGCCGTTGCCGCATGCGTCTGGGCCGGAACGATGATCTCGTCGCCCGGGCCGTAGCCAAGGGCGAACCAGACCAGATGCATGCCCGCAGTGCAGGAAGAGACGGAAACCGCATGCGGAGCACCGGTATACGCTGCAAAGGATGCCTCAAAAGCCTTGGCGCGGGGGCCATGCACCAGCATGGGGCCATCCAGCACCTGCAGCACAGCGTTTTTTTCCTCATCGCCGATCATCGGTTTCCCGAAAGGAATGGTACGAGTCATATGCAAGCCTCTCCAGAATTAGGGATTGCTCAATCAAAATATCGAATGGTCGTGGCACGCCCGGTCCGCATGGATTCTTCCGCTGCGTAGCATACCGACATAACATCAAAAACATCGGCCTCGCCGACCAGCATGGGGGAGCCCGGAGCAACAATTGCCTGCACAAAGCTGTCTACCAGCAGCGGCCTTTCCTCCCGCGCGGGATATGCCTCCGTGCAGGGAACAGCCTCTTCTTCCCCGTTCCTGCGCATCACCCATTCGGCTCCGCCGGGGGTATGCCGGAACGTCATATCCGTTCCGAACACCGTCAGGGCATGAAAATGCGGATGCACACAGCCCCCGTTTGCGGCAACACGGGCGATGCAGCCATCGTCAAAACGCATGGTCAGAACGGCAAAATCGTTGGCACGAAGGGCGCTGTCCTGCGTACAGATGCGGTTGCCCCACGCATGTACCTCGACCGGCCTGTCACCCCGAATCCACATAATAAGGTCAACCATATGCACGGCTGCCCCGTGGATGATGGAATAAAAGGGCATATCCGTCCGCCAGCCGTTGGTCAGCTTATGCTTGCGGCCCCAAAGGTATTCGCCGTCCATGCTGTAGAGCTGCCCCATGCTGCCGGAGCGCACCCTGTCGCGCACCACGGCAAACCGGGGGCAGGTGCGCAGGCTGAGGTTGGATGTCAGCCGCAGGCCGGGGTGCTTGGCAAGCATGGCGTAAATATCGCGGGCCTCGGCTTCGTGCAGGCAGAGGGGCTTTTCGGCCAGCACATGCTTTCCGCCTTCCAGTGCGGCCACGACCTGCCTGTGATGATCGTCGTCATGGGATGCGACCACCACAATATCCACGGCAGGATCATCCAGCACGCTTCGGGCATCGTCCGTCAGACGCGCAGCGGGAAAGGCCGTTGCCGCTTCCTGCAGTTTCTCTGCGGAAAAATCGCACAGCACCCGCAGTTCGCAGTGCCTGTTGGCGGCAAAAGCCGCAGCGTGCGCACGGCCGATACCCAGGCCGATTATGCCGACACCCAGTGTTTTCATGCGTGCACCGAGTATCCCTGCATGGCCAGAATATCCGCATAGCCGTATTCCCAATGAGGCCGCCGCATGGCAGCGATCAGGCTGCCGAAACTGTTCATGTCGTCCACGGTATCCACGGACTGCTGCACATCACCCCACTCGCCGCCCGATTCAAAGGAGGCAATATCCGAAGGCGGCAGATGGGTGTAGCAATACGGCGTAACGTGCTCCTGCTCGGCAGTACTCACCATGCGGTCCACATGGTTCAGAAAAAATTGTGCATCAAGCATTTCAACCGACTGCCCCTTGGGGAAGGTGCGCCTTATCACGTTGGAAACCATACGCACGCCGCCGGCCTCGAATATGGTCATGGCCCTGTCTACCAGCCGGAAGTCCATGAGCGGACTGTCTCCGCATATCCGCACAAAACTGTCGAACCCGAAATGTTCCACGGTGCGGGCAAAGCGCAATGCCACGTTTTCCAGCGGCCCTGTATGACAGGGAATTTCCAGCGATTCGCAAAAGCGCACAACGGCTTCATCTTCGGCACGATCCGAGGTGGAGACCACCAGCATTCCGCCGCAGCAACGGGTGAGGCGCTCAAGGGTATACTGCAGCATGGGCTTGCCGTGCACCTTGTGCAGCACCTTGCCGGGAAACCTTGAGGAACTCATCCTGCATTGAACTATGATGCCGGTGTGCACAGTCGTCCCCTATATCGCAAACACAAAAATGTTGCCTGAAATGGCGTCGGAAACAAAGAGCGCGTCATTCCCGCCCCACCGGCCCGCTGCCATGGACAGGGCGGAACAACCCGATATGCCGAGCACTTTTTCCAGCGAATAGGCAAAAACCTGAACGCCGTTTTCGTCCAGCTTGATCACCTGATTCTGCGCCAGAAGATATCGGTATCCCCCGACAGCAACCAAGCCGCGCACCTGGGGATGGAGATATCCCTTTGCCACCGGAACACGGCGACCGGCATGGATACGCCCTGCCTCCGCGCCGGGCCAGCCGAACATGAACAGATCGTTATCCCCCCTGAAAAGGCGCAGAGGCTGGATTGAACCTTTACGCTGCACAAACTGAAGCTGCGGCTCCGCTTCATCCAGATCAAGCATTGCCCTGAAGCGGGCCTTGGTCTTTTCGTTCGCAAGCACGAGATGCACCGTGGAGCCTATAGTGCAGCCGGAACGGACTCCGGCGCCCTGATGGATTCCGGTGCAGAAGGGATTCAGTTCGATTACCCGGTCAACGGCATCGTCCTGCCCCAGACGAAGGAGGCGGTTGTTGCCGAAATCGCATACCCACAAGCCACCCTGCTCATCGGCGAACAGGTCGTGCGGCAGTGTGCAACCCAGCGCAAGGGGAGCCATAATTTCGCCGTTCTCTGCATACCGCCGGATGAGGTGATTTCTGAAATCAGCAACATACAGCACATTGTTGGAAGAACGATGGTGCAGGGCCATGGGAACGGCCCCTTCAGAGCAATCCAGACGGGCCTGTGGTGCAAAACGATAGCGGGCAAGCAATGCCGCAGACGTTGCGGCTGTTCCGGAGCCTTCAACTGCGGCACAGGCAGCGGCCACAGTCCCGTCATCAGGGGCATGGCAGAGCAACTCGCCCATGGCATACTCAAGCATGGCGGCATCGTCACGCTCAAGAGCCCCCTGCAGCAGCGCCATGTGCCTGAACATCATGGATTCCGGCAAATGCTCGTTCATCTCGGTCTGCAGGCCGGTCACGCGCCTGCGCACCCCGTCAGACAATGCAGAATGCATCTGCTGCGTGGCCTGCGGCAAACCGGAGAGCACGTGCAAGAAAACAGCATGATCTTCAAGAGCATCGGCCATATACCGCAATGCTCCGCGATATCGTCGTGTGATGTTGCGGGAGTAGGAGTCCGTCGTATTTTTGACAGCCTGTTGCATGCAATGCTCCCCGACGTCACCAAGGCATAACGCCAAGGACGACACCAACGGGCCGGATGGGCCATCTGTTCTTTCGAGCGGATAATCTGACATGGCTACCTCAGCCTTCATATCGGTCCCCTCGAAAAAATGTTTAGCAACAAAGTGATCAAAACACATCTCACGATATGGGTCAAGACCGTTCGGTCAATAACCACGTTTACTCACTGAAGATTTAGAGAACTCACCCTGATCGGACGAGGTCTTTGGCAAGGGGGGTGCATCACCTTTTTGAAGGCGATGAGGGGGTGGGGAAATCTGTAAGGAACAGAATCAGATGCAATTGCACCCTTCTGACATGCTCTTGAAAACCAGCATGTCAAATTCAGAAGCAATGCGCAGCGACCTTTCCAGAGGCAGTACCCAACCCAGACACATTCCTTGAGCCAATTCGCTATCATATGTCTCATAGGAACATGCAGAAAGGATACCAAGACAGCTCATGGGGGCATACACATCGGGAAACAGCTGCCGGCCGGATATGTGCTCTCCCGTTGTCAGCGTGAGCTTTCGGCCGGACCCTTTTTCGGTATGCCACAGGCCCCCTTCTCCGGGGTAATCCAGACGCAGGTCATATCCGCCCTGATCTCCCACTTCCTTGAGGAACCAGAATGCGAATCCGTCTACACCATCTGCACTGCATTCAAACACAAAGGATCTGCCGCCTTCCATGAAGCCTTCCGCAACGGGGCTGGTGTCTTCACGCCGGCCTGCGCCGCAGACGGGTACCAGATGAAGCCTGTCGTTTCCCATATCCGTACTGGCATACAGGCACCATCTTCCGTCGGGAAGACGGAAAAGACGATACGGCACAGCTGCCCCGCCCCGACGCACGCAGCCCCCCGCGAGCTCGGTTCCTGCCGGAAGCAACGGCGGAACCTCCTGCCGGAAATGCCCCATAGACGAGGCCACAATCCGCGCCTGCTGTTCCGATTCATACAGCCACAGACAGGCTGGCGCCTCGGAAATTTCTGCCGTTTGGTGTTCATTGTACGAAAGGTATTCTACCGTTCTGTCGGTAACATGGCTGCGTCTGAACAACACCGCCCCGCTCTCTTCCCTGCTTTCCGCCGCGATACCTCTGGCGGCCCAGTCAAACGGGAATGGACGGGTGACATGGCGGCCGGACCACGAAGCTGGCAGATGCGCAAGCACTCCGGCTGACTGCAATACGGCATCGCCGGATTCGGCTGGCTCGAATATGTGCACCATGCCCACGTCTGCGACAGTATAGTACCCTTCAAGCTGGCAGGGATTATCCCGCAGCGCGGTTACCGAAACCATGGAAGCACGACCGGAAGCGGCAAACTCGCCCTGTGCCGACGACACATCGTCAGAAGTTATGAACGGACACCGAAAATCGGCCACCATAACGGGCATATCCGCCTCATCCGCCATTGCCTGCACGGCATCAAGAGCGGCCCGCGTGCCATAGGGCAGAAAGCGTGAAATCTCCCTTTCCCTGTTTGCTTCCCGGACGATGCAACGCACTCCGGCAGCATCCGGCGGCCACACATCGTGCAGCACATCGGGTTCATCCGTTACCACGACAACCTGATCCACTCCCTCAACCCGAAGAGCCGCATACAGACGGGCGGACAGAATGGCCCTTCCGGCATCGCTGCACCACAAGGCCTTCTGTTTACCCAGATAAATGGGAAAAACGAGAATCATGAGATCTCCGGATCAAGTTGAAAATCGAACAATCCGTTGCCGATAACATGTTCGGCGAGCCGGAAGTCGCTCAGGGTATCGATGTCGATGAGAGAAACCGGATCGTTGACCACCTTGAAATAGGGATTGTCCACCGAAGTACGATTGCGCCCCGCAAACAACCCATATTTTCTGTAGTAATGCCTGCGTGCCTCCTCCGGCGCCTCGGAAGTCTTCTGGACGGGAAACACCGTTCCATCCGCACGCCGCAGCATCACGGAAAGCGGATCATGCACAATGCGGCGCACGGTATTGACCGGGGAATAGCCCTCGCACAGCTTTACTGCCAGTTCATCCACAAGGGGGACCGTTCTGAAGGGATGGGTGGGATAGAGTTCCACCACGGCATCGGGATGATAGCCCTCTTCGCGCAGGGCATCGAGAACATGAAAGACCGCCTCGCTTATCAGCGATGCATCGCCTGCAAGAGAAGGCGGCCGCAAAAAGGGCACCTCAGCACCGAGGCTGCGCGCCACTGCGGCAATTTCCTCGCTGTCTGTGGAAACGATGACGCGGTCGATATTACGGGCACTCAGGGCCACGCGGATGGAATAGCCGATGAGCGGCAATCCGCACAGTTCCCTGATGTTCTTGCCGGGCAGCCCCTTTGAGCCGCCACGGGCCGGAATGACGGCAAGCACCTTGGCTTTCTGATGCATAATAATTCTCCGCCACCTCAGGGGTTAACTGCTTCCGGCATGCTCCGCATACCAACGGTACGTCTCTTCCAGTCCCTGCCGCAGCGGGATGGAAGGTGCCCAGCCCAGCGAATCCAGCAGTGACGTATCAAGCAATTTTCTGGGGGTACCGTCCGGTCTGGAATCATCAAAAACAATCCTGCCCCCGAATTCCGTAACGTCTGCCACAAGCCCTGCAAGCTCCAGAATGGAAAGATCTTCGCCACACCCCACGTTCACACAGCCCTCAGCCGAATAGTTCTGCATCAGGTGCAGGCAGGCGGAAGCAAGGTCATCCACATGCAGGAACTCGCGCCTCGGAGCTCCGGTCCCCCACACGACAACCTCTTTTTCCCCATGCATTTTCGCGGCATGGAACTTACGCAGCAGGGCGGGAATGACGTGCGAGGTTTCTGGATTGAAATTGTCCCCCGGCCCGTACAGGTTGGTCGGCATGGCGCTTATGGCGTCAAACGCGTACTGGCGGCGATAGGCCGCACACATTTTCAATCCTGCAATCTTGGCTATGGCATAGAATTCGTTGGTCGGCTCAAGCGATCCGGAAAGCAGGCTCTCTTCCCGTATGGGCTGCGCGGCAAACTTGGGATAGATGCAGGACGATCCGAGAAACAACAGCTTTTGCACACCGCTACGATACGCGGCATCAATCACGTTGGTCTGTATCTGCAGATTGTCACGGATAAAGTCTGCCGGGGAGGTCTGGTTGGCCCATATGCCACCTACTTTTGCAGCAGCGAGAAAGACGTATTTCGGACGTTCCGTGGCAAAGAACTGACGCACAGCAGCCTGTTCGCGCAGGTCCAGTTCCGCGCTGGTTCTCAGCAGCAGGTTGGTGAAACCGGCAGCGCGAAGCCCGCGAACAAGCGCGGCTCCCACCAGCCCCCTGTGACCCGCTACAAAAATGGAATCAGAAAATTGCACTTCGTAACTCCGCTATTATTCGTGGCACAAAGGCACTTCAAACCCGTTGCCGAGACAAAGCTTCTCGCGCTGCGCCTCGCGTAAATCCTCCGAGGCCATTTCTTCCACCATTTCGTCGAAGGAAATTTCCGGCTCCCAGCCCAGTTCTTCCTTGGCGCGGGTGGCGTCGCCGAGCAGCGTTTCCACTTCCGTGGGCCTGTAATAGCGCGGGTCAACGGCAACGATGCAGGCTCCAGAATCAGCGTCATAGCCCTTTTCGTCCACCCCGCTGCCGCGCCAGTCCAGCCGCATATCCAGCTTGGAGGCCGCCGCTTCAACAAATTCCCGCACGGAATGCTGCACGCCGGTGGCAATGACATAATCCTTGGGTTCGTCCTGCTGCAGCATGAGCCACTGCATGCGCACATAATCCTGCGTGTGGCCCCAGTCGCGCAGGGCGTTCATGTTACCGAGATAGAGCCTGTCCTGCAGGCCCAGCTTGATGCGGGCGAGCGCACGGGTGATCTTGCGGGTGACAAAGGTTTCCCCGCGGACGGGGGATTCGTGGTTGAAGAGTATGCCGTTGCAGGCAAACATGCCGTATGCCTCGCGGTAGTTCACGCATATCCAGTAGGCATAAAGCTTGGCCACGGCGTAGGGCGAGCGGGGATAGAAAGGCGTGGTTTCCTTCTGGGGAATTTCCTGCACCTTGCCGAACAGCTCGGAGGTGGATGCCTGATAAAAGCGCGTTTTCGATTCGAGCCGCAGAATGCGGATGGCTTCAAGCAGGCGCAGAGTACCCATGGCGGTCACGTCGGCCGTATATTCGGGGCTTTCAAAGGAAACAGCCACGTGGCTCTGTGCTGCAAGGTTGTATACCTCGTCCGGCTGCACTTCCTGCATGACGCGCAGCAGGTTCGAGGAATCGGTCATATCGCCGTAGTGCAGAAAGAAACTTCTGTCCGGTGCCTGAGGCCCTTCATACAGATCGTCAACGCGGCCGGTATTAAACAGTGAGGAACGACGCTTTATGCCATGCACCTCATAGCCCTTTTCAAGCAGCAGGCGGGCGAGATACGAACCGTCCTGCCCTGTTATTCCCGTAATCAACGCAACTTTTCTGGACATACACTCCCCTCGGCACGACTATTTTCAAAACTATTGCCCGCCGCCGGAAGAAAAGGCAACCGGCAGGCTGGTGAGGGGGCAGACGGAATATCGTCAGCCCTCCAGACCTATTAGCAAATATTACTCCAAGAGGATATACCACCCCCATGCGGAACCGCCCATGGCTGTGCAGGTTCTGCGAGTGTTCTGCAATCCCAGGCACGTGGATTGCCAGGCACGTGGATTGCAATGACGCATCACGTTCAGACGCAACCGCCTGCCAGAAACAACCGGCTGCATGTTCCGAACCTGCAACAGCCCATATACAAGGAGACCCCGCAATGCACCCAGCCTGCTCCATCTGCGGCAGCCCGGACATAGAAGATCTCGGCACCATACAGCGCCGCTCCGTGACCAAACGGGGCATCATGACCTTCACCATGCCAGTGGGCATATGCAGCAACTGCGGCTTCTCCTTTCTGCACCCCACGCCCACGGATGAAGAGTTCATCCGGATTCACCAGAACGTCTACTACCCCAACTGGGGAGACAACCGCAGCGTCATCGAACATGCCCGCAAGGTCTTTGAAAAAGTGACGCAGGCCATTACGCTGCCGGAACAGTGCGCCGTGCTGGACATAGGCTGCGGAGAAGGAAACCTGCTGGAGGTCTTCCGCGAACACGGGGCGGACTGCACAGGCGTGGAGATACGGGAAGAGATCGACATCCGCAGGCTTGAGGCGCAGGGAATAACCATACTGCGCCAGCCGTTTCAGGATATCCGCTTCACCCGCACCTTCGACCTCATCATCATGGATAACGTGATGGAGCATGTTCCCGATCCATCCGTCTTTCTCGCGGGAGTTCGCAACATCCTTGCACCGCAGGGGCATCTGGTCGTTCTGGTTCCCTACGTCTCTCCCACCTCGGACGAGGTGTTCATCCCCGAACACGTGAACTTCTTCACCCCCGCAACGCTCAGAAACCTGTGCGAGGCGGGCGGATTTGAAACCGTGGAACCGCCGGACGAACGCAAGGCCCTGAGCATCTATCGCCCGAATGCTACGGCAGTAAAACGAGAACTTTCCAATCAGTACCCCGCAGTAAAAGACCTCATCAGCGACTACATGATGCGCAAGGATGCGCGGGATGCCCTGATACGCAACGGGGTGCAACAAAAAATTGACGCATTCTTCGCGCAGGGCAAATCCGTCATGTTCTATGGTGCCGGTTCGTACGCCCTTTACATGATGGAGCACCTGAATCTGAGCCACGAACGGTTTCTTGGATTTGTCGAAAGCAATCCGCTGAAGGTGGGCAAGCCCTTCCTTGATCATACCGTGCGTGGCCTGGACGATCTTGTCCGGCTGCAACCCGATGCGGTGTTCATCTGCACAGAGAATTCCCACTTCATCAATGAGATTACAGAACTGCTCCGCAAGGCCATGCCCGAAGGACAACACACCGTCATTACCATGCATGACATCCGCGCCGAAGCCGCTGCCAGCTGAAAGAGCAGCAAACGCACCGCGCCCGCAGGTACAACATAAGAAAGCCCCCCTGTCGTACGACAGGGGGGCTTTTTTCATTACAAACAGATACGGTTACAGTGCTGCGCCCAGCAGGTCGCCGAATTCGGTGGTGCCCACGGTGCGTGCGCCTTCCATCTGGGTGGCAAGGTCAACGGTCACGGTCTTGTCCGAAATAACCTTGTTCATGGCGTTGTGGATCAGGGCAGCAGCCTCGTGCCAGCCGATGTGGTCAAGCAGCATGGCACCGCAGAGAATAAGGCTGCCGGGGTTGGCCTTGTCCTGACCGGCAATGGTGGGAGCCGTGCCGTGGGTGGCTTCGTAGAAAGCCAGCGTATCGGACATGTTCACGCCGGGAGCAAGACCAAGACCGCCCACCTGTGCGGCAAGCGCATCAGAGATGTAGTCGCCGTTCAGGTTGGTGGTGGCGATCACGCTGTACTGCTCGGGACGGATGAGCACTTCCTGGAACATGGCGTCCGCAATACGGTCTTTGACCACGATCTTGCCGGTTACGCCCGCAGAGTCCTTTTCGGTCACGAACTGGTCGGCAAACTCGTCACGGGCCACTTCGTAACCCCATTCGCGGAAGCCGCCTTCGGTGTACTTCATGATGTTGCCCTTGTGCACCAGCGTCACGCTGGACTTGCCCTGCGCAACAGCATGCTGCAGCGCCTTGCGCACAAGGCGCTTGGAGCCTGCGGGGGTCATGGGCTTGAGGCCCACACCGGCAGAAAGGTCAACATTCACACCCAGCTGGTCGCGGAAAAACTCGATGATCTTCCTGGCCTCAGGAGTACCTGAGGCATATTCGATACCGGCGTATACGTCTTCGGTATTCTCGCGGAACACGATCATGTCCACAAGATCGGGGCGCTTGACCGGCGACATGATACCGTCGAAATAGCGGATGGGACGGATGCAGGCATACAGGTCCAGCGTCTGACGCATGGTCACGTTCAGACTGCGGAAGCCCTTGCCTACAGGCGTGGTCAGGGGACCCTTCATGGCAAGTTCCGCACCGCGCAGAGCATCAAGCGTGCTCTGGGGCAGATATTCGCCGGTTTCCTTGAACGCCTTTTCACCGGCGAGGAGTTCCTTCCATTCGAGGGCACGCTCCTTCCCGTAGGCCTTTTCAACGGCCTTATTGATGATCGGCTGCGCAGCCCGGGTCACTTCCGCGCCGATACCATCGCCTTCGATAAACAACACAGTCTTCTGCATGAGAGCGTCCTCCGTTCATGATAACCGGAACCTTCAGGTCCTTCGGGCAACGACAGCCTCTTGCGGTTTGTCGCCGCGCCCCCCCGTAAAACGGGGATTAAGGCTTCCACACCCTGCCCGCAGGCCTGCCGGAAACCGGGTCACGGACCCTAGCAAAGCTTGCCTTTTTTGTAAAACGAAGAGATGTGGCCTAGCCCCCGTTATCTATGTTAAAGAGTGAGTTCCAAAGTGCAGCCTTGCATGGTGCTCATTGCCTTTTTCAAGGCAAAGGAGTAAGCAGCGAAACACGTGTGACCGCGCTGCAGCGCGGTTTTTTTCCGCCCCGATCAGGGTTCTGAAGTCGGCAGGCCATATGCCCGGCCGGACGTACCCGTTGCGGGGTCAGCACAACCAAACCGCCTCTGCGAAGGTTCTTACGGAACACAGACATGCAAGTGGTACTTACGGGCCAATGCGCCCTCTCCATACTGACGGAAATGGGTCCTCTCCTCCGCGCCCTGAAGGAAGCAGGCCACGATGCGACCGTGGTCGCTCCCGAACTGGACGACGACACCCGTTTCGCCCTGCATTCCCTGAACATCCGCGTTATTAAATATGGCTCCCCCGCAAAGGGACCAGCCCTGCTGAGAGACGCCGCAGAACTTTTCAGTCTCTGGCGCACTCTGCGCGTTCTCAAGCCAGACCTTGTGCTCTGTCAGGGGTTCCGGCAGACCGTGGCCGGTTCGCTGGCCGCATGGCTCGCCGGTGTGAACCGCATATACGCCCAGCCCGGCTCGTTTGCCTCCATGCAGAAAAAAGGGCCTTTCCTGCGCAGGCTGCGCGCACGCATGAACCGCATGCTGTGCAAGCTCGCCCTTTCCACCTGCCGCATCGTATTTTTCCAGAGTCCGGACGAGCGTACATTTTTCCGCGACAAGGGCATTCTGCCTGCGGAAACCGCCAGCAAACTGCTTAACGGCGCAGGCGTAGACCTTGAAGCCTACCCCTTTGCGCCGCTGCCTGAAACCGGCGGAGATTTTGAAGCACGGGAACGCCTCGTGTTCCAGTGCATCTCACCCATGGACAAAGACAGCGGGCTTGAGGAATTTGCCGAAGCCGCACGGCAGGTGCGTCAGGACTATCCCATGACCCGCTTCCGCCTTGCCGGTACGCCCGAATCGGGAGCCAATCCCCTTTCTTCCAGCGACCTGAGCCTGTGGAAGACGTGGATGGAGATTCTGCCTTCCGCCGCGCATCCCAAGCAGCTTCTGGAAGAGGCTTCCGTCTTCGTGCTGCCCTCGTGCCGTAACGGGCTGCCCCACGCCGCCCTTGCCGCGCTGGCTACCGGACGCCCCGTCATCGCTACGGACGCCCCCGGCTGCCGCGAGGTGGTGCTGGACGGTGTGAACGGGTTCAGCGCAACGGCAGGTAGTGCCGCATCCATGGCGGATGCCATGCGCCGCTGCATACGCGAACACGAAGAACTGCCCGCCATGGGCAAGGCTTCCCGCCGCTATGCTGAAGAACGGTATGACGCGCGGCAGGTCTGCCGCTCGCAGCTCAAAGCCATGCATCTGGCCCACGCAGGACAGGAAGCCGTGCTTCCGCAGACAGTGCTCGGCAGCCTGCTCAAGCGCGGATTCGACCTTGCGGTCACCCTTCCCGCCTTTGTGCTTCTGCTGCCGGTGATTGGCCTGCTGGCTTTGCGTGTGCGCTCCGGCATTTCAAAGGACATTTTCTTCCGCCAGACACGCCCCGGCAAGGCCGGCAAGCTGTTCCGCATACTCAAGTTCAAGACCATGACAGACGCCACGGATGAGAACGGCAAGCCCCTGCCGGACCATGAGCGCCTCACCCCGCTCGGTTCCAAGCTCCGCTCCGCCTCGCTGGACGAGCTGCCCGAGCTCTGGAATGTCATCACCGGCGAGATGAGCCTTGTGGGACCGCGCCCGCTGCTGCCCCAGTATCTGGACCGCTACACCCCGCGTCAGGCCCGCAGGCACGAGGTGCGCCCCGGCATTACCGGCTGGGCGCAGGTTAACGGCCGCAATGCCGCATCGTGGGAAGAGCGCCTTGAGATGGATGTATGGTATGTGGACAACCACAGCCTGTGGCTGGACCTGAAAATCCTGTTCCTCACGGTGTGGAAGGTCTTCCGCAAAGAGGATGTTTCCGCCCCCGGCCATGCCACCTGCCCCGAGTTCATGGGAACAGCGGCTGCGACAGCTCAGGCTGATTGCACGGCAGACGATATGTCCGCAACACAGGGAAACGGCACGCCTCCTGCAACCGGTGACGCGTCGGGCCTGACAACGGAACACGTATCTGAACACGTATCTGGACCGGTAGCTGAACCTGTATCTGGACAGGCGGAACAGGCTGAACGGGCTGAACACACTTTTGAGAAGTCCCCGGAAGTCAGAAAAGACGGGGCTTCCGGTAACGATTGAGATATTTCTGCAAGCCGGATATCATAGGCAGCATTTTTTCGACGTCGTTCCCCATACCGAGCGGAACGCCGCCAAGACAATTCAACACGGATTGAATACGCTGTGAGCACACAGAATCGCATCTACCTCTCTCCCCCTCACATGGGCGGGAAAGAACTCGAATTCGTTCAGGAAGCTTTTGCAAGCAACTTCATTGCCCCGCTCGGCCCCATGGTTACGGGCTTTGAAAACGACTTTGCCGCGCTTTCCGGCATTCCCCACTGCGCAGCCCTTTCCAGCGGCACTGCGGCACTGCACATTGCCATGCGTCAGCTCGGCATTTCTGCAGGCGACATAGTGCTCGCATCAAGCCTCACCTTCATCGGCAGCGTGAGCCCCATCACCTTCATGGGGGCGGAGCCCGTGTTCATAGACAGCGACCATGCCACCTGGAACATGGACCCGAACCTGCTTGAAGACGCCGTAAAGGACTACTGCAGAAAGGGCAAAACGCCCGCAGCCGTGGTGGTTACCGACCTGTACGGCCAGTGCGCGGACTACGACGCCCTGCGCTCCGTGCTCGACCGCAACGGCATTCCGCTCGTCATTGACGCGGCAGAATCCGTGGGCGCAACGTACAAGGGCCGTCATGCAGGCAAGGGCGGCGCGTGCGCTGCATTTTCCTTCAACGGCAACAAGATCATCACCACTTCCGGCGGCGGCCTGCTCGCTGCCGAAGATGAAGCCTTCATCACCCGCTCCCGCTGGCTTTCACAGCAGGCACGGGAAACCGCACCGCATTACGAGCACCGTGAAATCGGCTACAACTACCGCATGAGCAACATTGTTGCCGCCATCGGCCGCGGCCAGCTCATTGCCCTGCCCGAACGTGTGCGCCAGAAACGCGCCCTGTTCGATAAATATGTCGCCGCGCTCGGCAATCTGCCCGGCATCCGGTTCATGCCTGAAGCCGCCTACGGCGAGGCAAACCGCTGGCTGACCGTCATGCTTGTGAACGAAAAAGAATTCTGTGCTTCGCCGGAAACCATCCGCCTTGCGCTTGACCGTGAAAACATAGAATCCCGCCCCGTATGGAAGCCCATGCACATGCAGCCTGTTTTCAAGGACTGCGACAACTACGGCGGAAGCGTCTGTGAATCCCTCTTCGCAGAGGGTCTGTGCCTGCCTTCCGGCACGGCCATGACTGATGCGGATTTTGACCGCATCATCGCACTGATCAAAGGCTGTGCGGGAGATAGAATCTAGTGAGTAACAAGATTTCCCGTTCCAAGAATCTCTACACCATGGCGGCGATAGACCTCGCCTGCTTTGGTGCGGCGTTGCTGTTCTCGTACTGCGTCCGGTTCGATTTCAAGATTCCGGCCAACTACGTCATGCAGTATCTGGAACTTGTCATCCCCGTTCTTGCCATCAAATTCGGCGTGTTCATGACCATGGGGCTGTATCGCGGCATGTGGCGCTATACCAGCCTGCATGATGGCTGGGCCCTGCTGCAGGCCATTGCCATTCAGTCGTGCATCGTACTTTTTTTCATCGTCTACGCTTATGGCGCGCAGGGGTTCCCGCGTTCGGTGTTCATTCTCGACCCGCTGGTGACCTTTGCCCTCACGGGCGGCATACGCATGGGCATTCGCGCCTATTACTGCCTGTTTGATAACGGCACCATACCCTTCTCTTCCACCAAGAGTCTGTTCTCAAGCGGTAACCGCAAACGCGCCATCATCATCGGCGCGGGCCGTGCGGGCGAGCGCCTTGTCCGCGAACTGCAGGCGGAAAGCACCCTCGGGTACGAGATTCTCGGCTTTATCGACAAGGAACCCACGCTCCACGGCAGGACCATTCACGGCAAGCCTGTGTTCGGTTCGCTGGATGCGCTTGAGAGCATCGCCAAGACCATGCGGGCAGACGAGGCCATCATCGCCCTGACCGAGGCAAGCGGTGAATCCATTCTGGAAATCGTGAACACCTGCAAAGAGATAGGTCTCTCGCACAAGATCCTGCCTTCCATGCATGAAATGCTGGACTGGAAGCGTGGGGTAAAAGCACTGCGCGAGGTGAACTACCTTGACCTGCTCGGGCGTTCGCAGATCAATCTGGATACCAAGGCCATTGCAGCCTACCTTGAGGGACGCACCATCCTTGTTACCGGATGCGGCGGGTCCATCGGTTCCGAACTGGTGCGCCAGATCGTGCGTTACAATCCGGCCAAGATCGTTCTTCTGGATGCGGGCGAACACAACCTCTATCAGATCGAAATGGAGCTGCTGCACCGCATAGGCTTCAAGAATTACGTGACCGTGCTCGGCAATATCCGCGATGCACACCTCATGCAGGCCGTCTTTGCCATGCACAAGCCCCATGCCGTGTTCCACGCTGCGGCCTACAAGCATGTTCCCATGCTCGAACGCAACCCGTGGCAGGCGGTACACAACAACATCGTGGGCACGCGCACGATCATGCAGGCTGCCGTTGATGCCGGTGTGGAACGCTTTGTGGTGGTTTCCACCGACAAGGCAGTTCGCCCCACCAACGTCATGGGCACCTCAAAGCGCATAACCGAACTGCTCATGCAGACCTTTGCCGGCTCCGATACCCGCTTCATGGCGGTACGCTTCGGCAACGTGCTCGGCTCGTCCGGTTCGGTCATCCCCCTGTTTCTCGACCAGATAAGCAAGGGCGGTCCTGTCACGGTCACCCATCCGGAAGTCACCCGCTACTTCATGTCCATTCCGGAAGCTGCCCAGCTCATTCTGCAGTCCGGCACCATGGCACACGGCGGCGAGACCTTCGTGCTCGACATGGGCGTTCCCGTCCGCATAGCCGACATGGCGGCGGACCTCATCCGGCTGGCCGGTTTTGAACCGGACAAGGATATCGAGATCACCTTCACCGGTCTGCGCGAAGGCGAAAAGCTCTATGAAGAGCTCATCACCGACGGCGAAGGCATTCTGCGCACGGAACATGACAAGATCATGGTGCTGGGCTGCTGCGACCAGAAGGCCATGGCAACGGGCCGCGAGCAATTCGCCGCCGACCTGCAAGATCTTGAAAAAGCTGCAGATGCCTATGACCACGTGCAGATCAGAGCGATACTACGCCGCATGGTACCGGAATACGTTCCTGCTGAGCATTAAGCTCTCCGGTCGGAAGCGCCCCTCTCCCAAGCGAGTGTGTACCCGCTCAACATGTTGAGTTTTCTGGAATTCCCCTCTTAGGGCTTGAGTATTTGCGCATCCTTGTATACCTCTTTTTTACGTTTTCACATCATTGTTCAAATCAGGAGGCGTCATGTCTGTAGAAAAGCTTGGAGTCCGAATCCGTAAATACCGGGAAGAGCGTAAAATGACCCGCGAAGATCTGGCCGCCGCAGCCGACGTGCAGCTAGCGGTCATCACTGCGCTTGAGGACAGCGACCTTTGTCCCTCCATTGCTCCGCTACAGAAGATTGCACGCGCCCTGAACGTACGCCTTGGCACCTTCATGGATGATCAGGTTTCCACCGACCCCCTTGTGGTCCGCAAGGCCTCACGCGAGGCAGACCTGACCATGCAGAAGGCGGACGACAAGCGTCCTGCGTTCCGTTTTCATTCCCTCGGCAAGGGCAAGACCGACCGCAACATGGAGCCCTTCTTCGTGGAAATTTCTCCGGAGCCCGAAGAAGACCGCAAGCTCTCCTCCCACCAGGGTGAAGAGTTCATCGTTGTGGTTTCAGGCAAGCTGCAGATCATCTACGGCAAGGAAGAATATATTCTGGAAGCCGGTGACAGCATCTACTACAACTCCATTGTACCGCACTATGCCGGTGCCGCCGGAGATGGTCCTGCCGAGATTTACGCCGTCATTTACTACCCCTAGGAACGCACGATGGAACAGTTCGAGATCCGAGAAAAAACGCTCGGCCAGATTCTGGACGAGACCATAGCGAAATATCCCGATAACGATGCCGTCATTTACGTGGACCGTGACTACCGCCTCACCTACAAGCAGTTCGGTGCCGTGGTGGACGATCTTGCGCGCGGCCTTATGGCCCTTGGCGTGCAGCATGGCGAAAAGGTGGCCGTATGGTCCACCAACGTGCCCTACTGGGTGGCCCTGCAGTTTGCCACGGCCAAAATCGGTGCGGTGCTGCTCACCATCAACACCAACTACCGCAAGAGCGAGCTGCAGTATCTGCTCACCCAGTCCGAGTGCGAAAACCTGTTCATCATGGACGGGTTCCGCGACCACGACTACGTGCAGACCATCTTCGACATCATTCCGGAGCTGAAGACCCAGCCCCGGGGCAAGCTGCAGTGCGAATCGCTGCCGCACCTCAAGCGGGTCATGTTCCTTGGTGTGGAAAAGCACCGCGGCATGTATTCCGTGCCGGAAATCATGGCCATGAAGGCCATGTGCACCGAGCAGGAATACCTTGAGCGCCAGCAGGCGCTTTCGCCCCACGATGTGGTGAACATGCAGTATACGTCCGGTACCACCGGCTTCCCCAAGGGGGTCATGCTCTCTCACCTCAACATCGGCCTGAACGGATACTGGATCGGCAGGAACCAGAACTTCACCAGCAAAGACCGCCTGTGCCTGCCGGTGCCGCTCTTCCACTGCTTCGGCTGCGTGCTGGGCGTGCTGGCGGCCGTGAACCACGGTGCCGCCCTTGTCATTCTCGAGAGCTTCAGCCCCGTGCATGTCATGGCGTCCATTGATCAGGAAAAGTGCACCGCGCTGTACGGCGTGCCCACCATGTTCCTTGCCGTGCTCGAGCACAAGATTTTCGACAAGTTCGACTACAGCTCGCTGCGCACAGGCATCATGGCCGGTTCCGTCTGCCCCGCACCGCTCATGCGCCGGGTCATCGAAAAGATGAACATGCGCGAGATCACCATCTGCTACGGCCTTACCGAAGGCTCGCCGGTTATGACTCAGACCCTGTGCGACGAAAGCTTTGAACGTCGCACCCAGACCGTTGGCAGACACATGCCCGGTATTGAAGTGATGGTCATGGACCCCGAAACCGGCGAAGAGTGTCCCCGCGGCGTGCAGGGCGAAGTTGTCTGCCGTGGCTACAACGTCATGAAAGGCTACTACAATATGCCCGAGGCCACGGAAAAAGCCGTGGACCCGCAGGGCTGGCTGCATTCCGGCGACCTCGGCACCATGGATGAGGAAGGCTATGTGGTCATCACCGGCCGCATCAAAGACATGATCATCCGGGGTGGCGAGAACATCTACCCCCGCGAGATCGAAGAATTCCTCTACGGCATGCCCGCAGTGCAGGACGTGCAGGTAGTCGGCGTACCCAGCCGTAAATACGGCGAAGAAGTGGGGGCCTTCATCATTCCCAAGGAAGGATGCGAGGTTACTCCGGAAGACATACGCGACTTCTGCCGTGGCCAGATTGCATGGCACAAGGTGCCGCGTCACATAGCCTTTGTGACGGAATACCCCATGACTGCGAGCGGCAAGATACAGAAGTTCAAGCTGCGCGAGATGGCCGGGGAGCTGTTCCCCGAAGCGATGAAATAGTTGCTTTCAACACAACGGTAAAGGACGGTTCCGGCGGAACCGTCCTTTTTTTTCTGGCACCCGGACAATGGAATGCACTTTGCATATAGATAGCACCACTGACGTTTTTTCACTAAAGCGCTTTAAGGAGCAGATGTATGTTCTTCATTGACCAGGAAAAACTGATTCAAGGCGATCTCGAAACTTGGGCCATTGGCTACCACAAGGTTCTGCTGCACGGCACCTTGACCCGCCAGACGTATCCTTACCCGATCATGCAGTATGACTATAGCAAGCGACACCTGATGCCTATGTGAATGACCGCATTCTCGCAGATGTGCCGGTGGATTATCTTGAATTTGGTGTAGCTCAAGGAGACAGCCTTCGCAGGTGGGTCAATATCAATCAACACCCGCAGTCGCGCTTCTTTGGCTTCGACACGTTCGAAGGTCTGCCCGAGGCTTGGTTTGACAACAAGGTGGGCGCATTCAGCAACAATGGAGCTTTCCCGTCCATTAACGACGCACGTATAACCTACCACAAAGGGTTATTTCAAAAGACGTTGCGTCCCTTCCTCAGCAGCTATCGCCAGCAAAATCGCATGGTGATCCATCTTGATGCCGACCTTCACTCTGCAACGCTCTACACCCTCATGAATCTGGATCCCTACATCAAGCCCGGAACCGTCCTGATTTTTGATGAATTCATAGCGGAACATGAATTTGCCGCATTCTATCAATGGAGCACAAGCTGCTACCGGGACTGGAAGATTGTAGCGGCGCGGAACGATTATCTCAAATTAGCCATAGAAATTCTTCGCTAGCACGCAAAACGCCGCCCTCGGGCGGCGCTTGCGGTATCTGCGACAAACTCACTTTCCTTCCAGTGGCAACAGAATGGTGAAGGTAGTTCCCCTTCCCACCTCTGCATCCACTGTGAACTGCCCGTCATGATTGGTGGTGATGATGAAGTAGGAAACGGAAAGCCCGAGGCCCGTGCCTTCGCCCACCGCCTTGGTGGTGAAGAAAGGCTCAAATACGCGCTTACGGGTTTCTTCATCCATGCCGGGACCGTTGTCCGCCACGTCGATACGGGCGCGCCCTCTGTCATAACTGGTGGATACAATAATCTGCGGCGGGTCTTCGCGCTCTCCCCGTTCGGGCATGGCCTGCGCCGCGTTTTTGAGCAGGTTGAGCAGCACCTGCTCTATTTCCTGCGGCGAACAGAGCACCTGCGGCAGGGCAGGGTCGTAATTCCGCACGATATCAATGTGGCGGAAGTCATATTTCTTTTTCAGATCATAGTCGTTGGCGGCAAGCTCTATGGTCTTGTCCACCAGCTCACCGAGATTCACAGACGTTCTGCGGGCCTCGCTGCGGCGGCTGAATTCCAGCATGTTGCTCACGATATTCGCAGCGCGTCTGCCTGATTCGTGAATGCCGTCAAGGAAGCGGATAATGCCGCGATTTTCAAGATACGTGCGGACACTCTCCATGCTGCAGCCCGCTTCTTCGGCCGCCTTGTGGTTGGCCGGAAAATCGAGTGACACGCGGCGGCGGATGTTCTGGGCGCCCTGCAGAATACCGCCCAACGGGTTGTTGATTTCGTGTGCCATGCCTGCGGCAAGCCCGCCGACGGAAAGCATTTTCTCCGTCTGCACCATCATTTCCTCGATGCGGAAACGGTCAGTCACGTCGTCCAGACGGACAACTGCGGAGAATTCGCCCCGCGTGACCACGGGGTAGATGATGATGTCGAAGTAACGGGTCCGCTCGCCTTCGGTGACAGGCTCTTTCTCCATGGAGATGTTTGTACCCGTGGCAATGGATTCCTTGATGTGGGAAAGCAGCATCTTGTAGCCGGGCAACACCTCGGTGAAGGGACGGGAATAGGCTTCTGCTGCCAGAATGCCCGTTGCCTCCTCGGCAGTCTTGTTCCACTGGGTGATGCGTGCATCCTTGTCCACACTCACAATGATGGAGGGCATGGAGTTGAGGATGTTGTCCAGCGTGTTCTTGGTTTCCCACAGCTCGCGTTCGGCAAGCTTGCGCTGTGTAATATCGGTGTGCGCCCCCGCCATGCGGTAGGGGTCGCCGGAATCGTCGCGCACGCAGATACCGCGTCCCAGAACCCAGCGATATTCACCGTCTTTGTGACGCAGACGGTATTCCACCTCAAACTGTTCCGTCACTCCGGCCAGATAGTCCTCGTGCGCACGCAGCACCCTGTCCAGATCGGCGGGATGCATGCGTCCCTGCCACTCATCAAGATCGTTGGGAATCTCGCTGTCCTGATAGCCGATAATGGCCTTCCAGCGGGGAGAAAAATAGACTTCGTCGGTATTGAGATCCCAGTCCCAGATACCGTCGTTGGTCGCCGTAACAACAAGGGAGTAGCGTTCTTCGCTCAGGCGCAGCGCAGCTTCCGCACGTTCGCGCTCACGAATCTGCCCCTGCAACTGGCGGTTTATCTCCACCAGCTGTTTTTCACGGGCCGCCACTTCCTTGGCCATGACCGAAAAGTTTTCCGCAATCATGCCCAGTTCAGCGTTCTGTATCACGCTGAAATCGAAGCCGAAGTCACCCTTGGCAACCTGATTGACCCCTTCCAGCAGCACTTCGAGCGGGCGGCGCAGATAAATGCGCAGCAGAATACCCGTTGCCACAAGGATAACGGTGAGCACACCGCCGAGCGCCAGCAGGTTTGTGGTGACCAGACGGCCCAGATCGCGCTTGTATTCGGCAAGGGAAAGCACCACGGTGGCATGGCCGATAATCTCGCCTTCGTACATGACATCGCGCTCGCGAAAAACACGTGCGTCGGGATCATCACGCTTTACCGTGGAAAAGAGCACCTTGCCCAGCGGGTCGAGAATGCGCACCTCGTTCACCAGATCATACTGCGCGAACACGGTGCCTATCTGATCTATGGTACGGGTATCAAAGTTCCAGATGGGAACAGAAAGGATGTCGGACAGGCGGGTAATGTATTCATCGGCCTTTCCTTCGACTTCATGCAGCATTTCCTGCGAATTTCGCATGTATTGCCAGGAAAGGGTCGTTGCAACGACAAGCAGAATCATGACCATGAGACTGACTGTCAGATCGCGCGAAATGGATTTACCCTTAAAAATACTCACCGGAGAGTATGCGCGTTTGGAAATGAGTTTTTCCTGCATCGTTCGTCCGTACAGATAAGAAACTTCAGAATCGCGGAGGGAATTCCATTTCCATCCACCCAGCCCCGAGATGGTTGATAGCACACTATCGTATAGACTTAAATACTTGAATAGTATTTTTTCCCCGCCCTCCCCGCAGGTATTGAGTTCTGCATCTATCCTGCTTTACCGGACACTTTACCGGTCACGCCGTTCACTTTGCGCCCCCCCTCCGACACTTGACTCCGCTGCTGTTCTGGGCAAGAAAAACGGGGTTCTTGCGTACTCGGCGCGCGCACCTTCCTTTTCAAAACCATGCTGCACTCAGGCAGCCACATATACCCGGGAGCACTTATGGGCTTTTTCTCCAAGATCAAGCGTCTCTGGTCCGGTACGGAAGAACCGGCTGAAGCACCTTTGACGGAAACTCCGGCGAGTAAGCCGGAACATGCTGCGGAACAAGGTTCTGAACTGCCTTCCGAACCGGATGCAGCCGGCCCGGCCGTTGCTCCCGAAGAACCCGAGGCAGAACCGGCACAGTCCGTACAAGCCGAACAGCCAGTCCCCCCCGAACAGCCCGTTCACGCGGAGCCGGTGCACGCCCCCGCAACGCCCGAACCTGCAGCAGCGCAGCCCGCGCGCCCCGCAGCCGATGCCGACAAGCCTCAATGGCAGAGGGATCTCACCCTTGCCCTGCGCAGCGCGGAACCGCGCCTTTCCGTCTGGCTGGAACATGTGCTCAAGGACGTGCAAAAAGCCGATGACACACTCTGGGAACGCCTGCGTTTCTTCTTCTCCGCGCTTGATGCACCTGCCGACGAAGCCGACAAGTTCATCGGCAACTTTGCCAGCTGGCTCGACAGCATGGAGTATGAATACGTCAACGACTTCCGCTCCGAACTGCAGTACCGCCTTGCTCTGGCTCTGGAACTGGAGGACGAGGAAGACGAACGCTCGCGCCTGTTCCTCAAGCTTTCCGAAGGTCTTTCCAAAACCAAGGAACAGATCACCAAGCAGATAGACGGCCTGCTCTCTTCCCACAGCACCATCAACGAAAAGTTCTGGGAAGAGCTGGAAGAAATTCTCATCATGGCCGACGTGGGCTTTGAGCCCACCATGAAGCTCGTCAACCGCCTGCGCGAACGCGTGCGCAAGTCCGGCTCAGACGATCCCGAACAGTTCAAAACCCTCATGCGCGAAGAGCTGGAAGACATCTTCAAGATGCCGCCGCGCATCAAGGCCGTGAACCTGCCTGAGGTGGTGCTCATGGTCGGCGTAAACGGCGTGGGCAAAACCACCACCATTGCCAAGCTTGCCTACCGCGCACAGGTGCAGGGCAAGAAGGTGCTCATTGCCGCAGGCGACACCTTCCGCGCGGCAGCCATAGAGCAGCTGCAGGTGTGGGCCACCCGCGTGGGTGCCGGATTCTACGCCAAGGCACCCAACTCCGACCCCGCCGCCGTGGCCTATGAAGCCGTGGAACTGGCTGTGAAGGAAGGCTACGATATCCTCTTCGTGGACACTGCAGGCCGCCTGCAGACCAAGGTGGACCTCATGGCTGAGCTGCAGAAGATTCGCAATGTGCTCGGCAAAAAGCATGAAGGCGCACCGCACCGCACCATTCTGACCATCGATGCAACCACCGGCCAGAATGCCCTGTCGCAGACCAAGATATTCAACGAAGCCTGCAAGCTGGACGAGATAATCCTCACCAAGCTGGACGGCACCGCCAAGGGCGGCATTGTTGTTGCCGTGGCCATGGAGTTCGGCATTCCCATTTCCTACATCGGCCTTGGCGAAAAGATGGAAGATCTGCGCCCGTTCAACGGCACAGACTTCGCCAGCGCCCTGCTCGGCAGCTAGCCGCACAGGCCAGCCTCACAAACAGAAAAAGCCGCGTCATCACGACGCGGCTTTTTTTAAGACGAAGTATTTTCTGGTATTTTTTGGCTCCGCCGGGCAGGAACCTAACGTTCCTGCACCTCGTATAAGCGACGAAAATCCGTTTTTGAACCTCAGTTCCGGCTTAACGACAATACGGTTTTACTGAAAACGAGAGCTTGTCATCAACGTGAAGCCGCGTCATCACGGCGCGGCTTTTTTGCCGCTTAAACCTGACACGGGCAAGGCTGGCGGCTGCCATCAACTCAGGGCTTACCCACCTTCACAAAGGTTCCGTTACGGTATTCCTCGAAAGCCAGACGAATTTCATCATCCGTATTCATGACAATGGGGCCGCGCCATGCCACAGGCTCGTTCAGCGGCGCGCCGGAAACCAGCAGAAAGCGCAAAGGTTCCGCGCTGGCGCGCACAATGAAGGAATCGCCGTCGCCGAACAGCACGAGCATGCGATCTCGCACCACAACAGAAGGTGCTCCGGTATCGCCGCCGAGCACTTCACCGCTGCCGCCGATCACATAGACAAACGTCGTATGCCCCCGCACGGTGCGATGCTCGAATACCACTTCAGCCGGAACAGATACATCCAGATATTCCGGAGAAATAACCACATCCCGCACCGGCCCGCTCACACTGCCCACCTCGCTGCGCACGTCCTGCAGGGTTCCGGCGATCACCTTGGCGGTAACCCCGTCCGGCAGTTGCACAGTAGGAATCTCCGCAGCCGTCACCCCCCTGTATCTGGGGTCCATCATCTTCTGCGCGGCGGGCAGGTTTGCCCAGAGCTGAAAGCCGTGCATGGAGCCGTGTGCGTCCCCCTTGGGCATTTCCTGGTGTACGATGCCGCTTCCCGCCGTCATCCACTGCACATCACCAGAGGATATGACACCGGCATTGCCCAGGCTGTCCCCGTGTTCCACGTCGCCGCGCAGCACATAGGTTATGGTTTCTATGCCACGGTGCGGGTGCCACGGAAAACCCTGCACAAAGTCCTCCGGCGTATCGGAACGGAAGTCATCCAGCAGCAGAAAGGGATCGAACATGGGGGCCTCATAATAACCGAACACCCTGCGAAGGCGCACACCCGCCCCTTCTGTCAGCGGTTCGCCCTGAAAAACGTGCTGTATTGAACGACGCATATTCCCTCCCAAATTTTGAACAAAGTATCCTACGTCTATACCATTCTCAGATCTCTGCCTACATTTATTACAAAAATTATACGCGTCTGCCGTCTGCAGCAGTATACCATGAAATTGCAAGGGTACCTGTGTGCAACGGGTTGGCGAAACAGGCAATGTGCTATAGGGTACATAGCTTCGCCGAAGGGATTCACGCCACGATTCCCGCTGAAACGCCCTGCCCGGGGCAACCATACCAGACAGATACAGGATGCCAGATGACGGAAGTTGAAAGAGACACCATCCGCCGGAAAATAGTGCAGGAAATAGAACGCCTGAAGCCGGAGATTGAACGCCTGAAGGAAATCACCAAGCCCGTTGCGCCCGACGATGCCATAGGCCGCATTTCCCGTATGGATAATATCGTGAACAACAGCGTGAACAAGGCCGCGCTCGGCAAGGCTGTCTCGCGCCTTGCAGGGCTTGAATACGCTTTAGCCCAGTGCGGTAATCCCGACTTCGGCACCTGTATCGAATGCGGGGCAGCCATTCCCACGGCACGCCTGCTTGCCATGCCAGAATCTGCCATGTGCGTTGCCT
The DNA here is from genome assembly GCF_013340285.1 of Desulfovibrio subterraneus. NCBI lineage: Bacteria > Pseudomonadati > Thermodesulfobacteriota > Desulfovibrionia > Desulfovibrionales > Desulfovibrionaceae > Desulfovibrio > Desulfovibrio subterraneus. The sequence goes on along the minus strand of NZ_BLVO01000012.1, from coordinate 86,997 downwards.
GCGCGGAATAAACTCAGTTCATTCGCCATGCCGCATGCTTGCGGCAGCACCTCACCATATTTCGACACAGAAAGGGGCCGCCGCCGGATATGCTTCCGGCAGCGGCCCCTCCATTACCTACGGGGTTAGGCAATGGAAAACTAGCCTATGGGCAGCACGGTTCTGCCGTACACCTCGTTCAGAACGTCCGCCATGGCGAGATATATCGCCGATGCACCGCACACTATGCCTTCCCACCCTGCCAGCGTGCCTATGGCCTCGCTGCCGGTGAAGTCGCGTGCGGCCAGCAGAAAGAACAGCACCGTCAGTGAAAAGAAGATGAACTTGAGCACGGTGTTGCTCCTGAGCGTACCAAGGAACATGAAGAAGGTGAACACGCCCCACATGACAAGATACCAGCCCATGTAGCCGACGGGAGTAGCTTCAGCCAGCCCTGTCTTGGGGAGTACGATAAGGACAACCAGCGACAGCCAGAACAACCCGTAGGATGTGAAGGCCGTAAGCCCGAAGGTATTGCCTTTTTTGAATTCCATGATGCCTGCAATAATCTGCGCGATGCCGCCATAACATATCCCCATGGCCAGAACCATCGAGCTTATGGGGAAAAATCCGGCGTTGTGGATATTCAGCAGAACAGTTGTCATGCCGAACCCCATCAACCCCAGCGGTGCCGGATTGGCCAGTTTCTGATCCATTGCCTCTTTCCTCCGCCTGATCTCCGGCGCACCGCCATCACAACAGTTCCGGTTCAGGTGTGCTGTGCCCTTCGTGAATGAAGGATGCTGTTTGTAAAAAATGGCGAGGCGTGCCCGAACGCCTCGCCGCCCAACATATGTCGCGGCATTCTGCCGCATGCGCGCATGACGGATGCACGGCTGTATCCCAGTAAAACGACCGTGCAGGAAGAAACCGCCACATGGCTGCATGAGGAGCATAGTATGCATGCCGCACGCTTTGTGACAGGCATTTTCGGTGAGCGGCAAACTGCCGTCGGCAAACGGTGAACGGTAGCCGAGCGCGCGGTGAAGGGAAAAACGCCGCATACGAACAGAAGTGAGGGGGGGGGAGTGACCGGACGGACCTGACGGATCGGACGGCCTGCTGCGTCATGCGGAAGCGCCTGTGCAGGAGGTGGTTCACATACCGGTACAGGCGACAGTTCACAGACCTGCTCAGATGACTTTGAACATGATGGTGCAAAGGATCATGCAGACAATGGGTCACCCCTTGGCGGTAACACGCAGGCAGAAATACACAGGCCCAGAAACGCAGAAACGGCTCAGGTGCCACCCTGAGCCGTTCCGGAAATTTGTGAAAAGAAAGAAGGTAACCAGACTATAGCAACTGACGTGCCAACCCACGGAAACACAACACCAATTCTATTTATTATTTAAATATCGTATAGTTATACAAACGAGACCGTATCACGCCGTTTTGCCGGAACGTACAAGATTTTGCACTTCTCCTGCTCTTGCGCAGCGGTGCCGGTGGTCAGGTTCAAATTTCTGCACAACCGCACACAGTCCATAATCATCTATTTTCACTAGATAAAATACGCAAATTACCCCCCGGCCACCCAACAGAAAACGGGCCGGCAAGGGATGCATCCCTCACCGGCCCTGATTGTCCAAGATTTTACACTGCGCTTAGTCCACGTAGAGATAGCGCTTGATCTTGTGCGTGGGCGTTTTTTCAAACGGCTCGGTCTGCTCGATGATCTTGTGCAGTTTGGAGAAAGCGGAAACCTTATTGTTCACCTGCTGCCGCAGGGATTCGAGCACATCGTTGATCTTGGCCTGCATCTTGGCCGCAGCCAGACTGCCGAATTCTTCATCCGTCTTGGCGTAATCTATGTGCACGCGGGCAACCAGCTTGCCGTCCATCTGATAGACGATGCTCTCAAGCACCCATGCGGACTGCATGATCACGCCCTCGATTTCTTCGGGGTAGATGTTCTCCCCGCTGGGACCGATGATCACGTTCTTGAGCCGTCCCTTGATATACAGGTGGCCGTCGCTGTCCAGCTTGCCCAGATCGCCGGTGCGGAACCAGCCGTCTTCCGTGAAGGTGGCCTTGGAAATTTCCGGAGCCTTGTAATACTCGCGCATCACGTTGGGGCCTTTCACGGCAATCTCGCCTTCGCCGGTGGCAGGGTCCTTGTCCAGAATGCGGATTTCCACACCGTGCAGGGGCTTACCTATGGAATAGAGCTTGGCCCTGCCCGGTGCATCGCCAGCACACAGGGGGCTGGTTTCCGTCAGGCCGTAACCGAGGCCATAGGGAAAGCCCGCCTCGCGCAGAAAGAGCTCCACGTCGGGCGCCAGCGCCGCTCCGCCGATGCAGAACATGCGCAGGCGTCCGCCAAAGGTTTCCAGCAGCTTCTTGCCTGCAACGGCGTTGAGCTTTTTACGGACGGCAGGAATGCGATAGAGATTGCGTTTGAGCCATGTGCCGGTGAGCTTGGGCAGAATGGCCGTCTTGAATATCTTTTCTATGACCAGCGGCACGGAGAGCATGATAGAGGGACGCACCTGCGCAAGAGCAGGCAGCAGCGCGCGGGCCGTGGGCGGCTTGTCCATGTAGTAGATGTGCGCGCCGTGAGCCAGCGGCAGCACCATGCCGAGAGTGCATTCATAGGTGTGCGAAAGCGGGAGAATGGAGAGCATCCTGTCGCCGGGGGCAACTTTGATAATGGTTTCCACCACGGAGATGGCGTTTGAAACGATATTGCCGTGCGTGAGCACCACGCCCTTGGAATGGCCTGTGGTACCGGATGTATAGATGATGGCGGCCACGTCGTCGGGCTTCACCTCATACCGTTCTTCATCGAACAGACCTTCCACCACTTCAGAAAACTCACTGGGATTTTCTTCGCCCAACTTGTGGCTCACGCGTTCGGAAAAACGCTCCGCCATGCGCCATGCCTTGTCCTTCCACTTACGGAATTCGCGCATGCCGGTTTTTTTCAGTTCCTTGAGCCTGTCCTTGCCTTCGTCCAGCCCGACGGGAGAAAACGTCTCCATGAGAATGCACTGGGGCTGCTCGTCAAACTGGCCGTCTTCAAGCTTGGTGTAGAGCCTCTCGGACACGAACACCACGCTCGATTCGGAATGGCGCAAAATATGATGAATAGCGTCGGGATGAAAATCCGGCAGAATCGGGACGGCAACAGCCCCCATACCGGTAATGGCGAAATAGGCCATGGACCAGTGCGGGCAGCTTTCGCTGAGAATGGCAACCTTGTCTCCGCGTACCACGCCCTGTTCCGCAAGCAACCGGCTCAAGGATTCCACCGTTTCGGCAAATTCCCCGTAGGTTATGATCTCCCCGCCCACATACGAGACGGCAGGATCATTCGCAAAATGGGTTGCGCTTCTGTCCAGCACCGCCTGAAGCGTCAGCTTCTCCAATGGCTCCATGTTCCACTCCCTGATAGTAATCCGCCGGGTACCCCCTACCGCAGCCATTTGGGTTTACGGCAATATGAACAATCGCGCAATATCGCGGGGATGCCGGATTAGCGACAAAATGCACACATACACAGCGCCATGCGCTCCCCCCTGAGCAACCGGCATTGTCCGCAAGGCTGCCCGCCATGCCCCCTTGACCGGGAGCAGCAGATGCCGCATACCTTCTGCACAGGCACAGGCCCGTACCCGTCACACCGTATAACCACACAAGGGAAACGCCATGATCAAGCATATTGTATGGTGGTCGCTTAAGGAAGAGGCAGCAGGCGCAACCGCTGCGGAAAACTGCGAAAAGATGGTAGCCATGCTCCGCGCCCTGGAAGGCAAAATCCCTTCTCTGGACAGCATTGAAATTTCCACCACCTTCCTCGGCTCCACCACGGAAGAACCCATTCAGGTTATTCTGCAGTCCACCCACAATGACGAAGAGGGCCTGAAGGCATACGCAGTGCACCCTGAGCACATGAAGTGCGTTGAGTTCATCAAGCAGATCGTTGCCACCCGCAAGGCCATCGACTACGTGATCTAGCCCAGCATTTTTCTGCAAAAAAGAAGCCCCCGCCGGAATTCCCGCGGGGGCTTTTAACTTTCATTGCATGCAGGCAACCTTCGCCCGCTGGCGCGCGGCTCGCGACTGTGCCGACTATCTGGGCTGCCGTAAGGAACTAGACGGGACGGAACTACACCGGACGGGTCTGCAGGGGCTGCCGGAGCTGCGGTTAATCCACATCTATACCCATTTCTCCGAAGATGGCGGCATCGCGGCTGCCCGTGCGGGTCTGCAAGCGCGCCTCTTCATCCGCAAGGAACCGCGTTACCGCCTCGCCAACCAGAGAGGACACGTCACAGCCATTGGCATTAGCCAAGGCATGCAGCTTATCAGCGACTTTCTTCGGAATGGGTATTGAAGTTTCCGGCATTATTCTGCTCCCTTTTCAGTGGATATGTGCAAAGGCTACCCCGAAGCGGGAGCAAAACCAAGCAATAAAGCCGCCCCCGTAATGGAGGCGGCTTTCATAGTATCCGGCAATCCTTTCGGGCCTTGCAGCCCGAAAGGGATTAGTAGCGGTAGTGGTTGGGCTTGAAGGGGCCGTCCACGGAAACGTCGAGGTAGTCTGCCTGTTCCTTGGTCAGCTTGGTCAGCTTCACGCCGAGACGGGCGAGGTGCAGACGGGCAACTTCTTCGTCCAGCTTCTTGGGCAGGGTGTACACCTTCTTTTCCAGAGCCTTGTTGGTGGCCAGTTCGATCTGGGCCAGCGCCTGGTTGGTGAAGGAGTTGGACATAACAAAGGAGGGGTGGCCGGTGGCGCAGCCAAGGTTCACAAGGCGGCCTTCTGCCAGCACGATGATGGAACGGCCGGATTCCAGCGTCCACTTGTCCACCTGCGGCTTGATGTTCAGGCATGCGCACTTGGGGTTGCGCTCAAGGTACGCCATGTCGATTTCGTTGTCGAAATGGCCGATGTTGCAGACAATGGCCTCGTTCTTCATCTTTTCCATGTGCGCGCCGGTGATGACATTGAAGTTGCCGGTGGCTGTAACAAAGATGTCAGCTTCTCCAACGCAATCGTCCATGGTGGTTACTTCATAGCCTTCCATGGCGGCCTGCAGTGCGCAGATGGGGTCAATTTCGGTGATCAGCACGCGGGCACCCATGCCGCGCATGGACTGGGCGCAGCCCTTGCCCACGTCGCCGTAACCCAGAACAACAACCTTCTTGCCCGCTACCATCACGTCGGTGGCGCGCTTGATGCCGTCCACGAGGGATTCACGGCAGCCGTAGAGGTTGTCGAACTTGGACTTGGTCACGGAATCGTTCACGTTGATGGCGGGGAAGAGCAGCTTGCCTTCCTTTTCCATGTGGTAGAGACGATGCACGCCGGTGGTGGTTTCTTCGGAAACGCCCTGCACCTTGGCGGCAATGCGGGTCCACTTGGTGGAATCGGTCTTGTGGGACAGCGCAAGGCGGTCCATGAATATGCTGAATTCCTTGTTGTCGTAAGACTTTTCCAGCATGGAGGGGTCTTTTTCCACTTCCACGCCCTTGTGGATCATCATGGTGGCGTCGCCACCGTCGTCCACGATAAGGTCGGGGCCGGAACCGTCAGGCCAGGTCAGGGCCTGCTCGGTGCACCACCAGTATTCTTCGAGGGTTTCACCCTTCCATGCGAACACCTTGGCCATGCCGGAATCGGCAATGGCGGCGGCAGCGTGATCCTGCGTGGAGAAAATGTTGCACGATGCCCAACGGATATCCGCACCCAGTTCGTACAGGGTCTTGATGAGCATGGCGGTCTGGATGGTCATATGCAGAGAGCCCATGACCTTGAGGCCCTTGAGGGGCTTCTGGGGACCATACTTTTCAATGGTCGCCATCAGACCGGGCATTTCAAGCTCGGAAAGCTGCATTTCCTTGTAGCCGAGGTCGGCGTCCTGAATATTACGAACCTTGTTTTCCAGGCTCAGGTCGAGCGGGATGGCGCGGGTTGCGTCAGTCATGTGGTTGCCTCCAAATCTATTGTTGTGAATTTTCTGCCACTATCAGGTGAATGGACAGCCCGCGCTCAACGGGGTGGGACTTGCTGGATTTCAGCGAAAACCCTGCTTCCGTGAGCTTGAGCGCCAGTGTCGTCATATCGAATCCGAGCCAGCGGTCGCCGTATTCGGACCGCATTTTCTCGTTATCGTGCCTGTCAAAATCCGCCAGTGCCAGCAGTCCGCCGGGACGCAGCACGCGCCGGATTTCCTTGAGGGCCTCGCCGGGGTGCGAAAGGTGGTGCAGCACCATGTTTATGGCTGCAAAATCCGCCTCACCATCACGCAGGGGCAGGTGCTCAAGCTCGCCTATGCGCAGGGATACGCGGTCCGCATCCTCCACAAGGCGGCGCTTTGCAAGCTCCAGCATGCGGGGCGAACCATCCACCCCGATGACGGAAAGCGCCTTTTCCAGCATGCGCTCAAGCAGCGTGCCGGTGCCGCAGCCAAGGTCCAGCGCCACCTTGCAGCGGGGCATGTGGCCTATGATGGCTCCGGGCAGGTCAAAGTCGCCTATCACATCGCGGTTGAGCTGATCCCAGTCCTCCGCAATGGAGTTGAAGAATTGTTTGGTCTTTCGGGCGCGTTCTTCAATGATTTTCGCCGCCATGTCCGCATCGGCCTGCAGCGTATGGTCGGCGTTGATGAACGGAATGAGCGCGTCTATGAACTCGCGGCCCGGCCCTTCTTCCGGTGCGGAATAGAAGACCCACAGCCCGTCGCGGCGCGAATCGAGCAGCCCCGCTCCGGTCAGGATTTTCAGATGGCGCGACACACGCGACTGGCCCATTTCCAGAATGGAAACCAGCTCGTTCACGCTCAGCTCAAACCTGTTCAACACATGCATGAGCCGCAGACGGGTCTCGTCCGCCAAGGCTTTGATAAGGGGAAGTGCCGTTGTCATACTCAGTGCTCCTGCGCTATTTCCGACTGGCTTGATATTTCTTCATCAAGAAAAGTTGATATGGGCTTATCCCCAATCACGGATATAGTCAACACTCACCCGTGATAATTCCCCCTCTGCCACAACCTGTTATCTACCGGCTACGCAACGCATTTTGTGATTATAATACCCGCTCACCGCTCCCTTGATATCATGCAGTATCGCATGAACGTAAACAGAAGGGACACACATGAGCGATGACGACCTCCTCTTTCCTGAAGACGCCCAGCCAGACTCTCCGGCCGCTCAAGGCAAAACAGAACCCCGCAGCCATGTTCATCTGAAGCCGTGGAAAATTCTCATCGTTGATGATGAGGTCGAGGTGCACAACACCACCAGACTGGTGCTGACCGATTTCACCTTTGAAGGGGCTGAGCTGGAAATCCTGTCTGCCTACACCGGCAAAGAAGCGCTGGAGCATCTGCGCCAACATGACGACATAGCCGTGGTGCTTCTGGACGTGGTCATGGAAACGCCCCATGCGGGGCTGGACTGCGCACGGGCCATACGGCAGGAACTGAACAACCGGCTGGTGCGCATCATCCTGCGCACGGGGCAACCCGGGCAGGCGCCGGAACGCAAGGTCATCGTCGAATACGACATCAATGACTACAAGCACAAAACAGAGCTCACCTCGCAACGCCTGTTCACCACCATCTACACGGCCATCCGTTCCTATCGGGACATGCGCTCCATCGAGAAGCAGCGTGTGGGGCTCAAATACATCATTGATGCCTCGGCGAGCTTCTTTCAGGAACGCTCCATCCACACCCTTTCCAAAGGGGTGCTCACCCAGATTGAAGCGCTGTTCCGCCTGCAGAATTCGCTCTACATGAGCAGCACAGGCTTCACCGCGCTGGCCGAATCGCTGAATGCACCCAGCTGGAACATCATTTCCGCCACAGGAAAATTCGAAGAATGCGAGGGCAGCACCAGCTGCCAGTCTCTGCCGCAGGATACCGTGCAAAAAATCAACGTGGCGATTCAGGAAAAAAGCAACCTCATAGCCGATGACAAATACATCGCCTACCTTCCTACGCAGAACAAGAAATACCACATTCTGTATGTTGAAAAGGGCTCACCGGATAACTGGGAAGAACTGAAGGAGCTGCTGGAAATATTCACCACCAACGTGGGTATCGCTTTCGACAACATCTATCTGAATGACGAGATCATAAAAACCCAGAGCGAAGTGCTTTTCCGGCTGGGTGAAGTGGTGGAAACACGCTCAAAGGAAACGGCCTACCATGTTGTGCGCGTGGCGGAATACACCCGCATTCTCGCATTGGCCCACGGCGTATCCGAACAGGATGCGGAGCTCTTCAAACAGGCATCGCCCATGCATGACATAGGCAAAATAGGCATCCCTGACAGCATTCTGCTGAAACCCGGCAAGCTCACGGACGACGAATTCACCATCATGAAGCAGCACACCACCATAGGCCATTCGCTGCTGAAAACATCCGACCGCCGCATGCTGACCACGGCTGCCGACATAGCCTACACGCACCACGAGCGCTGGGACGGAACAGGATATCCGCGCGGCCTCAAGGGAGAGGACATTCCCCTGGAAGGCAGAATTACCGCCGTTGCAGATGTCTTTGACGCGCTGAGCCATGAGCGTGTCTACAAGAAGGCATGGCCCATGAATGAAGTGCTGGCCTTCTTCCACGAACAGAAAGGCAAAATGTTCGACCCTGTTCTTGTGGACCTTCTGCTGCACAATCTGGATGCCCTGCTCAAGGTCAAGGAACACTACACAGACAACATTCCGAGGGCGCTATGAGGCGATCCGGCGCCCTGCGCACATTCATGCAGACCACGTGGGTGAAGATTGCCATACCCATTGTCCTGTCGGTGGTGCTCATCTTCGGCGTCATCTTTGCCGTGCAGATTCCCAACACCTACAACGCCCTGCTGGAAAGAAAAAAATCCGCGCTGCAGGACAACGTCATGGTTGCGTGGAACCTCGTCCAGTCCTGCTACACAATGGAACTTCAGGGTCTCCTTGCGTCTGGCGAAGGACAGGAAATGGCCATTCAAATGCTCGCCCGCATGCGCTTCGGGCCGGAGCTGAAAGACTATTTCTGGATCAACGACACACGCCCCTTCATGATCATGCACCCCTATCTGCCTGAGCTGAACGGTATGGACCTCAGCAATTACAAGGACGCCACAGGCAAAAACCTGTTCATGGAGATGGTGCGCAAAAGCAGCGCCACAGGCGGCAGCTTCGTCGATTACCAGTGGCAGTGGCAGGACAACAGCGAACGCATACTGCCCAAAATTTCCTATGTAAAACGCTTTGAGCCGTGGAACTGGATCATCGGCACCGGCGCCTACCTTGAGGACATCAAGCAGGAAACCATACGCCAGACCAGAGAGATGCTTGTGGCAAGCTCCATTGCGCTGGCCTGCATCATCGCCCTTTCGCTCCTTTCCATCGCGCAGGCCCGCAAGGCATCGCAGCGCCTTACGGAAAGCGAAGCAAAAATGCACAAGATATTCAGCCAGGCCAACGAGGCTCTCTTCATTCTCGACACCAGAGGGAACATTCTCCAGTGCAATCAGGCCGTGACCGGAGTCTTCGGGTACACACCGCAGAAGACCGCCAGTTTCGGCAACATTCCATGGACAATCAGAGATGATGACGGAACGGAAAAACGTGAATCCATGCTCGAAAATGCCAGATCAGGAACGCCGGTCCGTTTTGAAGCCATCGCAGTAAACAAGGACGGCGAGAACAGATATCTGGATGCCGCCATTGTGCCCATCGCAGATGAACAAAACGTCGTATTCCACATTCTTGTCAGCGCCATGGATGTTACCGAGCGCATAGAGTCGCAGTTGCGTCTGGAAAAGCTGAACGCAAGTCTTGAACAGCGCGTTCTCGAACGCACGGAGGATCTTGAACAGTCCCTGAACACCCTGAAAAAGACCCGGGACCAGCTGGTCATGACGGAAAAGATGGCAGCACTGGGACGGCTGGTCGCAGGCGTGGCGCACGAGATCAACACCCCGCTGGGACTGGGGGTGACAAACGCCACCTATCTGCAGGAACGGCTTGCCGCCATCCGCGAATCCTATGAAACAGGCAAGTTCACCAAGGGTGAATTCGAGACATTTCTCAAAGCCGCAGACAGCGCAGCAGAGTCGATGATGCTCAACCTTACGCGCGGTGCAGAAATCATCCGCAGCTTCAAACAGGTTGCCGTGGATCAGGAAGTGGAACAAACACGCGACTTTAACCTGCACGAATACCTGCGGGAAGTGCAGCTCAGCGTGCAGCCCAAATTCAAACATTCCCCGCATACACTGGAGATTGTCTGCCCCGCAGATATTACCCTGAAAACGTACCCCGGTGCGCTCACACAGGTGCTCACCAACCTGATCATGAATTCCCTGATTCACGCCTTTGACGACACCACACCCGGCGTAGTCACCCTCTCGGCCCGAAGCATCCCCTCCGGCGTGCAGATAACCTACAGCGACAACGGCAAAGGCATGAATGCCGAGCAGTGCTCAAAAATATTCGACCCCTTCTTCACCACCAAACAGGGGCAGGGCGGCACCGGCCTTGGCATGCACATCACGTACAACCTGATTACCCAAAAACTGTGCGGCAACATCCAGCTGGAGTCCGCGCCGGGCAAAGGCACCACCTTCCGCATCTCCATTCCTCTGGAGCACCCGGACTCAGCCTGCCCGCTACTGGAACACACCTAAATGATCTGCGCCTTGTACAATTGCATACGACAAACAGAAAGCTGACAAACCAAAACCCCGCCGCCGGACTGCTCCGACGGCGGGGTTGTTACATGCGAAAAATGGGGGGGGCTAGAAATCCGGCAGGCCCATGGGCTTGGGGTATTCGTTCTCGTCCCAGTCGTTGGATGGCAGGGCATTGATCACAGGCACCAGCGTGCGCATGATTGCATCATCCCACGGCAACACATCATATATCTCCCCTGCTGCCGCCACGGTCTGACGTTCCACCTTTCCTGTGGCCTCATCCAGCAGATACAGCGACATGGGCGACTGATCCTTGAGTCTGCGCACGGAACTGCCGCCGAGCAGCCAGCGCTCGCCGTCGTGCAGGGCGCCGCGCACAAAATGGTCGCCGGTTATCTTCCAGCGTGCCGACTCATAGAGCAGGCCGCTGGGCTGCGGGGCATATTTGAGAAACTCCCCTCTTGATGACGAGCAGCAATACACCGCCCCTTCATGCTCCACCAGAGAGTGCGGGCAGTTCAGCCCGCTGGCGAGCACCTTGGATACGGTCATGCCGTGTGCGCGGTGCATGCCGAGAATCAACCCGTGGCCGCCGCCATGCCAGTCATATCCCTTGGTCTTGTAGTGGCCGAAGGGATGGTAGTGGAAGCAGGAGGCAATGACACCCTCGCCCCACGGCATGAAGTCGTTGAGGTGTATGGCATCCATGGGCCGGTCAGGCCAGCCTTCCAGCGGGTCCAGTGTGAACACGGCCCCGTCGGAGTCCGGCGGCTGGATGAGGATACGTGAGTTGCCCGTATCCACCACGCCGATCATGCCGCCGATATGATGGACGCTGTGCGCAAGGTTGGTATGCGGTCCGGGCAGCTTATGCTGACGCACGCCCTGCGGCGTGATGCGGGTGACAAATTCATCCGAGGCAAGCAGCAGGTCGTGGCCGTCGTAGCAGGCTCCGCAGGCGCGCAGCATGTTGCCGGGACAGTACCAGAATGCCTTTGCCGCCTCGGTATCGTAGCCCACCAGCGATACCAGCGAGTTCACGCAGCTCAGTAAAACCCTCATACACTCTCCGTAAGGCACATGGCCGGTTGTGTAACGAATAGACGGAGATAGAACTACCATCGCCCCCCGCATCAAGGCAACGTCAGATACTAAAAAAAGCCGCCCCGGTTACGAGGCGGCCCAGAATACTATTGTTCTTTCTGTTCCCGTATAGCCGAGACGGGCGGGAACAGCGAGATGGTACAGATACCGGACGGCTATTCCTGATCGCGCAGATCAACCACACGCTTGGACTTGCCGAAGGAACGCGGCAGCACGCCGGGGTCCACAATCTCCATCTCCACGCGGGCCATGAGCTTTTTATGCAGCTCGGCACCCACGGCACTGGCAAGCGCGGCATTGTTGCCGTCTGCGGATTCCGCATTACGCTCCAGACGCAGGGTCAGGCTGTCCTTGCCCTCCTTGCGGGTCAGCACAATCTGATATTCCGCTCCCGCTTCAGGGAACTTGTGCAGCACGTCCGCAATCTGACCGGGGTAAATGTTCACGCCACGGAAGATGATCATGTCGTCCGAGCGGCCGAGAATATGATCGTGACGGGGAATCTCCCGTCCGCAGGAGCACATGCCCGGCAGCATGCGGGTAAGGTCGCGGGTGCGGTACCGCACGAGGGGCGCGGCCTCCTTACGCAGGCTGGTCACCACCATTTCGCCCACTTCGCCATCCGGCACGGGCTGCAGGGTCTCCGGATCAAGAATTTCGATGATGAACAGGTCGGCCCAGTAATGCAGGCCTTCATGCGCATCACATTCCAGCGCGGTGCCGGGGCCGTACATCTCTGTCATGCCCGCAATGTCGTAACTGCCCTCAAGACCCAGCTTTTCCTCGAATGTCTTACGCATCTTGGCGCTATGCGCTTCCGCGCCGAAAATGATCTTGCGCAGTTTGCACTGGTCGCGCAGGCCGTTGCGCTCCACTTCTTCCGCCATGAGCAGCGCCATGGACGCCGTGGAACACAGGCAGGTGGTTCCCACATCCGTCATGAGCTGCAGTTGCATTTCAAGGTTGCCCGGTCCCACCGGCACGGTGAGCGCCCCGAACTTCTCGCAGCCCAGCTGAAAACCGGCACCGGCAGTCCACAGGCCGTAGCCCACGGCAATCTGCACGCGGTCCAGCGTGGTCAGTCCGGCAATCTCGTAGCAGCGCGCCATCTGCAAGGCAAAGGTATCAATATCATTCTGCGTGTAAGCCAGAATCTTGCGTTTGCCCGTGGTGCCTGAAGAAGCGTGAATACGCACAACCTGCTCCTCCGGTACGGAAAGCAGGGGAAGCGGATACCCTTCACGAAGATCCGCCACCGTGGTAAAGGGGAGCAGCCGGATGTCGTCAAGGGTGGTAATATCGTCAGGGTGCACCCCTGCCGCATCGAACTTGGCCCTGTAGGCGGGGCTGTTCGCATAGGCATGGCGTACCGTCCATCGCAATCCCTCAAGCTGAAGCGCCGCCAACTTCTCCGCAGGCAGATGCGGCAAAAAACGATGAGTCACCATACGCACTCCCAACGAACTGAAATAGTAGTATAAATATGTTTCTTGAACCAAACGGCAAAAGCATGTATCAGGCGCACACCACAACACGCAAGCCACGTGACTGAACGTGCTATCACGAAACAGGACGGGGGAAAACCCTGTCTAAAGCCATACGGAGGCCAGACGTGCGGATTCTGATCGTCGGAAATGGCGGACGCGAACATGCTCTTGCATGGAAAATGCGTCAGAGCCCGAAAGTTGACGAGATTTTCATTGCCCCCGGCAACGGCGGCACCGCCCTTGAAGGCACCAACGTGCCCATCGCGGTTGATGACATTCCCGCACTGGTTGCCTTTGCCAAAGAACAGAAGATTGACCTCGTGGTTCCGGGTCCGGAACTGCCCCTCGTGCTCGGCATCAAGGACGCTCTTGATCTTGCCGGAATCCCCTGCTTCGGCCCCAATGCCTTTGCCGCCCAGCTGGAAGGCTCCAAGGCGTTCGCCAAGAACATCATGGATGAAGCAGGCGTGCCCACTGCCGCATTCGGCGTATTCGATGAATTCGAAGATGCCCGGGACTATGTTCTGGAAGTCGGCGCTCCCATCGTGGTAAAGGCCGACGGCCTTGCCGCTGGCAAGGGCGTTGTGGTTGCACAGACCACGGACGAAGCCATTGGCGCGCTGGAAGAAATCATGATCCAGCAGGCATTCGGCGCATCGGGCAAGCACGTTGTCATTGAAGAGTGCCTCATCGGTGAAGAGGCATCGTTCATCTGCTTCTGCGACGGCAAGACCGTAAAGCCTCTGCCCTCCTCGCAGGATCACAAGGCCGTATTCGACGGCGACACCGGCCCGAACACCGGCGGCATGGGCGCATACAGCCCTGCCCCTGTTCTGCCCGCCGAACGCTACGACGAGATCATCGAACTGGTCATGAAGCCCGTGTGCAACACGCTGGGCAAGAAGGACAAGCCTTTCGTGGGCATCCTTTACGCCGGTCTCATGATGACCGCCAAGGGCCCCTATGTGCTCGAATTCAACGTGCGCTTCGGCGACCCAGAATGCCAGCCGCTGCTCATGCGTCTGGACAGCGATATCGTGGACGTGATGATGGCCTGCGTTGAAGGCCGCCTTGCCGAAACCCCGCTGAACATCAAGCAGGAAACCACCCTCGGTGTGGTCATTGCGGCAGAAGGCTACCCCAACAGCTACCCCAGAGGCATGGAGATCAACGGCATCGAAGAGGCGGAAGCCATCGGCGATCTGAAGGTCTTTCAGGCCGGAACCACCCTTGAAGACGGCGTTACCCGCGCCAACGGCGGCCGTGTGCTGTGCGTTACCGCGCTGGGTGCCACCCTTGCCGATGCCCAGAAGCGCGCCTACGAAGGCGTTGCCAAGCTGCGCATGGACAAGGCGTATTACCGCCGCGACATCGGCTTCAAGGGTCTGAAATAGGATACGTTTCGTTCCGCTGCTGCTGAACGCCGAAGCGTGGCTGCCGGACCGGAGAACAGTTCCGGCACTTCCGGCCCCCTTTGGAATGGCTGCCCCCTGCCTGCACACGTTATCGTAGGCACTAGAAAAGCGCGGACGAAAGACCATAACAACGGCTCTGGCAACAACCACCCGAACCCCTTTCAGGAGTAATGAACATGCCTCAGGTCGGTATATTCATGGGAAGCCTTTCCGACGAAGAAACCATGCGCCCCTGCACGGAAGTGCTGGAGCAGCTGGGCATCAGCTACCTTTTCACGGTCAGCTCCGCCCACCGCACGCCGGAACGCACCGAGCATCTGGTGGACAAGCTGGAGAAGGAAGGCTGTCAGGTCTTCATCTGCGCCGCCGGTATGGCCGCACATCTTGCAGGCGCAGTTGCCGCTCGCACCCTCAAGCCCGTTCTCGGCGTGCCGATCACGGCTTCCAAGCTGGGCGGCATGGATGCGCTGCTGGCCACCGTCATGATGCCCCCCGGCTACCCCGTGGGCACCGTGGCGCTGGACAAGGCCGGAGCCAAGAACGCTGCATGGCTTGCCGCGCAGATCATCGCGCTGCAGGATGCCAAGGTCGCTGCAAAGCTCACTGCCGCACGCGAAGAATTCAAGGCGCAGGTCATCAAGAGCGCCGAGGATCTTGAAGCACGCATGGCAAAATAGCCACGCCTGCCATACAACAAAACATGAGGCCGCATCCGTCAGGGTGCGGCCTTTTTTCATCTGCCCTGCCACGGTAACCGCAATTCATGGGCCTGATGCGACGGGGAGGTCAGACCTGGCCCAATTGGACCAAGCCTGAGCGGACTTGATAGAGCTGATCCGACTTGATCGGCCTGATCGGAACTGATCAAAATTGCCCCGCACTGACCGGAGCTGGCAGGGCATGGGCGGACACGATCTAAACGAACCAGAAGTAATCGGAAGTAATCGGAACCAATCAGAACGGGTTGAATCTGGCCGGAACGGGTCGGAACTGTCCGGAACTGCGCCATATTCAGACTGACAGCCACCCGCCCTTCTGATACCAGAAAGCCATGTTCCAGCCGTTGATGCACCCCATCCGCGACATAGGGTTTCTCTTTGTCCACATGGCCGCCCCGCCTGCCGGAGCGGTTGCGCCCTATGCCGTGGCCGCCATCCGCATTACGCCGGAGGGCAAGCGCACCAGCTACCATTCGCTCATCCGCACCAAGGCCACCCGCGCCCGCGACTTCATGCATTCGCATGTCAGCCGCAAGGCGCTTGGGGGGGCACCTGAGCATGCACAGGTGCAGGATGCCCTGTGCGACTTTCTGGCCGGACTGGAATTCGTGTTCTGCTACGATCCGTACGATGCCCTGCCCGCGTTGCAGGAGCTGCTGCGCGGTTTGCGCGTGCTTGATCTGGGATTCGCGGCAGACTACTTCATGCCTTGGGGGTCCAGCGCCTCGCCACGGCAGCTGTGGGAAACAATCCACGGCCAGCCCCGCGACAAGGTCAGCTTTTCCGCGGAAGAAGGTGCGGAACTCGGCCTTGCCTTCACGCGGCATCTGTTCGGTTCCGTACTCGCAGACACCCGATTCCCCGGGGCACGGGCCCTGCGTCACTATCTGGCGCACAGCGACACCCTGTTCGGCGATGCCTGCTGCCACCTGCTGCACCATTTTTCCGGATACTTTGACGGCGGTCTTGTCACACCGGTTACAGCGGATGACACGCCGGACTGGCGGCAGTTTCTGGAAAAAGCCCCCACCATCGAACCGCGAGACGCGCAGGGTACCGGCTTTACCGAGGTGCCGGAGCGGGACATAAGCCAGCTCTATGAACAGCTTGCCCACCGTCGCAAGGGCTACCGCGTGCGCGAGCCGCAGGTCACGTATGCCGGACATGTGGCCCACGCGCTGAACACCAACGCAGTCGCCTGCATAGAGGCAGGCACAGGCACGGGCAAAACGCTGGGCTATCTGCTGCCTGTCATGGAATTTCTCAAGCGTAATCCCCAGCAGCGCGTGGCCATTGCCACCTACACCAAGAGCCTGCAAAACCAGCTTTACGGCAATGAGCTGGAAGCCTGCCGCGAGCTTTTCGGGCAATACAGAAGCATCCCTGCCGCCCTCATCAAGGGCAAGAGCAACTACGTGTGCGCCCACAAGCTCGACGATGTGCTCTCGCCCGACATGGACGGCGAAGAACTGCTCGCGTGGCTGTTCTTCGTGAACATCTGCTACCGCTACCGTCTTGCAGACTGTGAAGATATTTCGCCCCGCCTGCGCCGCAGGCTGGACGGCAACCGCCAGCTCACAGGCCTGATGCTGGAAGTGAGCGCAGGAAGCGGCTGCCACGCCACCCACTCGCACTGTCCCGCACAGGTGGTGACGGCAGAGGCGGCCAATGCGCGCCTCATCATCACCAACCACAACAAGCTCATTCTCATGGAGAAGGACGGCAAGCTCAACGGGCTGTTCCGCCACTGCGTCATAGACGAAGCCAACCACTTCGAAGACGCAGTGCGCAGCGCCATGAGCCCGGAAGTTGCCACCTCGGATGTGCAGGGCCATGCCCGCTACCTGCGTGAGCAGTGCCGCAAGCTGGTGGCTTCTCCCTCCACTCCGCCGCTGGACAGGGACAGGGCCGAACGCGGCGTAGATGCCATAGGCGTGCTGCTGCGGGCGCTGGACACCATGCGCGACCGCTTTCTCGCCATGGACAGGGGAGCGCTGGGCGGTGCCATTGCCGTGACTCCGGCACACAAGGCCTTTACCAACGGCCACATCGCCAACGACCTGAAGCATCTGCACGGGCTCATGGAAGCCGTGCACGAAAACACGGCCTTCTTCAACGGCAAGGAGGCCGGACGCCTGCCCCTGCCGTTCAAGACGCTCTCGCGCTGCCGCACCATGCGCATGCTGGTGCATGAGGCCATGTTCAACCTCGCGCAGCTGCGCACGGGTCTGGAATCAGAAGGCACGTGGCAGTCCGTGCAGGTCTTTCCGCGCAACTGGATTCTCGGCGGCGGACAGGTCTATGTGGGTCCGCTGGTGCGCAACCACATTCTCGCACGCCGCGATACCGTGGTGTTCACCTCGGCCACGCTCACCCATCAGGCCAGCTTTGCCCCCTTCCGCCGCAGCCTCGGACTGGGCAAGGGGCAGCACATTCTCTTTGACGACACGGAAGCACCGCCCAAGCCCTGCTTCGTCACCCGCGTGTCCCCGCCGTTCGAGCCGGATTTCGCCCTTGTAGTGCCATCCGGCACGCCCACGGCCATGTTCGAGCACAAGGCCACGTGGCTGAACTATGTTTCCAAGGTCATTCCCGATCTCATAGAGCTGAACCACGGTGCCACGCTGGTGCTCTGCGCCAGTTACGAGGACCTTGAAGCCCTGCGCGAACGGCTGGAGCGCGAATACGACGGGGAATACCCCCTGCTGTTCCAGAAAAAGGGCGAGCCGCCCGCAGCGCTGTGTGACGAGTTCCGCGCCGCAAAGGAAAGCGTGCTCTTCGGCGTGGAAACCTTCTGGCACGGCGTGGATTTTCCCGGCGACACCCTCACGCAGGTCATCATCACCCGCCTGCCCTTTCCATCGCCCTCGTCCCCGCTCATGGACGCGCGCAAGCGCTGCCTGCCGGACGCAGCCTACTGGGACCGATACCGATACGAAACCGCCATCAAGTTCCGTCAGGGCGTGGGCAGACTCATCCGCCGCGAAACAGACAAGGGCATCGTGGTGGTGCTGGACAACCGCCTGCTCAAAAATCGCAAGTTAGCCCCCTGTCCCGTAGTGGAAGGCATGCAGAACCTGCCTGAGCACCTGCGCCGGGGTAAACGCCAGCCCTGACCCGACAAAATTCCCCCTGATCCAACAAAATACTCCCCCCTCCGCCTGCATAGTGTAAATTATGATCAGGCTCTCACCTGCTGCCCCCCTGCTCCCTTTCCTGCTGCGCTCCTGTTCAAAAATCATACACATGACAGGGCCAAGGCAGGGCAAAATCGTCCATTTTTTATACGATATGACACGATGTGCACCATCATGCACTTCTTATTCGGACTAATCTAGTCCGAAATAACTTGCTTTTTACGTGATGGTACGCATCTTGTTTAGTGGAGCTACAGCATAATGAAAGACAGTGCAGCCACATCTTCAACAGGAACAGGAAAATCAATGCAGCGTGAACATCCAATCCAAGTCAGGCAGACCCGGCTTCCCCGCCAGCAGGCAACTGCCGCAGCCATTGTCCATGCGGGCGCAAACGCCATGCATTCTGCACCCTTGCGCCTTCTCGCATTGTTCCTTCCGGTGGCAATCATCATGGCCGCCCTTGCAACCCTTGCCATGCACGGTGTTGCAAGAGCACAGGAGCCTGTATCCATTGCCCCCCTTCCCGCCTACCTGAAAACAGCCGCCGAAAACAACGGGGAGCTGCAGGCAGCCTTCGCCCGCTGGCGCGCAGCCGTGCAGAAGGCTCCGCAGGCTTCGGTCATGCCCGACCCCGAACTGCGTTTCGGCTATTTCATCGAGCCTGTGGAAACCCGCACCGGTCCCCAGCGCTGGCGATACGGCATTTCACAAAAATTTCCCTGGCCCGGTAAACTGAGCGACAAGGAACAGATAGCCCTGCACGAGGCAGACACCCTGCGGGCGCAGGCGGAAGGCACCAAACTTGCGCTCTACCGTGACGTGAAGAATGCCTTTTACGAATACGCCTATCTTGAGCGCGCCATAAACATTACCCGTGAAAATGAAGAACTGCTGCAATATCTGGAAGACGTGGCCCGCGCCCGCTATGCGGCGGGAGGTACGCCCTATTCCGATGTGCTGCGCACGCAGGTGGAACTGGACAAACTGGGAGAACGCCTGCGCTCGATGCAGGACCTGCGCACCCCGCTTGGCGCACGCCTGAACGCGGCCATGGGGCGTGAAACCAATGAGCCGGTGCAGGTTCCCGATGCAGTGCCGGTCATGGAAATATCCATGAATGACGACATCCTGCGCACGGCACTCAAGGAAAACAACCCCGCGCTGCACGGCTATGATGCGCAGGCGGAAAAAGCCAAATCAGCAGCCTCGCTGGCAGAACGAAACTATTTCCCGGACGTAACGCTCGGTCTGGAATCCATATATACCGACAGGCCCCGCAACAATGCCGACATGTTCAATAAAGGCGACGACCCTCTCATCGCATCAATCGGCATAAACCTGCCCATCTGGCGCTCGGGACGCGATGCCGCAGTAATCGAAAGCAAGGAGATGCTCCTTGCCGCCCACCGGGGAAGGCAAGGCAAGCAGGACTCGCTTCTTGCCGACCTTGAGCTGGCCCTGTTCCGCTACCGCGATGCAGGACGGCGCATAGAACTGTACAAGGATACCCTGCTCCCCCGCGCGGAACAGGCCATAGAAGTATCACTGCAGGCCTACCAGAGCGGCAAGGCATCGTTCAGCGACATCACCGAAACACAGAAAAGCTATCTTGAACTGCATCTTGCCTATGCCCGCGCCCTGACGGACCAGGCCCAGCGCATCGCCGACATGGAAGCCCTGACCGGCGGTGAAATCCCCTGCAAGTATCACGGTTCCGTGCTGGAAAAACCCTCCCTGCCGGAATCTGATCTCAAGACAACCATTAAATAGCTGAAGCAACGTTTCTGCTTCAACGAAACAAGGAGTTACCACCATGACACGTACCACTTCCCTCAAAACCGCCCTTTTTGCTTTCGCGCTGGCCCTTTTTGTATCGGCAGCCCCCATTGCCGCATCCGCACAGGATACGCCCGCCCATACCGAACACGCGGCGGCAGACACCTCTGCAGCCCCTGCCATGAACGATAAGGCTGCCGGCCATAATATGATGATGAACGGCAAGACTACCGGCGGTGATATGATGATGAACGGCGCCCATAAGATGATGGGTGATATGTCCGACGGTGAGTCCATGATGATGATGGGCAAAGAGAAGATGAAGGCCCACGGCAATATGTCCAAGGGTGAAATGATGATGATGAATGGCCAGGACATGATGATGAAGGGCAAGAAGATGATGATGGACGGCCATTCCATGATGATGAAGGGCAAGGCCATGCATGACTCGGAACAGGGCAAGCAGTAACAAAAGCACCTGAAGATTATTGGAGAAATGTCAATGAGCACACTCATCAAATCCCTTGCAGCCCTTGCAGTAATGGCCATGCTCGGCATTGGCACCGGTCTTGCCACGGGTGCGGCATATGCAGCCGAACCCCAGACCAAATGCCCCGTCATGGGCTACGCCATCAACAAGAAGCTGCACGCAGACCATAACGGCAAGCGTGTCTACTTCTGCTGCCCTTCCTGCGAAAGCGAATTCAAGAAGAATCCTGAACAGTACATCAAGAAGCTGGAAGAACAGGGCGTGGAACTCGAAAAGACCCCTGCCTGACAACACCTCTGAACGCGCCGGAAGCACTGTTCCGGCGCGTTCTCCTGTTTCCGGAACCCCGGCCCTCTCACTGCATAATTTTTTGACACACCCGGCAGGAGCCCGTCATGCCTTTGCTCACCACCATCAGACGTTACAAATGGATTGCCCCTCTTCTCGGCGGTCTGATCATCATCGTTGCCGTTGCCCTGTATTTCAGGGGACATAAGCAAGCCCCCGTCACAGAAAAGACGCTCTCCGAACACAAGGATCACGGGCTTGAACGCAGCACGGATGCTGCCGGCAGGGTGGTGTGGACCTGTTCCATGCACCCGCAGATACAGCTCCCCGAACCCGGCAAGTGCCCCATATGCTTCATGGACCTGATAAAACTGGAGCTGGATGCCAACAGGGCAGCCGCCCAGAGTCTGCGTCAGGTGGAAATGAATGCGGATTCGCGCAAGCTGGCGGAAATAGTGGTCACGCCTGTCCGCAAGCAATCCGTGGCTCTGGACGTGCGCATGGTGGGCAAGGTCGAATATGATGAAACCCGCGTGGGCTCCATTACCGCATGGATGGGCGGCCGCATCGACAAGCTGTATGTGGATTCCACCGGCAGCGTGGTGCAGCGCGGGCAGGCCATGGCTTCCATCTACAGCCCCGAACTGCTCACCGCGCAGGCGGAACTGCTGCAGGCAGCCAAGGCCATGAACGATGCGCAGTCCACCAATCTTGATCTCGTGCGCAGAACGGCACAGCGCACCCTTGAAGCGTCCAAGGAAAAACTGCGTCTGCTCGGCCTTTCCAAAACGCAGGTTGATACCGTGGTCGCCAACGGCAAACCTTCGGACCACATAACCCTGCATGCCCCGCAAGGGGGCATCGTGATCAGAAAGGACGTGGTGGAAGGCATGTACGTGCAGACGGGCATGCCCATATACACCATTGCCGACCTGAGCCACGTATGGGTGGTGCTTGAAGCGTATGAATCCGACCTGCCGTGGATAAAGAAGGGGCTGGAAGTCACCTTTGCCGCAGAGGCATACCCCGGCCGCAACTATCAGGGCCGCATTGTCTACATAGATCCGATGGTCAACCCCAAGACCCGCACGGTGGATGTGCGGCTTGAAGTACCCAACGGCGACGCCAGCCTCAAGCCCGGCATGTTCGTGCAGGCAGTGCAGCGCATAGGCGGCAAGCAGGCACAGGCCACCACCGGCAAGGAAGACCCGCTGGTCATTCCCGTCTCCGCGCCGCTCATCACGGGCAAACGTGCCGTCGTGTATGTGCAGGCCAAGGACAAACCCGGCACGTTCATCGGCCGCGAAGTGGTGCTCGGTCCCCGCGCAGGAGAGACCTACATTGTCCGCAGCGGCCTTTCGGAAGGTGAACTCGTTGTCAGCAGGGGCGCATTCAAGATCGACAGCGCACTGCAGATTCAGGCCAAACCGAGCATGATGAACCCCGGCAGTGCCGAGGCCCCCATGCAGCACGCCCACGGACTGGCACCCGGTTCCCTGAACAGTCCCATGACGGATTCCATGCCGCAGCCCACGGCCATATACGAAGCACCGCCGCTGCTGCTCTCCAAACTTTCGTTTATCGGCGGCCAGATCGGCAAGATAGATGCTGCACTGCGTGCCTCTGATGTGGACGGCGCCAAGGCCCTGTATACGGACATGAACGCCAACCTGCTCTCCCTGATGGATTCCGTGGAACAGAATGCCATGCTTGAAGGCGACGCAAAGCTCGCGTGGAAGGAATTTTCCATGCTGCTTGCCAACGACGCCGTTCTGGGCAGCGAGGCCAGAGATTTCAAACGCCTGCACGAAGTACACGCGCTGACGCACACCCATTACGCCAATCTGGCCAGCGAATTCGGCGTGCCGGAAGCCGCAGGCGGCATGGCACCACAGCCCTTCCGCCAGCAGATAGGCGGGGTATTCAATGCCTACACGCCCATAGCCGAAGCACTTGGCAAGGATGATGCCGCAGCAGCGCAAAAGGCCCTTCCGGCACTCACAGCCGCTCTTGCCGCCGCAGACAGTTCCCTGCTGGACGAAGCAGGGCTCGCCACATGGAACAAGGCCCTTGGCCGCATGCAGGAAGGCATGAAGGCCATGACAGAAGCCGATGGCACCACCCCTGAGGGCATGAATGCCCTGCGTGCCGGATTCGAGAATCTTTCCCTCGGCCTTACCGCCGCTGTCATGCAGCTCGGCATACGCGCCGACGGACCAGTGTATGAACTGTACTGCCCCATGGCCTTTGACAGCAAGGGAGCTTCATGGCTGCAGAAGGATGAGGACATCCGCAACCCCTATTTCGGTGCGGCCATGTACAAGTGCGGCGAAGTGACCCGCCAGCTCAAAGACAAGTAGCGGCAAGGCGGAACACACCATGAACGAACAGCAACAGCACCCTCTTTCCGCGCCCCCAGATATGCCCTCGGAAAACGCAGAAGACACGTCCGCAGAAAGCTCCAACGCCGTATGCGTGATAGAAGAACAGCCCGAGGTTGTTCCCGTAAGCCTGACCGACAAGATCATCCACTTCTGCCTCAAACGGAAGCTGGTGGTCTTTCTGCTCGCCACCATGATCATAGGCTGGGGTGCCATGGTGGCCCCCTTTGACTGGGACATAGCCGGACTGCCGCGCAACCCTGTGCCGGTGGACGCCATTCCCGACATCGGCGAGAATCAGCAGCTCGTGTTCACCCAATGGACAGGCCGCTCCCCGCAGGACGTGGAAGACCAGATAACATACCCGCTCACGGTTTCCCTGCTGGGTATTCCCGGTGTAAAGACCGTGCGCAGCTATTCCATGTTCGGGTTCTCGTCCATCTACGTCATCTTCAACGAAGATGTGGAATTCTACTGGTCGCGCTCGCGACTGCTTGAAAAGCTGAACTCGCTGCCCCCCGGCACCTTGCCCGAGGGCGTGCAGGCCACGCTCGGGCCGGATGCCACCGCGCTCGGACAGGTATTCTGGTACACCATTGAAGGCAGGGACCCGGACGGCAATCCAACCGGCGGCTGGGATCAGGATGAACTGCGCAGCGCACAGGACTGGTATGTGCGCTATGCCCTGCTGGCTGCCGACGGTGTTTCGGAAGTGGCCTCCGCAGGCGGTTTCATCAAGGAATATCAGATCGATGTGAACCCCGATGCCATGCGCGCCCACGGCGTGACGCTGGAACAGGTGGTAAACGCGGTGCGCATGTCCAACCTTGATGTCGGCGCGCGCACTATAGAAGTGAACAGCGTTGAATACCTCATCCGCGGCATCGGCTTCATCAAGAAGCTGGAAGACATTGAAAAAGCCGTGGTGCGCGTTGCGGACAATATACCCATAACCGTACGCGACGTGGCAACTGTCGCGCTCGGTCCGGCCACCCGCCGCGGCATGCTGGACAAGGACGGCGTGGAAGTGACAGGCGGCGTGGTCGTGGTGCGCTATGGCGAAAACCCGCTGCAGGTCATTCAGAACATCAAGAAGAAGATCAACGACATAGCCCCCGGCATGCCCTCCAAGGTGTTGCCGGACGGCACCGTCTCCAAGCTGACTATTGTGCCTTTCTACGACCGCTCGGGGCTCATTCAGGAGACGCTGGGCACCCTTGATACCGCGCTTACGGAAGAAATCCTGATCACCATCATCGTGGTGCTCATGGCGGTCATGCATTTCCGCAGCTCGCTGCTCATCTCCACACTGCTGCCCATTGCCGTGCTCATGTGCTTCATTGGCATGAAGGCGTTCAAGGTGGATGCGAACATCGTTGCCCTGTCAGGCATAGCAATCGCCATCGGCACCATGGTCGACATGGGCATTATCATCTGCGAAAACATATTGAAAAAGCTGGAAGATGCCCCCCCGGGTGCCAGCGTGTTCAATCTCATATTCTCCGGCGTGTCAGAGGTGGGCAGCGCCGTGCTCACCGCAGTGGCAACCACAGTGGTCAGCTTTCTGCCGGTGTTCGTCATGGACGGGCCGGAAGGCAAGCTCTTCAAGCCCCTTGCCTATACAAAAACCTTTGCTCTCGGGGCCTCCATCATCGTGGCGCTGACCATTCTGCCCGCCCTTGCCCATGTGCTCTTCAAGAGCGGCAAGCTGAATCTGGGCAGAGGCATACGCCGCTTCATGCTGCCCGCCGTCATGGTCATGGCAGGGCTGTGGGCAGGCATGCGCATTTCATGGTGGGCGGGACTGCTCATCGCGTACATAGGTGTGCACCGGCTGCTGGTTTCCGCACTGCCCCCGCTCTGGCAGCGTATTATTGCGCGTGCGGAGAACTGGGCCGTGATCATTGCCGTAACCGTTGTGCTTTCCAGCCACTGGCTCCCGCTCGGACCGGAAAAGGGCGAGCTGAGCAACCTGCTCTTCGTGGCCATGCTCATCGGCGGGCTGATGGGCTTTTTCCAGCTGTTCCAGCGTGGTTACCCCACTGCGCTTGCATGGTGCCTGCGCCACAAGCTGCTTTTCATACTCCTGCCCGCCACCATCACCACGGTGGGCATGACCGTGTGGCTCGGCTTCGGCAATCTCATGGCATGGGCTCCTGCATCCGTACGTTCTTCGACCCCGGTTGCGGCGCTCAGCCACGCATTTCCAGGCCTTGGCAAGGAATTCATGCCGCCGCTGG
This sequence comes from Desulfovibrio subterraneus, assembly GCF_013340285.1. Classification (NCBI taxonomy): domain Bacteria; kingdom Pseudomonadati; phylum Thermodesulfobacteriota; class Desulfovibrionia; order Desulfovibrionales; family Desulfovibrionaceae; genus Desulfovibrio; species Desulfovibrio subterraneus. Next base: position 61,277 of record NZ_BLVO01000012.1, on the reverse strand, counting down.
ACGAAGGCTCGTTCCTGTATATGCCCACCACCATGCCACACGCGTCTATCGGAGAAGTGGCTGACATACTGGCCAAGCAGGACCACGCCATAAACGCCATACCGGAAGTGCAGACTGCCGTGGGCAAACTGGGCCGAGCAGACACGCCCCTTGATCCGGCACCGGTTTCCATGATCGAGACGGTAATAAACTACCACTCGGAATATCTGCTCGGCGCAGACGGCAAGCGCATGCGCTTCCGCTTTGATCCTTCCCAGAAGGATTACATGCGCTCGGCAGCAGGCGACTTGCTGCCCGCACCGGATGGCATTCCCTATCTGGTACAGGGCCTCTTCGAGCGTGACGCCGCGGGGGCACTCATCCCTGACGACAACGGCCAGCCGTTCCGTCTCTGGCGTCTGCCCCTTGATCCCGCCATCAACACTAAGCGCGAGGCGTGGCACGGTGTGCGCAATGCCGACGACATATGGGATGCCATAGTCATGGCAGCGGATGTGCCGGGTGTAACCAGTGCCCCCAACCTGCAGCCCATTGCCGCACGCATAGTCATGCTGCAGTCGGGCATGCGCGCCCCCATGGGCATCAAGGTCAAAGGCCCCGATCTCAAGACCATAGAATCCTTCGGCATGCAGCTGGAACGCTACCTGAAGGAAGTGCCTTCCATCATGCCTGCGGCTGTTATTGCAGACCGCATTGTGGGCAAACCCTATCTGGAAATCGTGGTGGACCGCGATGCCATCGCCCGCTACGGCATTCAGCTCAACAAGGTGCAGCAGGTCATAGAGGTGGCTGTGGGCGGCATGCTCACGACCACCACAGTGGAAGGGCGCGAGCGCTACCCCGTGCGCGTGCGCTATCAGCGTGAACGCCGCGACTCCATGGAAGATCTTGAAAGCATTCTGGTCGCCGCCCCCTCGGGCGAGCAGATTCCCCTTACGCAGCTTGCGGACATACGCTACGTGCGCGGCCCGCAGGTGATCAAGAGCGAGGATACCTTCCTTGTCGGCTATGTGCTCTTTGACAAGCGCGCAGGCCATGCGGAAGTTGACGTGGTGGAACAGGCCCAGAACTACCTGCAGACCAAGATAGCCTCCGGCGAGCTGAAGGTGCCCACCGGGGTCACCTACGAGTTCGCAGGCAGCTACGAAAACCAGATACGCGCCCAGAAGAAGCTGGCCGTCATTCTGCCGCTGGCCCTGCTGGTTATCGTGCTCATTCTTTATCTGCAGTTTAACGCGGTTTCCACCACGCTCATGGTCTTCTCGGGCATTCTGGTTGCGTGGTCGGGCGGCTTCATCATGCTCTGGCTGTACGGGCAGGACTGGTTCCTGAACTTCGACATGTTCGGAACAAGCATGCGCACGCTCTTTCAGGTGCAGCCCATCAACCTTTCCGTGGCGGTCTGGGTGGGCTTTCTGGCGCTCTTCGGCATTGCTTCGGACGATGGCGTGCTCATGGCAACCTATCTGGACGAATCAAAGGCCCAGCAGGCCATCTGCAGCAAGCAGGCAATACGCGATTTTGTGGTGCAGGGTGCGCAGCGGCGCATACGTCCGGCCCTCATGACATCTGCCACCACCATACTTGCCCTGCTGCCGGTGCTTACGTCCACGGGACGCGGATCGGATATCATGGTTCCCATGGCCATTCCCTCATTCGGCGGCATGACCATTGCGCTGCTTACCGTATTCGTGGTGCCGGTGCTCTACTGCTGGGTGGAAGAAATAAAACTCACACTCCGCCAGAGGGAAGACTCTTCTCCCCCCGTGCTGACAAACTGACAGGCGGAGCAGCAGTCCTGATATGCAGGCGGCGGCATAACAGAATGCACGACACACAACCGGTGGCGTGACATAATTCCGGACGCATCAGCGTCGTCATGCATCGCGTCGCAAGCGATAATGCAGGGGGCATCATGAGAAAATGATGCCCCCTGCTGTGTTTCAGACCCGCAATAGGGTATTCTGCCGTGATATCTTACCGAGATATGTAAAAAACGCATGACAAGGGCGCGACTCCGAGGCAAATTAGAGAATAAACTCAACGCGGTTCACTGCTCATCAATACCGGAACTGGCAGCAAAAGGATACAAGCAGCGAAGTACACCATGAAAAGATACGAAAAACTGGACAAACGTCTCGCCTTGGCAGCTTTTCTACTGCTGGTATCCGTCATGGCCCTTGATGTTCTTACCCAGTTACACCTGAAGGAAAAACACCTGCTCGAGCAGCGCGATGATCTGTTCCTGAAGCTCGGCTCCCTGCGCCATCTGGTTGAGAAAGAGCTGACCGCCAACCTGCTGCTCATTCAGGGAACTGCCAACTTTATCGTAGCTACCGACAACCTGACCGACGATAATTTCGACAAATATGCTCGGGAAGCGCTCAGGGGAAACAACGAGATCAAGAACTTAGTCGCCGCTCCGGACTTCGTAATTCGCTATGTCTATCCTCTCAAGGGGAACGAGGCGGTTCTGGGCAAGAACTACAAGGACCTGCCCAACCAATGGGGGCTGGTACAAAAGGCCTATGAAACCGGCAGCCTGGTCGTAGCCGGACCGCTCAAGCTCATACAGGGCGGAACAGGACTCATCGGCCGTGCCCCCGTATTCATCGGGCAGGGGGATGAAAAAAAATTCTGGGGCATAGTGTCCGGCGTCATAGACATGGACCACCTGTTCAGGAGCATAAAGGCAACCTCTCAGTCAGCGGGCATTACCATTGCCATACGCGGCAGAGACGGCAGGGGCCTTTCCGGCGATGTCTTTCTGGGAGATGAAAGCCTGTTCACGGCAGAAGAGCAGTCTGTGCTCATGCCCGTGGTCTTTCCCACCGGTTCATGGGTAATAGCCGCCCTGCCCCAAAAGGGCTGGGACCATGCTCCGCCCCTGTCGTGGATATTCCATCTTGTCTATCTGCTCATGGGTGTAGGGGTCACCATAAGTGTCAGCCATGCCCTCAAACGCAACATGGCACTGCAAACCACGCAGGAGCTGCTCAACGAAGCTCAGCATGTGGCCCGGCTGGGTAACTGGAAGCTGGATACGCAAACGGGCATCTTCTGGTGGTCCAAAGAATTCTACGCCATCCTTGGTGTGGACGAGAGCATAACCCGGCCGACTCTGGATATGTTTTTCGAATGCATCCATCCGGACGACCGCGAAACGGTCAGAACCGCCTATGAACGATTTATTGCCACAGGCGAATCACGCGGGTTTGACTGCCGGATCGTTCGACAGGACGGGACCATACGCTATATCCACGCTGCCAACTCCCGGTTTGCCGGAGAGGGAAAGCAGGCACTTGCCTTCGGCACCATTCAGGACATCACGGCGCGAAAGGTCATGGAAGACGCCCTTGTTGCCGAACAGGACAAGTTCAAGGCCATGGCGGATGCATCATACGACGCCTTCATCATGATAGACAGCAGGGATACCATTCTGTTCTGGAGCGCTGCAGCCGAACGGCTCTTCCGCTGGACCTCGGAAGAAGCCCTTGGCCAGAAGATGCACAAGCTCATCGTGCCCCCCCAATATCATGATGACGCCATGAATGGGCTTGAAAAGTTCAAACACACCGGCACAGGCATGGTAATGAATTCCGTCATGGAATTCAGGGCCCTGCGCAGGGACGGGACAACCTTCCCCGTGGAACGTTCCGTCAGTGCCTTCAAGAGGGGAGATGAGTATTATGCCGTGGGGAACCTGCGCGATATCACCGAACGCAAGTTTGCCGAAGAAAAACTTGAACGCATGGCCACCACAGACGGCCTCACGGGACTGACCAACAGGGCACGCTTCCTCGAAATTGCCGCGCAGGAACTGGAAAGGAGCAAGCGCTACAACCACCCCCTGTCGCTGACCATGCTGGATGCCGACAAGTTCAAAAACGTAAACGACACCTATGGACATGATGCCGGTGACGCCGTGCTGGTGAACATTGCCGAAACAGCAAAACGCACCCTGCGCGAAACCGACACCTTGGCCCGCATCGGCGGGGAGGAGTTCGTCGTCCTCATGCCGGAAACGGAAGAAGGTATGGCCATGCAGGTTGCAGAACGCCTGAGGGAAGCCATAGAGAATCAGGAAGTGGTATCCGCTGACGGCAGAATCATACGCTACACCGTCAGCGCGGGCGTGACAGCAATGCGCACAGACGACACCTCAATAGGCTCAATCCTCAAGCGCGCGGACAACGCCCTCTACACCGCCAAAAGCGCAGGGCGCAACCGCGTCTGCAAGGCCGATTAAGACCCGACAAAAACGGGGAAGGCCCATAAGCCGGATAAGATCAGATACGACCGCAGCTACCGCAGCAGGATAAAGTAGACGATACCGCTGCTGATAAGCAGCACGCAAGGCATCACCAGCTTGCGCCACGTACCGCCGATATCCACCTTGAAATACTGGCAGGAAAGCACAAAACAGATATGCATGGGCGATGACATGATGCCCGTGAAGCCGGAAAAGATGGAAAGCATGACATAGGCTGCCGTCTGATCCTGCAGGCCCGCCTGCGCCAGAAGCCCTGTCAGCAGCGGGAAAGTGGCGCCCACATAGGCAAGGGTGATGCCGGAAACCAGCCCCACCAGATACGGCAGCAGGGTTGCGGAAACCACAAGCGCCGTGGTGCCGCCCGCCAGTTCGGACAATTCGCGGATAACCCCCGCAGCCTGCATGGTGTCCTTGAAGATGAATATGGATGCCACCACCCCGAGCATGACCCACAGGTGTTTGTTCGTCACCGAGCGGACAACAATGGACACACTGCCGGGGTTCTGCCCCACCGCTACCAGAATGGATGCGGAAAGCGCCAGAATCACACCATATTCAAAGGGAACGGAGGGCATGAACAGGCTTATGCCCACCTCCATGCCCACGGCACCGAGAATGGCCACAAGCAGCGGCAGGCCGAAACGCAGCACCTTGCCGTGGTTGCGCTCGTGCACCTCGCCTGCGGCCTCGGCATCCAGTTCAAGCACGCCCGGACGCAGCATGAAGAACCAGCCGAGCGCGAGCATCACAACCATGCCCGGCAGCCCGTACAGGGCAATATGCCCTATGGAAAGGCCGGTTATGGATGCAGCAAGGATAATGCCCGGATACAGGGGCCACCATGTTTCCCACACGTGCCGGAACCAGTAGTTCAGCAGTACCCTGTCGCGGGCAGGCACACGCAGCTTTTCAGAAACGCTGCCCAGCATGGGGGCGGAAAACACCGCACCGCCCGGCATGGGCAACAGCCCTATCAGCACGGGGAAAAATACCAGCCGCAGGCGCGGGTGCCGCAGATAGCCTGAAAGGCTGTCCATGAGCCGCCCGGCCTGTCCTGTCTTGTCCAGCACATCACTCAGCAGCAGAATGAGCGCCACGATAACAGCCAGAAAAAGCGTCTGCGGCTGTGCGAGCGCCTCGCCCACTGTAGCCGGCCATAGTGAGGCAGGCAGTTTGAACAGAAGAGCCATGGTCATGCTGCCAAGGCAGATGGAAAGCATGAGCCCCAACCTGCAGCGGATGGCGGTGAGCATGATAATGAAAACAGCGGCGAGCTTGAAAAGCGGCATGAAAGATACAAAGGCGGACATGGGATTCCCTCGATATAGAAAAAGAAAGCAGCCACTCCCCCATCTACCCTTTCAGACCGTTTGTAAATAGTGTTTGTTCAACACTGCGGTTTGGCCTTGAATCTCCGTTACGCACAGCGCGTTAAAACCCCTGCGATCAGAACAGCAAGCAGTATCCACACCCCCGTCTTCAGACGGCAGCCCCACGCTGTCATGGCAGGACTCACATCGGGAATCAGGCCGCAATCTTCCGAAAAAGTGTCTTCCGGCTGCATCAGAAACCGGAGCACGGCAGACATCTTCACACCATTTTCCATGACTTCCTCCTACGCTTGGCGGTTGCATGCCATGGATGATTAGCACTGCGCCTGAAGTCCGATCCAACGCATTATCGTGATGGGAGCATTCGCCATTTCCGATTGGCCTTGGCGCGCAATGCGCGCTACATGAAGATCACCACGCCGCTGCACAGGAGTCCTTCATGGAACTGCATCAACTACGCTCATTCATAGCCATTGCAGAAGAAAAGAACCTTACCCGCGCGTCCGAGCGCCTTTTCCTCAGCCAATCCGCAGTCAGCGCGCATCTCAAAAGCCTTGAAGACGCGCTGGGGGTAACCCTGTTCTCACGGACGGCAAAGGGAATGCAGCTTACTCCGGAGGGTATGACGCTGCTGGAGAGGGCACGCTCCCTGCTGGATTCGGCCAACGCCATGCTGCAGGAAGCCAAAAGCCTGAGTGGCGAACTGCGCGGGACGCTGAAGATAGGGTTCAATACAGATCCGAATTTCCTGCGTGTGGCCGATCTTTCCACCCGCATGCGACAGGCATATCCGGATATTGAGCTGCGCCTTGTGCAGGCCATGACCACCGAAGTGCTGGACAGCGTCCAGCGCGGAGAAATGGACGGCGGGTTTACCTTCGGCAGTACCGCCAATCCGGCCCTGACCGTACTGGAGCTGGCCAGCGTACCGCTGCACATTGTGGGACCCGCCAAATGGAAATCCATGCTGGACTCAGCCGACATGCGCGCCCTGGCAGGCATGCCGTGGGTATGGGTTCCCCCAAGCTGCCCCTTCCACAATCTGCTCGACGAGCGTTTTACCGAACAGGGGCTGACCTTGAAACGGGTGGTGGAGACCGATCATGAAGATATTCTGCGGGCACTGGTCATTGCCGGCGAAGGGGTGAGCATTCTGCGCAAGGCAGAGGCGGAAGAACTGGAACGGTTGGGAAGGGTCGCCATCTGGCGTGGCATGGAGATCGCCATCCCTCTCGGCTTCGTGCACAAGGCGTCCCGCGACGAAGACCCGCTCATCCGCGCCACGGTGCAGACAGTGCTGAGCATCTGGAGGGCAGCCGCCTTCGACAGCGAAGACAACTAACCGCAGAGAACGCCAAGCCGCGAAGAACACGTTCGGGTTACCCCGAACTGGCTGCTACTCCACCCGCAGCAGCGGGACGGCAGCCTCCAGAACGGAGCAGGCCGCCGGAGTCATGACGGGCTGCAGCAAGGTGGCAAAGTCCAGCAACGGCATGGTGTTCCGCGCGGACTCGTTGTCGGGGCCGGTTACGGACAAACGCCCGAGGTCCTCGCACAGCAGGCCGCGCAGGGCCGGACACCCCTCCAGCAGGACCAGAGCGGCGGCAAGGGGGACATTCGTATACGCGGCCGCTTCCGGTCGAGTCTGCGCCGCATGGCGAAACAGGTCCGTCATGGCGTAAACCAGATAGAGCAGGTCGAAATACAGAAAGAGCCTATTGGCAGCTACCGAGCGGGCCATACGTTCGCGCATGGTGTGCAGCAGAACATTGCAGGCTTCGTCAAGGGGCCGCCCCGCATCAAGAGCAGCTTTCAGGTGATAGCCGTGCCAGCGCCAGCCGCGTTTCACAATCACATGGCGCGGCAACAGGCGCACCTCGCTTGCCTGCGCATCCGTGGTCAGCACAAGGCGATAGCCGCCCGCAAGCAGGCGTTCGCAAAATCGTGCGTCTTCCCCGTACGGTTCCTGATACTCACCAAAGCCGCCCACGTTGCGCCACACTTCACTGCGCAGCAGCCAAACCCCGCCGGAAACAAAGGAAACATCGCCCGAAACACCCATCTGCAGGCTATAGGCATGGGCGGTGTAACGGGCAGCGGGGCTGTCGCCCGAGGCATGGCGAAGCGGTGTGGCAGCTATGCCCACATCCGGCGTTGCCGCCAGTGGCAGGCAGGTACGCAGCCAGTCGTGAGAAAGGCGCACATCGTTATCCATGGAAAGGATGAACCGCGATGTCGCCGCGCTCAGGCCGGTACGCTTGGCCTCTGTGCGTCCTCTGTTCTCCGCGTGGCGGATGATGGAAAGCGGCAGCAGATTCCACCCGCTGGCAAAGGGAATTGCAGATCCGTCATCCACCACGATGACCCTGCGGGGCAGCACGGACCATGCCCCCACGGATTCCAGCAGGGCATGGGTGTGGTCGGCATCGTCACAGGTGTATGTGACCAGTGTGACATCGGGTCTGAGCGCGTGGGCTGCGGGTGCGGACAAGGCGTGCTCCGTTTATGACAGCTGGCCCGCCGGCATCGCCGCTGCAGGCCTCGTTAGTGAATTTACCAACCCGAAGATTCGTCCGGTTTTGTCCTTTACCGCCGGGCAAAGCCAAATACTGCAAAACACTGCCAGACACTGTCGGACACGGCTGGACATGGACCGCCCCAGCCTGTAGATACTGAGGTAATCAGCTCCGCATACCGACTATTCCGACCATACCGTCAGGGAGGGTACCATGACTGCTTATGAACATACATCGGCCGAATCCGCAACCCGCACAGAAACCGACAGCATGGGTCCCATTGAGGTTCCTGCCGACAGGTACTGGGGTGCGCAGACCCAACGCTCGCTCAAATACTTCGCCATAGGCCACGACATCATGCCCGAAGAGATCATCCGGGCCTTCGGCCTGCTCAAGAAAGCCGCGGCACAGGCCAACAGGGAACTCGGCAAACTGCCCCCGGACAAGGCAGACCTCATTATCGCCGCCGCGCAGGAAGTGCAGGACGGCAAACTTTCCGGTCACTTTCCGCTGCACGTATGGCAGACAGGCAGCGGCACGCAGACCAACATGAACGCCAACGAGGTTATTGCCAACCGCGCCATAGAGATGGCGGGCGGCGTGGCGGGCAGCAAACAGCCCGTCCATCCCAACGACCACGTGAACATGTCGCAGTCATCCAACGATACTTTTCCCGCGGCCATGCACATTGCCGCCGCCCTCATGCTCTCGCACGACCTCATCCCCGCAGTGCGCTACCTGCGGGTGGCCCTGCAGGACAAGGCCGCGCGGTGGGACCATATCGTCAAGATAGGCCGCACCCACCTGCAGGATGCCGTGCCCATGACGCTGGGACAGGAATTTTCCGGCTACGTGGCCCTGCTGGATGAAAATCTGGAACGGCTGGAATCGACACTACCGCACCTGTACAAGCTGGCACTGGGCGGCACGGCCGTGGGCACAGGCCTGAACACCCACCCGCAGTTCGCCAAAACCGCCGTGGCCAATATTGCGGAAGAAACCGGCCTGCCCTTTGTGCCTGCCGCCAACTTCTTCGCGGCCCTTTCTGCGCACGATGCCGTGGTCATGACCAGCGGAGCGCTCAAGACGCTGGCCTGCTCGCTCATGAAAATAGCCAACGACATCCGCTGGCTCGCCTCCGGCCCCCGCAGCGGCATAGGCGAGCTGGAACTGCCCGCCAATGAGCCGGGGTCATCCATCATGCCGGGCAAGGTGAATCCCACCCAGAGCGAAGCCATGACCATGGTTGCCGTGCAGGTCATGGGGCTGGATGCTGCCATCGGTTTTGCCGGCTCGCAGGGAAACTTTGAACTGAACGTGTTCAAACCCGTGATGATCTTCAACCTGCTCACAGGCATGCGCCTGCTTGCCGACAGCTGCCATTCGTTCACCGACCATGCCGTGAAGGGCCTTCTCGCCAACGAAGCTTCCATTGCCCGCCACGTGGCGGCATCGCTCATGCTGGTCACGGCCCTTGCGCCGGAAATCGGCTACGACAAGGCCGCCGAGGTAGCGCACAGGGCGCATAAGGAGGGCGGCACTCTCAAGGATACCTGCCTCAGACTCGGCTACCTGACTGCTGAACGCTTTGACGAGATCGTGCAGCCGCTGAAGATGGCCAAGCCGCACGGGTAGCTTGTATCCGCTATCGCCAGCCACACGCGCTCACAACGAACGCCTGAATACATAAATCGTACAGGGTACACAGACAAAAAAAGCCGGAGGCATGTGCCTCCGGCTTCTTCATTGCATCGCTATACCGGTGTGCTAGTCAGCAAACACGAAAACGCCGTCACTAAGGGACGCCAACTCACCCTTGGCCTGCTCGGCACCTTCCGCTCTGGTGTAGGGGCCGACCTGCACACGCCACAGGCTGCGCGTATCATCATACACCACACGGCAGGGCTTGCCCTGATTCACCATGCGGTCCTTCAGGCCTTCCGCATTGCTCTGCTTGCCGAACGCACCTATCTGCACGAAATAGCGGCCATCAGGCAGGTAGGCTTCGGGATTGGGCTGCGCGGCCACGGCTCTGGAAACAAGAGAGAACGAGCTGGACGGCTGCTCATCTTTCAGGGTGGCCTCTGCAATGGCAGTATCATTGGGGGTCTGCAGCGCTTCCACGCGGACACGGGCGGTACCCGTCTCGGCCATGCCTATTTCCTGTGCCGCCGTGTAGGTCAGGTCGATGATACGATCCTTGATGAAGGGGCCGCGGTCATTGACGCGCAGCACCGTGGACTTGCCCGTCTCAAGGTTGGTGACACGCACGGGGGTGTTGAAAGGCAGCAGCTTGTGCGCCGCAGTCATGCCGTACATGTCATACACTTCACCGTTGGCGGTCTTGCGACCATGAAAATCTTTGCCGTACCACGAGGCGTAGCCTTGTTCCACAAATCCGGCAGCGGAAGACATGGTCGTATAGGTGCGACCATTGATAGTGTAGGTTTTGGGCTTCTGCCACTTGGATGGCGGCTGCAGCGGCGTGGGGCCGGAAGGTTCAGCCTGCGGCGCGGGCTTGTAGGTATCCGGCGGAGAGACGGTCTTCTTGGCACAACCGGCGGAAAACGCCAGCGCTGCCAGCATGATGCAAGCAAATATCAACGGCAGAGACTTCTGTCGCATGGTTCCTCCGTAAGGGTCAGCGTGGGAAACTTCGTCTCTATATATACTCTAGAGTCCAATGTCGCAAGCTTCGCATGCAGGCACGGGAGAACCGCGTCTTCCGTGCCTGCCGCGAAAATGTCCGGAGCATCTGATACCGGCCGGTGAACCCGACCGGTCAGTACGGACGTATTATCTCTCTATCTGCTGAATGCCTTCCAACAGCCAGAAGTCTTCAGGACGATTGCGGTCGCGGCTGAAGTGCCACAGTTCGCGATCCTGTCTGGAATGCGTGTCGCCGTCTTCGCGCAGCATGACATCATACAACACGGCAACGACAATCTGCTGGCCCACTTCACGCGCTTCAATGAGCTGCGGGGTAATGAGCAGCAGTTCGGTTTTGCCGGGAGCCGGATCTTCCACAGCCTGCCGTGCTATTTCTTCATACACCTCGTCCGAGGTGAACTGGCGGATATCCGCCATGTCACGCTTGTCCCACGAGGACTGCAGACGCACGTATATTGCCTTGGCTCCCTGCATGAATTCATCCGGATCGAATCCGGCAGGCAGATCCGGCCCGGAAGCCTGTTCCGCAGTTCCGGCAAGGTTGCCCCATGCGCTGGCAGAACGCTCATGCATCTGCACGCCGCCCGGCTGCGGTCCGGCACCTTCGGCAGCCATGCGCCGCGAGCGCAGGAAGCGGAACAGCATGAACAGGCCGCCGCCTATGAGCAGCATATCCAGCAGCCCCGGGCCGCCGCCACCGGCTCCTCCGCCAAACAGCATCGAGCCTATCAGACCGCCCATGAGCAGACCGCCCACCATGCCGCCAAGGCCGCCTCTTGCCCCCATGGGCTGTGCCGCAGCACCTTTGTTCGCCTGCTGTCCCTGCTTAGCCTGCTCGCCGGTCTGCGTCCGCGAAGGCGAGGTCGGGGCCTGTGCAGGGGTTTGCGCGCTGCGCTGGTAGCTGGGCTTGCTGCCGAACGACTTGCCGCCGCCCATTTTGCGCGCATCGGCCGTATCATGCATGAGCGCCACCGCGCCTAAGGTCATGCAAAAGATTACAAGTACTGATAGCCATCTTCTGTCCATGGTTTGGTTCTCCCGTGTTTCCTTTTTGGTTACTGGTTCATGGTTAAATCAGGGGACATCGTATCCGCAAAACGCCTTGGCCAATGCCCTTGGCCGGTGCCTTGTGCCGGTTGCACCACGCCCCCGGACTCCGCATGTGAAAAACGGCCCCCCGTTCCGTATGCCGCAAGGCATGCAGAGCGGAAGGCCGCAGGGTTTCGTCAAATGTGCTGCTAGTACAACTCGCCGGGATGCAGGTCGTCGTCCAGTTCGCCCTGCCGCTTGAGCAGCTGTTCGAGCTGAATGTCCGCGCCGATAACGCCGGTAATGTTGTCGTTCTCGTCCGTCACGGCAGCAGAAACAGTCAGAATCAGCTTGCTGGTGAATACGGAAGAGTACAGGTCCGTGATATGCAGCTGGCCGGTTGCCATGGGCTGAATGAACCACGAACGGTTGGAGAAATCGTAGCCGGGAGCCAGTTCCGCGTACTTGTGCTTGTTGGCTTCGTCCGTGATTTCTGCGGCAATGAGCTTGCCCTTGGCATCCGTGAGGTACAGGTACTGGATGAAGGGATACTCTTCGGCAAATTCCTTGAGGCAAACCTGATTGTCCTTGCCCAGATGGATTTCGCAATCCTCGGCAAGGCGCACAATAAGGTGTGCCGCAAGGTCGTTGGCCACGCTCCGCAGATGGTCGAAGTCGGATGCGAACAGTTCGGGCAGGTAGCGCTTCACCAACTTGATCATTTCCTTGTTGGAGAAGGAGGTGTTACGGCCCTGTTCGTACGCCATCATGATGCGGTCGTAGATCTTGCCCACAGCGGGGTGCTTCTTGGAAACAGCCTTGTCCGCAGGCACCTTGAGGTAGTGGTTGATCCAGTAGGCAACACCTGCGCGGCCCGACTTGTCGGTGATGATGATGGGCACGGCACGGTTGAGAATCTTCTTGGTGTCGAAGATGTTGTAGATCTCTTCGTTCTTGGCCAGACCATCCACGTGAATGCCTGCGCTGGTGGCGTTGAAGTCCTTGCCCACAAAGGGATAGTTGTCGGGAATGCTGTAGGCCAGCTCGTTTTCGAAGTATTCCGCGATCTGCGAAATCATCTGGGTGTTGGCCATGTCGTCTTCGCCGGTCAGCGAAATATATTCGATGATCAGCGCCTCAACGGGCGTGTTGCCGGTGCGTTCGCCAAAGCCGAGCAGCGTGCCGTTTACGCCGCCGCAGCCATAGAGCCAGGCGGTAACCCCGTTGACCAGCGTTTTGTGGAAGTCGTTATGTCCATGCCATTCCAGCCACTTGCCTGGTACGCCAGCTTCATCAGTGAAGGCGCGCACAATGCGGGGTACGGAACGGGGCAGGGTTGCACCGGGATACGGCACACCGTAGCCCATGGTATCGCACAGGCGAATCTTCACGGGCAGGCCGCTTTCCTTGGAAAGCGCCATGAGCTTTTCGGCAAAGGGCAGGCAGAAGCCGTGGATGTCTGCGCGGGTGATGTCCTCGAAATGACAGCGGGGAGAAATGCCCCATTCAAGGGCCTGTTCGATTACGTCCAGGTAGTTGCGCATGGCCTTTTCGCGGTCAAGGCCGAGCTTCAGGTACAGGTGGTAGTCCGAAACGGAGGTGAGCATGCCCACTTCGCGGAACTCCATGTCCTTGGCAAGCTTGAGATCATCCTTGTGTGCGCGTATCCAGCCGGTGATTTCAGGGAACTTGTAGCCCTTCGCACGGCAGGCTTCGATGGCGCGCCGGTCTTTGTCGGAATACATGAAGAATTCCGAAGCGCGGATAAGCCCGCTCATGCCGCCCAGTTTGTGCATCAGCTCGAAAATGGTTTCGATCTGCTTCACGGTGTATGGAGGACGCGCCTGCTGGCCGTCGCGGAACGTGGTGTCCGTGATGAACATGGGGTCCGCGGGGCGGGGCATGAGAAAAATATCGTCAAACGCTATACGGCTGATCTTGGTATAGGGGAACAGCTCGCGATACAACTCGGCCCTGTCGGGGTTATCGAGATTGAGCTTGGTCGTGGGCCGGTTCAAATGCAAAAGACTCATGAGACCTTTACCCTCCTTGGGGAAGTAGACTGTAACAGTGCCTCGGCTTCGGCTAGCACCGCCTTGGCGCGTTTGCATGCCGGATTGAGCCGGACACCCTCATGGGCGGCCCTGCATGCCTCTTCGGGGCGGCCGCATTCAATTAGGCCCTCTGCCGCCTGAATGTACATCCGTTCAGGCACATCCTGATATATGCTCGATATCAGGGCGTCGTATTGTTCCTTGAACACACTGCGTACAAGTTCGTTCTTATCAAACAGAAGCCGCGCCAGCAGGCGGTTTTCGCCATGTCGCGCGTAATATCTGCAGATCAGCTCACGGCTTTGTTCAACGATGAAGGTAACGCGGCGCACTTCGCGCTCTATGCTTTCGCGGGTCTGAAACAGCACCGCGCCGAGCGAATCTCCCAGTTCCTGCACTTCCTCGTACTGGTCCTGCCGCTTGAGGGCGCGGAACATGGGCGCATAGTGCTGCTGCTGATACGCATCTTCCTTCAGCTTGATGCACTCGTGGAATATGTAGCCGATGGCCCAGTCGAGCATGCGGGAAATCACATGGTCATCGGGGCTGGTGCGAAAAAGGTGGTGCGCGGTGTCCTTCAGACGCCACAGCAGGCCCTTGTTCATCATGTTGCCCAGCAGGTCGCGCATGGCGGCAAAAGAAACAGCCCCGTTTTCATCGAACCGGGCAAACTGGTCTTCCAGCTCTTTCGCGGTCATGCAGAAATCGCGCATGACATCACGCGCAAACTCATTCTTGTTGGCTTCGATCCAGCGTCGGGACATTCGGTACCACTCCACGGTGAAAGAAAGGGACTATACACAGAATTGGCGGAAACGCAAAATAGTTCCCAAAAACACGATAATATGCTAAAAAAATTCACTAATCATACAAAACACAGAGTCGAAACCCATCCTGAGCTACCAGCGGAGACAATATTGTAAAACACGAACAAACGCCTACCTCCCAAGGGTTTGCGTCGAATTTACAAAGTACTTGCCGCATGCCTGCAGAATCCATCAAACAGAGGAATCATCAGAGCATGCAAAGCGTCTCATCACAGCAGGTTTTGATGAATTCACTATAGGTATGCAGAATGCGCCTTTCAGCACCTATCCGCTCGGGGCTCAGCGGCAGAACCGGATGCTCCTGCACCAGACGCTCAAGCCAGTCCCATACGGGAATGGCATGCATCCCCCCGCCCAGCACCTCATCCTTCTGCACGCCCACGAGCATGGCGTCCTTGGTATCGGTTATGAGCACCAGCGGAACCGGTCCGCCCGGAAACAGGCGCGCGGCTGCGAGGCTCTCCCTTCTGTAGGTATTCACCTGTCCGGGGCAGAACAGCAGAATGAGCATAGGGCGCCCGTCTGCATCGTATACGGCCAGATCTATCGTGCGGCAGTATTCCTCTGCGCCGGTCTCTTCTTCGACAGCTCCGGCAGCTCCGGCAGCTCCGGCAGATACGGCAGATACGGCAGAGACGGCAGTACCGGCCACCGGGAAATGCACCCCGATTCTGGCACGCACGGAGGATGCAGGATAGCCCTTTTCTTCAACAAGAATACGGGCCAGCGCCTGCCGCAAATCTTCATACGTTGTCTGTTCCACCTGTTCCCCCGTCAGGTAGTCACGTATGGTTCGGCCAAGACTCACTTCATGCATTACCTGCCTCCTTGGGGCTCTCACTGCTCCATACCGTTACGCGGAGCCGGGTGGTCAAGCCGGAAACATCAAACCGGAAACACTGGATCGGCCACGTTGAGCCTCGCACACCGGCCACTGCCCTGCCGCCATCGTTACAGACACGCAAAGCGGAGTATCGCATGTACCAAACATATATCCGCATCAGCGTCCTGTCCATGCGGACACGACAACAGCTTCCTGCTCCGCAGCCGTCAAAGAAAGGACAAAAGAAAAGGGCGGCCTGTAACGGCCGCCCTGAAAAACGCATACTAATGGCATCTAGGCTTCACGCAGAAGCACCTTTGCCACGCTGATATCATAAAGCAACATGGGGTCGGAATCCCTCCCCATCTCGCGGTACATTCTCGCTGCCTGTTCTATGGCTGTAAAAGGCACCCAACCGTGCCTGTCCCAGACCTCCGGATGATCGTTGCGCCAGATGCGGAAGTGTACTTCCTCCGCCACCTGCATGACGTACACCCGGGTCTTTCGGTCAGCGGGATCGGGGTAGTAGTATATACCTCGTTCGTCTTTCATTCTAATCCTCCCTTTGGCCTGCGAAGGATGTGGCCTCTTTTCCCCCGCAGGTCAAGCCCGTAATTGGAGATTACACCCCTGCAAACCGCCCTTGACAGCCCCTCTTCACACCCTCGCAAGCCCCGTTGCTGCGCACTGCGGACCCAATTGAAGCAGGGTCCTCATTTCTGCTTCTGAAGCGCTGCAAACCGGGATTATGATGCGCTCAACCAACCCACATAAAATGGGTTCCGGGCTTGACAAAACAGGGGTTTCAAAATAGCAATGTAGTACTTTGTCCAAAAAATCACGTGACTCGGCGCAGGTTTTCAGACCGGAGCCTGCTGTCCAAAGCACGACCACGCAGACCTCACAGTATCGCCAGTGGGGTGCGTGGGTATTGTCTGGTTTTGAACCCAAACCATACCATCTGTGGAGGTAAGGCAATGGCGAAACATGCGACTCCCAAGTTGGACCAGCTCGAATCCGGGCCCTGGCCCAGCTTCGTGTCCGACATCAAGCAGGAAGCTGAATATCGCGCCAAGAACCCCAAGGGTCTTGACTATCAGATTCCCGTAGACTGCCCCGAAGACCTTCTGGGCGTCCTTGAGCTGTCCTACAACGACGGCGAAACTCACTGGAAGCACGGCGGCATCGTGGGCGTTTTCGGTTACGGCGGCGGCGTTATCGGCCGTTACTGTGACCAGCCCGAAAAGTTCCCCGGCGTGGCACACTTCCACACTGTCCGTGTGAACCAGCCCTCCGGCAAGTACTACACCACCGAATATCTCCGTGCCCTCTGTGACATCTGGGATCTTCGCGGTTCCGGTCTGACCAACATGCACGGTTCCACCGGTGACATCGTGCTGCTCGGCACCACCACTCCCCAGCTCGAAGAAATCTTCTGGGAAGTGACTCACAACCTCGACACCGACCTCGGTGGTTCCGGCTCCAACCTGCGTACCCCCGCAGACTGCCTGGGCCAGACCCGTTGTGAATACGCCTGTTATGACACGTCCGCCATGGCTCTCGAAATGACCCGTGAGTACCAGGACGAACTGCACCGCCCGGCGTTCCCCTACAAGTTCAAGTTCAAGTTCGACGGCTGCCCCAACGGCTGCGTAGCTGCTATCGCACGCTCCGACTTCTCCGTTATCGGCACCTGGAAGGACAGCATCAAGATCGATCAGGCTGCTGTGAAGGCCTACGTTGCCGGCGAGTTCAAGCCCAACGCAGGTGCACACTCCGGTCGTGACTGGGGCAAGTTCGACCTCGTTGAAGAAGTTGTGAAGCGTTGTCCTTCCGAAGCAATCTCTTG
Source organism: Desulfovibrio subterraneus (assembly GCF_013340285.1). Lineage (NCBI taxonomy): Bacteria > Pseudomonadati > Thermodesulfobacteriota > Desulfovibrionia > Desulfovibrionales > Desulfovibrionaceae > Desulfovibrio > Desulfovibrio subterraneus. The sequence continues at coordinate 43,905 of NZ_BLVO01000012.1, read as the reverse complement.
GGATGGTTCCACCATGTCCATCGATCGCAAGGAATGCGTACGTTGCATGCACTGTATCAACACCATGCCCCGTGCACTGCGTATCGGCGACGAACGCGGCGCATCCATCCTCTGCGGTGCCAAGGCTCCTATCCTCGACGGCGCTCAGATGTCTTCTCTCGTGGTTCCCTTCGTGGAAGCCGAAGCTCCCTTCGATGAAATCAAGGAAGTTGTCGAGAACATCTGGGACTGGTGGATGGAAGAAGGCAAGAACCGTGAGCGTCTGGGTGAAACCATGAAGCGCCTGTCCCTGCAGAAGCTTCTTGAAGTTACCGGCCAGCAGGCTGATCCCCGCCACGTTATGGAACCCCGCCACAACCCCTACATCTTCTTCAAGGAAGAAGAAGTACCCGGTGGCTGGGACCGCGACATCACCGAATACCGCAAGCGCCACCTGCGCTAGTCAAGAGAGGAGTACTAAAAAATGGCATTCATCTCTTCCGGATACAATCCCGCGAAACCCATGGAAGGCCGTATTACTGACATCGGCCCCCGTGACTTCCATGACTTCCTGCCCCCTGTTATCGCTAAGAACAAGGGCCAGTGGCTGTACCATGAAATCCTCGAACCCGGCGTGCTGGTTCACGTTGCCGAATCCGGCGACAAGGTTTTCACCGTTCGCGTAGGTGCTGCTCGTCTGATGTCCGTTACCCACATCCGCGAAATCTGCGAAATCGCAGACAAGCATTGTGGCGGCCATCTGCGCTTCACCACCCGTAACAACGTTGAATTCATGGTGGACAACGAAGTTTCTCTGGCAGCACTGAAGGAAGACCTGTCTTCCCGTAAGTTCGCCGGCGGTTCTTACAAGTTCCCCATCGGCGGTACCGGCGCTGGTATCTCCAACATCGTTCACACTCAGGGTTGGGTTCACTGCCACACCCCCGCAACCGACGCTTCCGGCCCGGTTAAGGCCATCATGGACGTTGTGTTCGAAGACTTCCAGAACATGCGTATGCCCGCCCCCGTGCGTATTGCGCTTGCCTGCTGTCTGAACATGTGCGGCGCTGTTCACTGCTCCGACATCGGCGTTGTTGGTATCCACCGCAAGCCCCCGATGATCGACCACGAGTGGACCGACCAGCTGTGTGAAATCCCGCTGGCAGTTGCTTCCTGTCCTACCGCTGCAGTTCGTCCTACCAAGGTCGAAATCGGCGATAAGAAGGTTAACTCCATCGCGATCAAGAACGAACGTTGCATGTACTGCGGTAACTGCTACACCATGTGTCCCGCTCTGCCCATCTCTGACGGTGAAGGCGACGGCGTGGTTATCATGGTCGGCGGTAAGGTTTCCAACCGCATCAGCCAGCCCATGTTCTCCAAGGTTGTAGTTGCCTACATCCCCAACGAGACCCCCCGCTGGCCTTCTCTTACCGAGAAGATCAAGCACATCATCGAAGTATACTCCGCCAATGCGCGTAAGTACGAACGTGTGGGCGACTGGGCAAACCGCATTGGCTGGGAAAAGTTCTTCGAACTGACCGGCCTTGAGTTCACCCACCACCTGATCGACGACTTCCGCGATCCTGCTTACTACACCTGGCGTCAGTCGACCCAGTTCAAGTTCTAAGCAGAACCTGAGCATCAATTGTCGGGCGGGGATTTTCCCCGCCCGTCTAAAAGCTAAAGGGGCTTTCAATGGAAGACGCACAGAAGATTATTGTGGACTTCATCCAGTCCAAGGCTAGCTCCAAGTCCAAGTTCTACTTCAACGACTTCCTTCCGCTCTTCCCCGAAATGAAGGCGCGCGAAGTGAAGAAGATCATGTCTGAACTTGTTAAGACCGAAGTGCTGGAATACTGGTCCTCCGGCTCTACTACCATGTACGGCCTGAAGGGCGCTGGTAAGCAGGCTGCTGCTGAACACGAAGAGTAATCTTCGTTGACCAGTTCTGATTAAGAAAAAGCGTATGGGCACCAGTCCATACGCTCTTTCTCTTTTTGCAGGGTGTTGATTTCGGCGGCAGTACCATCTATCACCGCATACGGCCCCGTTCATCCGCATGAGGCACTGCGGGCCATGTCCCTGCCTTTGCAGGCAAGACGCCTCACCAATACCGGCAACAGCCACACACGAGCAGACCATGCACCGACCGCGCATCATCATCGCCGGACTCAACGGCGGCACAGGCAAGACCATCACCAGCCTCGGCACCACCCGCGCGTGGGTGCGCAAGGGGCTCTCCATCAAGCCGTTCAAGAAAGGCCCGGACTATATCGACGCCAAGTGGCTGGGCCTTGCCGCTCTCAAGCCTGCGACCAACCTTGATCCCTACCTGCTTTCAGACGAGATGCTGCGCGCCCTCTTCCGCACCAGCATAGCCCCCCATGACGGCGCACTCATCGAAGGCAATCGCGGTCTATACGACGGCAAGGACCTTACCGGCACGTGCTCCACCGCCGAGCTTGCGCGCATACTGGAAACGCCGGTCATTCTTGCCATGGACTGCACCAAGATGACCCGCACGGCTGCGGCCATCGTTTCCGGCATCATCAATTTCGAAGAAGGCGTGCGCATTGCAGGCGTCATACTGAACCGCACGGCCAACGACCGTCATCGCTCCATACTGCGCCAGACCATTGAGCATTATACCGGAGTGCCTGTGCTGGGCGCCCTGCCCAAATTACGGCAGAACCCCATTCCCGAGCGGCACATGGGCCTCATTTCCGATCAGGAATACGATCCGGAAAACGATCCGCTTGATACGGTCGCCGACCTCATCGCCGACAACTGCGATGTGGATGCCATGTGGCAGGCAGCCTGTTCCGCAGCCCCCGTTCCCGAGGCACCGGAACTCTGGGCAATGATGCCCGTGGCAGAACCGGCGCAGCCCCCTGTACGCATCGGCTATGTGCGCGATGCCGCCCTGTGGTTCTATTATGAAGAGAACCTGCAGGCCCTGCGCCACGCCGGTGCCGAGCTTGTGGAGCTTTCCCTGCTGTCGCCCGACCCGTGGCCGGATCTGGACGCCCTGTACCTCGGCGGTGGCTTCCCTGAAACACTGGCCCGACGCATTGCAGACAACGCCGGCATCCGCACTCACGTCAAAGAACTGGCAGAATCCGGCCTGCCCATCTATGCCGAATGCGGCGGTTTCATGGTGCTCTCACGCAGCCTTGTCTACAAGGGAACCGAATACCCTATGACCGGCGTGTTTCCGGTCAGCACACACCTGTGTGAACGCCCGCAGGGGCTGGGCTACATCGACGCCACCGTCACGCTGGACAATCCCTACCACCCCGCAGGCAGCATCATCAAAGGGCACGAATTCCATTATTCCAAATGCGTGGTGGATGAAGGGGCCACACCTGCGTTCAGTCTGCAGATGGATCGCGGCTTCGGCATGGGTGCCGACAGAGACGGGCTTATCTACAAGAACGTGTTCGCGTCCTACACCCATCTCTTTGCGCTCGGCGAACCGCACTGGGCCGTGAATCTGGTGCAGGCCGCCCGCAAACGCAGGGCAGCACGGGCATAGCTCCGGCGCCAATCCCATTTGTACAGAATGAAAAAGGGGCAACGCACTGTGCGTTGCCCCTTCTTACTGATAAGAATATATTTGATGCTTTTTATTGCCTTCGGCGAGCAGGGGGATAATCCCCCTGCACCCTATGTAAGCGAGAAATTTCGTTACTTGGCTTCAGTCACGGCTTAACGAGGTCTGCTGTATTGTCTTCAATCCGGGGGCAACGACAGCGCGAAGCCCACTCCTTTTTGACAAGCAAGCTCCCATTGCTAGCCCCTGTTGGTCAGATACACCCCGCAGACAACCATGAGACCACCCACGAGCAGGGAAAGGGACAGAGGTTCGCCCAGCAACAGCCAGCCGGAAAGTATGGCCGTAACAGGGACGAAGTTGATGAAGACTCCGGCCTTGGAAGCGCCTATGGACTTCACCCCTTCGTAGAACCACGTGAACCCCACAACAGTTCCCAACACACCAAGGTAGGCAAAGGCAAGCCAGTTACTTATGGGATACTCCGGCGTTGCCACAAGCATGCCCTCGGCCACGGCAAAGGGGAACAGCATAAGGGTGCCGGTGAGGCAGGAATAGGTCACCGCAGCCAGCGGGCTCAGGGTGTGCATCATGCGCTTGCCGAGCAGGGAATAGGATACCCAGCTTGCAACGCAGCCAAAGATGGCCACATCGCCCCAGCTGATGGCGGAATGGAACAGCGCTGGAATGTCACCGCGCGATATGGCCGTGGCCGCGCCGGAAACCGAAAGCGCAATGCCTGCCAGCTTAAGCCGCGAAAGACCTTCCTTGAAAAACAACGCCGCGAACAGGGCTATGAACACGGGGTTCATGGCCACAATAACGGCGGCGCGTCCCGCAGGCACGCTCTGCAGGCCGGTAAAGAAAAAGGCGTTGTAGGCAAAAATGCCTGTGGCACCGAGCAGGCACACGCCCCCCCAGCCACGGGCATCCAGCTTGGGCAGGCCGCCCTGCTTTCTGCGCACAAGCCACACAAGACATACGGAAGCCATGGCAAAACGCCAGAAGCTGGATGCAAAGGGACCGGCATGCCCGGCGAGCATGCGCCCAGCCACAAAGGTGCCACCCCAGATGAAGGCCGTAAGGAGCAGCCGCAGATACATTATCATGAAATAAGCTCACACTGCGTATCCGCCAGAGCGGAGATCGCGTCCAGTTCGTTGCGTACAAGCCACAGGGCCAGCGAGGCACAGTCCCGCGTCAGCTCAAGACACACATTGTTTCGTACCCCTTCCTGCCGGAAGCGGTGCTGCCCTTCGGGCGTGTTGAAATTGCAGCCCGTCAGGGCAAGACAGTCTATGCTGCCCCACTTTTCGGCTATGGCCTTGCGCAGCGCGGTCACACGCGCATAGGTGGGCTGAACGGAATCTTCCGCACAGTCGCGCCCGTGCACCATCGATATGGCCATAACGCCTCCGGCCACGGCACCGCACAGCCCGCCGCAACGGGAAAGTCCGCTGCAAAAGCCGGTGGCGATGCGTGGAACAAGGTCCGTGGCAAGGCCTGCTGCCTCGGCAACCGCCAGCAGCACGCCTTCCGCGCAGTACAGGCCGGAAAAATGCTCGGCGGCCGCGTTTCCGCAGGCAGCTATCTCCCTATCTTCTCTGATGGTTTTTATTAGGCTTGACATACGCGCCGGTATACGGAATTTTCCCGCTCCAGTCGAGTGGCACTCCTGCTTTCGCCACCCGCTGCGGGGTAGACGCACTGCCGGTGTGGAGGCACTGCGACAATACGCCCCAAGGCCGCTCCATGCTTCCGGAGCACGGCCACGACGGTTCGCACCGCACGTAACCGTCCGGTCCCCACGGACCCGCAAACCAACTGGCTGGCGGAGCCGTTGCGCACAGGCGCAACCGGATACGCCCAATGTACAACCGACAGAAAAGCCGGAGTCTGAACACCGCGCCTTTCTGCCGCTTCAGCACCGACAGTGCCGGCAAGCCGTGCCGCCATGCTCCGAACGCGGTAGGAGTCATGACGATACCATGTCTTGCAGGTCATGTCCGGTGACAACGCGACATGATCAATATCGCAGGAACGTTTCATGTGCAGATCGGGGCATTTTCCTGCCCCAACGAAGCCAAGACGCTCGCCAACAAGTTGGTGCAGCAGGGCTTCGACTCCAGCAATCCCACCCCCGTCCAGCGCAACGGGCACTCGTTCTGGACAGTACGGGTGGGCAGCTACCCTAACATCCGTCAGGCCCGTTCGGTCCACTCCTCTCTTGTGGACCAGCACCCCGACGTGAAGATCAAGGCAGTGCTCAAATAGTCAAAACGCCCGCGCATCATGCAGATGCGCGGGCGTTTTGACGTCTGGCAAAGGCCTGTTCGCGGCTATTCTTCCTTCAGGTCGCGGGTCATCAGCTCCTGCCACGCAGACTGCGGGTCCTTGCCGTCGTACATCACGGCGTGCATGGCGTTGGTGATGGGCAGCTCCACACCAAGGCGCTGCCCCAGTGCGTGTACGGCCTGCGTGGTCTTCACACCTTCCGCCACCTGATGCATTTCATCCAGAATCTGCGTAAGCGGCACCCCCTGCCCGAGCCGCAAACCGACCCGCCGGTTACGGGAAAGGTCGCCCGTGCAGGTGAGCACAAGGTCGCCCATGCCGGAAAGGCCCATAAAGGTTGCAGCCCGTGCGCCCATGGCCTCGCCGAGGCGCGACATTTCCGCCAGCCCGCGCGTGATGAGCGCAGCCCGTGCATTATCGCCGAATCCCATGCCGTCCGACATGCCCGCCGCAATGGCGATGACGTTCTTGAACGCGCCGCCCAGTTCCACTCCCCGCACATCCGTGCAGGAATAGGCGCGGAAGCTCGGCGTGGAAAAAATCTCGCGCAGCTCACGCCCCAGTTCCGGATCTTCACAGCCCATGACAATGGCCGTGGGCATGCCGCGCACCACATCCGCAGCAAAAGAAGGGCCGGAAAGCATGGCAAAGCGCGGTGCAATGTCGCCAAGTTCCTCGTGCACCATGTCGGAAACGGTCTTGCCGGAATCCATCTCGATGCCCTTGTTGGAACAGACGATAACAGCCCCCTGCGGCAGCAGGGGCTTCAGTTCACGCAAAGTGGCGCGGAAAAACTGACAGGGCACGGAAAACAGAAAGCAGGATGCATCGCCAAGCGCTCCCGCACGGTCCGTGGTGGGCCGAATGTTGGCATGCAGGCGCACACCGGGCAGATAGGCGGAGTTCATGCGGGTGGAGGTAATGGCGTCTGCCACGTGCTGCTGACGCACCAGCAGAGAAATATCGTATCCTTTTCCGGCGAGCATCTGGGCAAGGGCCGTGCCCCAGCTGCCACCGCCGACAACGGCTATCTTCATGAAATATCCTTTCCTGTCTGATGTGAACCGGATGAGAGGGCAGAACCTTCTTCCGGTACGAACCTGTCGCACAAGCGGGATACCCCGTCATGCCGAGCCTTGCAACCATGCGCCCGTATTTCCCCCATACTGCCTGCAATGCATTCTGGCATGACCAATATTTTGCCGCCGGCAGACCGCGTTGTCCGCCCTGCCAGTGCCGACGGGGGACCGCGTCTGACAAACCATGGATCTGCACAGCCAATTGCAGGCTCAGGCGGTTGCATCCATCGCCATGAACAGGTATCACCACCCATTGAAAGATGCGCGGCAGAAGCCTGTCCGCAATGCACCACCTGCGAATCAAACCAAGCGTTCCGTAAAACGCGCAGAGGACACGCAATGGTCAAAACCACGTTCACGGATATCGAAAAGAAAATCCTGCACATCGTGCAGGCCGACCTGCCTGACAGCCTCACCCCCTACGCGGATATCGCTAAGGAAGTGGGCACCGACGAAGCGACCGTGCTCAATCTCATCAACCAGATGAAGGACGAAGGCACCATCCGCCGCTTCGGCGTGAGCCTGAAACACCAGAAGGCGGGCTACAGCCACAACGCCATGGTGTCATGGATCATCGATGAAGACCGCGTAGACGCTGCGGGCGAACAGGCCGCTAAGCATCCGCTCATCTCCCACGTATACTACCGCCCGAGCTCACACCCCGAGTGGCCCTATACGCTCTACACCATGATCCACGGGCGGCACGAGAACGAATACCGCGAAGTTATCGAACAGTTGCGTCAGGAAACCGAGCTGGAGGTCTTTGCCGTGCTCAGCTCCCTGAAGGAACTGAAGAAAATTTCCATGACCTATTTCTAACATTCCGCGCCGGACGGTCTTCATCCGGCGCAAATCCGGCCTGACCGCCGGTATAGAAAAGGAAACATCATCATGGCAGATTCCAGCAAGCTGTATGCCCGCGCCAAGGAAGTGATTCCCGGCGGTGTGAACAGCCCCATCCGCGCCTGTCTGAGCGTGGAAAGCGAACCGCTGTTCATTGCTCGCGCCTTCGGCTCGAAGCTTGAAAGTGTGGAAGGCGATGTCTATATCGATTTCGTGCAGTCGTGGGGCCCCATGCTGCTCGGTCACGCGCACCCCGCAGTAACCGAAGCCGCACAAAAGGCCTGTGCCGCAGGTGCAAGCTACGGCGCGCCCTGCCCCGCAGAGCTTGAGCTGGCCGAAATGGTCATAGAGGCCGTTCCCAGTGTGGAAATGGTGCGCATGGTCAACTCCGGCACCGAAGCCACCATGACCGCCCTGCGCCTTGCCCGCGGCTACACCAAGCGCGACAAGGTCATCAAATTTGAAGGCTGCTACCACGGACATGCAGATGCCTTCCTCGCCGCTGCCGGTTCCGGCTATGCCGACCTGTGCATTCCCGGCACCCCCGGCGTTCCCGCCGACACCGTGAAGGACACCCTGCTCGCGCCCTACAACAACCTTGAGCGCGTGAAGGAACTCTTCAAGCTGCACCCCGAAGATATTGCCGCCATCATCGTGGAACCCACCGCAGGCAACATGGGCCTCGTGCCCCCTGCGGAAGGCTTTCTCGAAGGGCTGCGCGCCCTGTGCGACGAATACGGCGCACTGCTCATCTTTGACGAAGTCATCACCGGCTTCCGCCTCTCCTACGGCGGTGCGCAGGCACGCTTCGACATCACTCCCGACCTTACCACCCTCGGCAAGATCATCGGCGGCGGTTTCCCCGTGGGCGCATACGGCGGCAAGAAAGAAATCATGCAGCACATCGCCCCCTGCGGAAACATCTTCCAGGCCGGCACGCTTTCCGGCAACCCCGTGGCCATGGCCACCGGCATTGCCACCCTCAAGCTGCTGAAGCAGGCCGATTACGCCGCACTGGAACAGCGCACCAGCAAGTTCGCACACGAACTGCTTAACGTGCTCAAGGAAAAGGGTGTGCCGGTCACCATGAACACGCTGGCATCCATGTTCACCGTATTCTTTACCGATACGCCCGTGACGGATTTTGCCACCGCCAAGACCGCCGCACCCAAGCTGTACACCACCTTCTACAAGCAGATGCGCGCACAGGGCATCTACCTTGCCTCCCTCAGCTATGAGGCGGCCATGGTATCGTTTGCGCACACTGACGAAGACTTTGAAAAAGCGCTGGAAGCAGCCCGCAAGGTGCAGTTCTAGCAACGGAAAGGTCTTTGCGCGATTACGCGAAGCACCAACCCAGAACGATCGGAATACGGGTGGAGGCCATGCCTCCACCCGTTCTGCTTGCCAATAACTGCACGCGACCGTTAAGACGGAAACGGCGTCCGCAGAAACATATTTCAGCTTCCGGCATATTCATTTGCAGGCTGGGGAGAATCCCGCCACATCCGGATGCGCACCCACCACAAGGCACTCCCAATCATGATGCTGACAACCACCGCCGTCTATGCACTCACTCCCAAGGGAGCGGAACTGGCCCGCAGGCTTGCTGCCGAATATGGCGGACTGGTTTGCGTTCCCGCACGCATGGCTAAAGAGGGAGAACACGGTTTCGGCACCCTGCGCGAATGCGTGGGCGAGAGCTATGCACGCTTTACACGCCACATTTTCGTGGCTGCCGCGGGCATTGTTGTGCGCTGCATTGCATCCCATCTGCAGCACAAGAGCACCGACCCCGCCATCGTCGTGCTCGACCAGCAGGGGCAGTTCGCCATCAGTCTTGTGTCCGGTCATCTGGGCGGCGCCAATGCGCTTGCGCAAGATGTCGCCCGCATCACAGGCGGCACGGCCGTCATTACCACGGCCACGGATACGGAATCGCTCCCCTCGCTGGACGTGGCAGCCATGGAAGCCGGTTGCGCCATGCACAACATCGGCGCGGTGAAGCATGTGAACGGCGCCCTGCTTGCAGGCCAGACGGTCACCGTCTTTGATCCTGACAACCGCCTCGGATTGCAGACCGGCCCGCATACGCACCTTTTCAATTTCACGGAAACCATGGATGAAGCCGCCTGCGGCGGAGCCGCCGTGCTCGTCACATGGCGCGACCCCATGTGCATGGCGCTGGGCGAACAGACACTGGTGCTGCACCCCAAAGTGCTGCATCTGGGCATCGGCTGCCGCAAAGGCCGCTCCGCAGACGCCATCGAGTCCTTTGTCCGCAGGGAACTGGCCACGCGCATGATTGCGCTGGAAAGCGTTGCAGGCATTGCCAGCGTGGACGCCAAGGCCGATGAGGCAGGACTGCTCGAAGCTGCCCGCAGGCTCTGCGCCCCCATACAATTTTTCCCGGCAGACACGCTCAAGGGCGTGAAAGTGCCCAACCCTTCCGAAGCTCCCGAGAAGGCCGTGGGCACGCGCAGCGTTGCCGAGGCGGCCGCCATAGTCTCCGCCGCCACCGGGCGCGGGGCCGGAATTCTCATTCAGGAAAAACTCAAGGACAGCGGCACCACGCTGGCTGTCGCCATGGAGATTGCATGACCGGTACGTTGAAGGTTGTCGGGCTCGGTCCCGGCGATGCCGCCCTGCTCACACCGCAGGCCTGTGAAGCCCTGCGGCAGGCGGACGTGATTGTCGGCTACACGTTATATGTGGCGCTTGTTCCCGAGGAACTGAAGACCGGCAAAGAGATCATCTCCACCGGCATGATGGGCGAAATGGCCCGCTGCAGCGGTGCCCTCGATTGCGCGCTCGAAGGCCGCAACACGGTCATTGTCTGCTCGGGCGACCCCGGCATATACGCCATGGCGGGCCTTGTCTTTGAACTGGTGGAAGAAAGGGGCGAGGCTGCTGCCGGTCTTGATGTGCAGATCATCGCGGGCATTCCCGCCCTGTCTGCCGCTGCCGCCCTGCTGGGTGCTCCGCTCATGCACGATTTTGCCAGCGTGAGCCTTTCCGACCTGCTCACCCCGTGGGAAGTTATCGAAAAGCGCCTTGCCTGTGCGGCAGAGGGTGACTTCGTCATCGTGCTCTACAACCCCAAATCAAAGAAACGCGACTGGCAGCTTCCCCGCGCGCTGGAGATCATCGCGGCACACAGGGACAAGACCACGCCCGTGGGCATAGTGCGGCAGGCAAACCGCGCGGAGCAGGCCGTTATCACCACCACACTCTCGGATTTTGACCCCGCAGTGGTGGATATGCTCTCCATCATTATCATCGGCAACGGCTCGACTCGAATGATCGGCGGGCGTATGGTCACCCCCAGGGGATACATGGACAAATACCGTCAATAATCCAACGTGAGCCCGAGAAATCGGAAGGGAGGTGCGCATGCGCAGTATTCTGGCCATTGCATCGGTTATCATCATGCTTCTGACTACGGCGGCCTTTGCAGTCACTACCGAAAAGGCTCCTGCCGATCCGGTTATCATTAAGGTTCCCGAAGGAACCAAACTGAAGAAGAGCCTCGTCTCCTTCCCGCATGCCAAGCATGCGGCTGAAGCATGTGCCACCTGCCACCACACCATGGACAAGAATCCCAAGGCTCAACCTTGCTCCACCAAGGGCTGTCACGATATGGGCAACCCCGTGACCAAGGAAGAAAAGCTCTCCATGACATATTTCAGAAACGCATATCATGCGAATGTTACCGCAAGCTGCAACGGCTGCCACAAGGCCCGCAAGGCGGAAGGAAAACCCGCCGGTCCCACCGATTGCAAGGGGTGTCACAAGTAGCACGAAACAGTCATTCCGGGGGAAGCAAAAAACTCAGGATTGGCCGGATAATTGCAATAAAATCAGGTGTAGAGACTGCTTCATTTTTGCCGCAGCCTTGACATGACTTGATCACTACTATATCCAAGTGTGAAATTCTTAACATGCCTTGTGAAGGAGGTTTACTCATGAGGAAGCCGTTGTTCATTGCACTGGTTGCTGTTCTGGCGCTGGCCTTCGCGCTGCCCCTGATCGCTGCCGACGCCCCTGCTGATGGTCTGAAGATGGAAGCCACCAAGAACCCTGTCATCTTCAACCACTCCACCCACAAGTCCGCAAAGTGTGTGGACTGTCACCATCTCGTAGATGGCAAGGAAAACTACAAGAAGTGTTCCGATGCCGGTTGCCACTCTGCAGCAGCCGCTGACAAGAAGAATGCTGGTTCCTACTACAAGATCGTCCACGACAAAAAGGCTAAGATGCCCACCTGTATTTCCTGCCACGCTGACGCCGCAGGCGCAGACAAGGAAAAGAAGAAGGCACTGACTGGCTGTAAGAAGTCCAGCTGCCATCCTTAACAGGTAAGGATAATTGAGTTGAATGAGGCCGCCCGTAAGGGCGGCCTCTTGCTTTATCAGACGATGTATGGTTATTCTAAATGTGATAGAGTGATAGCTCCATTGCTTGGCCTGTGCGCCCCCGTAGTTGTGCAGTGCCAGAGCCGGTAATGCATTGTTCCCCAAGATGCGCGGCTCGTAACCGCAAGCCCAAGGTACGCCATGTCACCCAAAGATACCCTCGATTTCGATACTGAAGACGATATCATTGAACTCACCGACATCGTTGAGGAAGGTACACCTCCTGCGGCTGATGAAGCGGCAGATGATCTTTTCGGTGCCGCAGACGGTGACATCGATTTCGAAAAGGAACTGGAAGACCTCTTCTCTGACGATAGCTCCGCCAGTCAGAAAGAGTCCGGCAAGGGAACTGGCGGAGGCCTGGATTTCGAATCCGACCTTGATGACCTTCTCGGCGGTCTGGACGGTGAGGACAAGCCTGCTGGCTCCGCCTCGGCATCCTCTTCAGCATCCACCGACGATGATTTTTCCGCTGAACTTGATGACCTGCTGAACTCGCAGGGTTCGTCTGCTCCGGCATCCGGCATCAACGACGACGACGATTTCGACGCAGACCTTGATGCCCTTCTGGGAGATCTGGATACGCCGGACACCCCCGCCGCAACATCTGCCCGAACCTCGGCAGAGGACGATCTCCTCAGCGAGCTGGGACTTGCACCGGAAACCCTTTCCAAGCCTGCCCCCAAAGCCCCTCCGAGTGCCGCCGAGAGCACCGGAACCACGGGCGACATAGATTTTTCAGAGCTTGATGCCCTCATAGAGGACATGGAAGTGCCCAAGAGCGGCAAGCCTGCCGCGCCGCAGGAAGACGACGGCCTGCCGGACCTTTCCGACCTTGACGCCCTGCTCGATGAAGCAGCGGCCGGAGAAGCCGTGCTCACCCCTTCAAATCACAACGCACCGGCAGACGATCTGGATGCCCTGCTCGACTCCCTTGACGGGGCTGAGATGGAACCGGAATCTGCCGCCGGGAATGGTGATGACGATCTTGATCTGGACAAGCTGCTGGCCGAAGCCGAAACAGCCAATGCTCCGCAGGCACAGGAACTACATCCTGCCGGCGACACGGACGACATAGACTCTCTGCTGGCGGATCTTGACGCTGTTCCCGCTCCGCCACCCCCGGCAGCCCCTGCCGCTCCCCTCGCGTTTGACCCCAACGAGACTCTGGACTCTCCCGACATGGGTGAACTTGATGCCCTTCTGGACTCCCTTGGCGGCGCCACAGAAGAGAACGCCCTGCCCGCTACCGCAGAAATCGAGGACATTCCTGAACTGGATGACATTCTCGGCGAAAGCACGCAGCCGGAACGCAGTGATGCGGCTCCTGTATTTGAAGAGGCAGACATAGACGATCTGGACGCCCTGCTTGCCGGAACCGAGCCCGGCCCTGCGCGCACCTCGGAACTGGATGATCTGCTGGATGCAGATGAGCCAGCTGCCGATGCGGAGACGGGAGCGGACGACCTTCTGCAAGATGCACTTGGCTCCGATACAATTCAGGACACTATTCAGGATACGATTCCAGACGCGGTTCAGGACACGGTTCAGGACATGTCCGGCCAGCCCGACCTGTCTGCGATCGCTGATATATCCGACATACCCGAAGAGCCAGCCCAGACTGACGCTGCAAGTACGGACGAAGGCGATATTGACGCCCTGCTCGGCGACGACCTGCCGCAGGAAGCCGACATCGACGCCCTGCTGCAGGACGTGGAAGAGCTACCCGCAGATGAAGCCGCCCTTGGCGCAGCAGCTAAGGACATTGCCGAGGACCTCATGGGAGATATCGGCGACACAGCCGAGGAAACCGAGCTGGACATGACCTCCCTTGACGATGCACTTGCCGAGGCAAGCGAATGCGTGGTGCAGGAAGCTCCCGATCTTGCCGCCCTTGCCATGCGCATTGCCGCCATCGAGCGTATGCTCTCTCCCTCTGAAGAGCATGTAGAAGACATCGTGGCACGCAAGATAGCCGAGGCCGCAGCCGAGGATGAAGCACGCATACAGCAGGATTCGCCTTCTGCCATCATGGCTGCCGTAGAGGAAGCCCTTGCCGAAGACGGCCCCATAATGACGCGCATCGTCACAATGATAGACGAAAAAATTGATGAACGTATTGGCGAAATAGAGCGCACCGTCTTCACCCACAAGGATTGGACGACCCACAGCCGCGAACTCAGGGATGACCTGAAGGACAATATTGAGCGTGCCGCCGCCAAGGCTGCTGCCGACATTATCCGCGAAGAGCTCGCCAGCCTTATCAGCGAAGAATAGGTTTTTTGCACACAGAACTGCCAAAGGCCGTTCCCTCTCCGGGAGCGGCCTTTTTCATTATGCTCCGCGCAGCGTTCTTTACAGTCTCCCTTACCGGCACGAATGAGCGTATCGAAAAGAAGCCATGCAGAAGAACGTCATCCACCGGATTCTGCCACTTCATACTCCACAGCGCAGCGCCTGCCTTATGTCAATCGCAGTCGTAGTACGCCGGACCTTGCCGCACATCATGTCCCCTTACGCGCAGCACGGACTGAACATATGTCACTGCAACATGCACGAAAAAGGCCGCCTCTCTGCAGAAGCGGCCCGTACGTAGCGCTGATGGCTCTCGTCATCTGACGTAATTGGGAATGTTGATGAACACATCCCGTGTGAAAGAGACCATCTGGTCCATGAGCCACGGAAAGGATATCAGCAACGCCAGAAAGATCGAAACAATCTTGGGAATGAATGACAGGGTCATTTCCTGAATCTGCGTGGCAGCCTGAATAACGGAAACGAACACACCTACAGCCAGCCCCACGCCGAGCATGGGCAGGGCAAGCATGAGGGAAAGTTCAATGGATTGTCTGGCAAAACCGATGACGAATTCCGGAGTCATGACTACCTCCCTGTCCTACAGGAGAAAACTGTTAACAAGCGAACCGGTCAGCAGGCTCCAGCCATCGACCATGACAAAGAGAAGCAGCTTGAACGGCGCTGAAACCATCATTGGCGGCAGCATCATCATACCCATGGCGAGCAGAATACTGGATATGACCATATCGAGCACAAGGAAGGGAATGTAGATGAGAAAACCGATGGTGAAAGCCGTCTTGAGTTCGCTGATGATGTATCCGGCCGCCAGCATGAAGGTAGGTACTTCTTCCTTGCTGCGGGGGCGTTCCATCTTGGTGATTGTATAGAAGATCGAAAGATCTTTTTCGCGGGTATGCTTGAACATGAAGGAACGCAGAGGAGCCTGCGCCGTATCGATCATCTTGTTGAAGTCGATTTCTTCATTGAGATAGGGCTGCACGGCCTTCTGGTTTATCTCTGTGGCCACAGGCATCATGATGGCAACGGTCATGAAAATGGCAAGGCTTGCCAGAACCTGGTTGGGTGGCAGCTGCTGCACGCCAAGTGCCTGACGCACAAAGTGAAAAACAATGATGATGCGCGTGAACGAGGTTACTGTCAGCATAATGGCAGGGGCCAGCGACAGAATGGTGAACATGAAAAGAATCTCGAAAAGAACTGAGACTTTTTCAGGCTCGGTCTGACCGGCTGCCAGTTGCAGCGACAGAGTGGGAAGCGTAATGTCCTGTGCCGCCTGCGCCAGCACCGGCAGAGCGCACACAAGGAGAAGGCTAAGAGGAAGAGTTCTGCTTGTCAGCGTCTTCCAGAATGGCCTTGAAGTCTGATGCGCTGGATTCGTTCGTGGGGTCATGCTCCGCTTCCATCTCTGTTAAAAGGTTGATCTGGTGATCGGTGACCCCCAGTAACAACCTTTTATTCAAGAAGCGTACCACCACCAGAGACTTCTTGGGCCCGAGATGAAACTGCCCCTCCACGGCAACCCCGCTGCGGGCAAGCCTGCCACCCAGCGCAGTCAGCTTGCCGAAACGCTTAAGCGCCCATATGCCCATGTACAGACCACCCAGAATAAGCAGTAAAATACCGATGGCCTGAAAGTAATTGCCCCACCCGGAGGACGGCAGGGGTGCGGTCTGCGTATCACCAGGTGTCGTGGTATTGACGGTCATATCGCTAGCGACGGATCCCGCTGACCCCGTGGCCGGTTCAGGAGCAGGCGCACCCTGTTCCGCCTTCTGCTGCGCATCCTGCTGGGCAGGCACCTCGGCGGAACCATTAACGGCCGCACGGAAGGTGCCTTCGGCAGCCGCCGCAACTGGCGAAGCTGGCTGGCCTGAGGAGGCGGCGGGCTGCGCCGGCTGCGTTGCCTGCGCAACATGCAAGCTCCCCGCAAGCGCGATAAACAGCACGGCACACACCAGTGCGCGGCAGGCCGCAGCTGCCGCGCTCTTCGGGCATAATACGTTAGGCAAGTTGCTTCACCCGTTCTATGGGGCTGATGATGTCCGTGAGGCGAACCCCGAACTTTTCGTTGATGACCACGGCCTCGCCGCGTGCCACCAGCTTGCCGTTCACGAATATTTCAAGAGGTTCACCTGCCAGCTTGTTCAGCTCTACAACGGAACCCTGCCCCAGCTGAAGAAGTTCGTTTATAAGCAGGCGCGTGCGTCCCAGTTCCGCAGAAACATCCAGCGGAATATCAAGGATAAAGTCCAGTTCGCGCTTGCCGCTGTCCGGACGCGGGCTTTTGGCCTCTTCCGTCAGGTCCTTGAACGTGGCTTCGCGTGCTGCCGAAGCAAAAAATGCCTGTTGCTTTTCCTTTTTCACTTGATCCTGCTCGTCGGAAGCAAGGGCTGCTGCCCACTCCGCGGCCAGTTTTTCGTCGTCGGGTGTACCGCCGGTCTTGGCTCCGCCGCCTGCCGCCGCTGCAGCTGCTGCAGCTTCGAAGGGATCGGGATCGCCCTCTTCCTGCGATTCAAGCGCTGCCGCCCACTGTGCTGCCAATTGATCCTGATCTATTTCGTCTGCCATATCTCACCTTCCTTGTGGAAAGGTTCAGGTTGCATGCCGTTACTGAATCACCAACTCGGTAAAATACACCCGCACCACTTTGGAGCCGCCCAGAATCTGGTTCAGGCGCGTCACCAGCTCATTCTTGAGAAGAATCTTGTTCTCAAGGGGGGCAAGATCCGCATAGGACTTGCTGGAAAGCAGCAGGATAACAGCATCACGCACCTTGGCCTGCGCAGCTTCCAGTTCCTTGGCGATCTCGGGATTGACCACTTCTACGTCCAGAGTCAGCTTAATGTACCTGCGGCCCAGCGGGTCCGCAAGGTTCACGAGAAACGTGGGCAGAGTGACCACCTGCGCATCCTTGGGGCTTGATTCACCCTGCGCATTCGCGTCCAGCTGCACCTGCTGGGGCTGGTCAGTCTCCCCGGTCGGCTTGCTGAAGAAGAACTTCCAGGCGACGAACCCGCCGCCGCCAAGCAGGACGAGCAGCAGAACTATCAGAATGATCCACTTGAGCTTTCCGCCTTTCTTCTTTTCCTTTTCCTCTTCAGCCACAGGCCTCTCCTTTCGTTTTGCCATCCGTCATGTCGTTTCCAGGTGCGCTACATGTAGCGGCCCATCCACTGGGTGGTCTTGAGCAATATTTCCACGCGCCTGTTCTGGGCGCGCCCACCTTCAGTATCATTATCCGCCACGGGTTTGTCAGGCCCGTACCCGCTTATGGAAAAACGAGTCGGATCAAATCCCATGGCAATAAAATAGTCCAGTACCACCAGAGCCCGCTTGCCTGACAGGACATAATTGTCCATCCCTGAAGAGGGCGACGTGTCAGAGAAACCGGCGATATTGCAGTCTGCAGTTGAGTACTGCAGCATCAGCCCGACCTGTTCCAGCAACGTTCGGGCGCCGTCGCTCAGTGCATAGCTTCCGGGTGCAAAGAGCAGGTCATTGGTCAGCACTATAGCCAACCCTTCGGGTTTTTCCAATATTCTCAGGTTTCTGTCCAGCGTGCTGACATCAATGTCAGGGGGCAGCACCTCATCGGGAAAAAGCAGGTCTTTTATTCGCTCCGGCTTGTCCAGCGCAGAGGCAGGATCTTCAAGCAGTTTCAGCAGCACCTGCACACGGGTGGGAACTTTGCCCGCACCCTGATGGCTTATGTAGTCCGTACGGCTCTGAAACGGGCTCATGCGTGCCAGCATGACTCTGTCCATGGAAGCCATGCTCAAAAGCAGCACGAAAAAAGTCAGCAGCAACGTCACAAGGTCGGAAAATGTAACAAGCCACGCAGGAGTTCCGCTTCCTCCGCCGCCTTTGTCCTTCTTGCGGGCCATGCTACTCTCCCGCTCCGGACTGCCCTTCGCCCGGCAATCCTAACCGGAAGCGGAAGTCCTTGTAATTGAATTCACCCTGACGCTCACGCGCCTTTTCCCGCAGCATGTCGATCTTGTCGATCCATTCCTTGTTGCGCTTGTCCAGCACGATATCCACACGTCTGTTTCGCTTGCGGCCTTCCGGTGTCTTTTCTGTCCACCTTGGCCGGTAGCTGCCAAATCCCTCTACGGAAAGCCGCTCAGGCGGCATGCCCCGCGATGTCAGATACCTGTACAGATTCATCACCCGCAAAAACGACATTTCCCACGAGGGAGAAAGCTGGCGTTCGGTTCCGGCCGGAAGCGCCTTGTAGTTTTCGCCCATTTCCTCCCGCAGGCCGGCTGTGTGACCGGCGAGCAGAAGCGGATGCGGCATGCGCAAAAACCACGGAAGCATGCGGTCAACCAGCCGCATTCCCCCGGAACTCAGCTCGACGGAGCCGGGGCGAAACAGCACCTCGTCGCTGATGGACAGTATCTGGACGAACTGGTTTTCCTGAAAATTCAAATCGCCGCGCTGATCGTCCCAGAGCATGTCCTTGAGCGGCTCAAGCGAATCCGTATCAAAATCCATTACCCCGGGTTCGACAATCCGGGCCTGATTGTTCACGGTAGCCGGATTGAAACTGCCCAGCCCTTCACCAAACTGGCCGGAAATGGACTGAAGCACGGTGAGTTTACGGCGTTCATCAATAACGGCCATACTCACCAGCAGCACGAAGAACGTCAGCATGAGTGTCATCATGTCCGAAAAGGTGACGAGCCATGCAGGCCCGCTTTCTCCGGCCTTCTTTTTCTTCCGTCTGGCCATGTCCGTTTCCGCCTTTTACCGCCCCTCGGGCGGGCCATGCCCGGCTGCGGGCAGGCTAATCACCGCTCTTGCGTTCCTTGGGGGGCTGGAAGCTCGAAAGCTTTTCCTGAATAATACGCGGGTTTTCCCCTTTGGAGATGGCGAGAATACCCTCCATCTGCATTTCCTTGATCAGGATCTCTTCCTTGCTGCGCGTCTTGAGCTTTCCCGCCATGGGGTTGAACACAAGGTTGGCAAGAACAGCGCCATAAAATGTGGTTATGAGCGCAACCGCCATGGCAGGACCGATGGAACTGGGGTCACTCATGGTCTGCAGCATCTGCACAAGACCGATAACCGTACCGATCATACCGAGCGAGGGGGCGTATTCACCAAGGGCCTTCACGATATCCTGCCCGCTCTCATGGCGGCCTTCGATATTGGAAATTTCTGTTTCCATGATTTCCTGAATGGCCTGCGGCTCAAGGCCGTCAACCGTAAGCTGCAACCCCTTGCGCAGATAGGCGTCGTCAATTTCCTTGATGATGGGTTCAAGAGAGAGAATGCCTTCGCGGCGGGCGCGGTTGGCGTAGTCCATGAACTGTTCGATGATGGTGGTGGGACTTTGAGCCTTGGCGAACAGGGTCTTTTTAATGACGCCGAACACGGCAATCACCTTGCCGAGCGGATAGTTCACCAGAAGCGCGCCGATGGTACCACCGAACACGATGAGGAATGACGGAATGTCGATGAAGATCAGCAGGCTGCTGCCCGCCATGATGGCGGACACCACAAGCCCGAAAGATATGACTATGCCCAGTATGGTTGCCAAATCCATGACAGTCTCTCTTCTCCCCGCTCATGCGGATCAGGCAGGACGTTCTCCGAAAATATCGGTACCCACGCGAACCAGTGTTGCTCCTTCCGCAATGGCTTGCTCAAAATCCTGGGACATACCCATGGAAAGGTGGGGCAAAGCCATGCCGAGGTGCCGCTCGACCTGTTCCTTAAGCTCCCGCAAGTGCGCGAAATACGGGGATGCCAGCTCGCCTATGCAATGAAAGGGCGGCATGCACATAAGCCCTCGCAGCCGCAGTTGCGGCAACTTGATAACATCCTCGGCAAAGGAAAAAAGGTCTTCAATGGCAACGCCGGATTTCTGCGGCTCTCTGCCAATGTTCACCTGAATGAGGATGTCTTGCACACTTAGGTCGCCACCGGTGCTTGTAACCGGCAGCATTGCCATACGATTTTGCAGATTCTGTGCCAACTTAATATTATCTACGCCGTGAATGAGGGCAAAACGCCCCACCACATCCCTGGCCTTCTTGCTCTGCAGGTGGCCAATGAAATGCCACTCAAGGCCCAGATGCGACAGGCATTCCTGCTTGGAGAGTGCTTCCTGCACATAACTTTCGCCAAAGACAACCTGCCCTTCTCCGGCAACAACCTCAACAGATTCGGCAGGATGCGTCTTGGAAACAGCCACCAGCGAAACGGAACCGGGCTGCCTGCCCGCCTTTCGCGCTGCCAGCTCTATACGTTCCCGCACCTCATGATAGCGCGCCGCGAGCGCGCCGGATTCCTGTTCAGACATCATATCAAACCCGACCATTGCGGCATCGCATATTCGCGGCGCCGCACAGTTTCATCCGTTCAACCGTGCCGCAATACCGGAACACGTCCGGATGCATTGACGGCATAACAAAAATGGCGGCCGGAGCCGCCATCTGTGCCTGTGCTACGAAGACATCCCCAGCATACGCAGGAAGCCGATATCCTCGGTCCAGCCTTCGCGGATTTTCACCCACAGCTCGAGATGCACCTTTTTGCCTGTCATCTCCTGAAGTTCCTTGCGGGCGGCGGTGCCCACGCTTTTCAGGGTAAGGCCACCCTTGCCGATGACCATGGCCTTGTGGGTCTTGCGGGCGACATAAATGATGGCGTTCACGATGATCCGGTCGCCGGTGTCTTCCCATTTCTCAATCTCCACAGCGGTATAATACGGCAATTCCTGACGCAGGTCGAGGAAGAGCTTTTCGCGTACCACTTCTGCGGCCATGAAACGCATGGGCATGGTAGAGAGCTGGTCGGCGGGATAGAGAGCGGGGCTGACAGGCAGTCTGGCTTTGATGTGATCCAGAATCTTGGTCAGGCCGTCCGCATTCTTTGCGGAAACGGGGAAAACTTCGGCATTGGGCCACAGCTTGCTGAGGCGCTCAAGAAAAGGCAGCATCTTCGACTTGTCGCGGAAGAGGTCCACCTTGTTAACAGCCACGACAACGGGGCGGGTCTCGTTCAGAATCGCCTCGCTCAACGGCTCGATGTCATTTTCAAAAAATTCCGGCTTGCGGATGTACAGGTCGGAGTCAAGCACCACCATGATCACGTCTGCACCGCTCATGGCCTGCCATGCGGTCTGCAGCAGAATCTTGTTCATTTTGCCGCGCAACTGGTGGATGCCGGGGGTATCCATGAAGATAATCTGCGCATCAGGGCGGGAAAGAATGCCGCTGATCTGGTGGCGGGTCGTCTGCGGCTTGGGGGTGACAATGGCCACCTTCTGCCCCAGAAAGGCGTTCAGCATAGTGGACTTGCCGGCGTTCGGCGGTCCCATCATGGCCACCCACCCGCAACGGTGTTCTGTTTCATTCATCGTATATGGTCTCCTGATCAGGTATACGCATCGGTATGTATGTTTTATCGGCCCCTGCTGCATGCGCCCGCCGGTATCTGCAGGCAGGATCATGTACAAGGTTGCCCGGATGCCGCCGGAATGATCGCGTGAGGAACAATGGCGTCTGGCTGCACGGGGTCGATTTCGGAACAGGCATGTTTCACATGACATAGCGGAAAGTCAAGCCTGCCGCTATCATTATATACGGAATCGGAAATGTGGGAAGGGAGTAAACCGCAAAATAATGAGGCACCACGCCAGTTGCGGCAGGTGCCGGTACAAAACAGGTGCTTCAGGCAAAAACAAAGGCCGGAAACGCGATATCGCATTTCCGGCCTGTCGTATCAGGAGGAAAAACTAACCCTGCTTGCTCACGAACTGGCTGTGGGAAGGCATTATGCGCGCCCCCTGCCTGTAGCCCTGAAGCCGGGCGGAGTGTTTTTTCGTTTTCTGAAGCTCGCTCTTGAGGGAGGCATGGAGCTTTCGTGCTTCTTCCGTGAGCAGCCCCTGCAGAGTCTGCAGCTTGAGCAGCTTGCACTGCAGGGCATCGAGCGCCACGCCTTCACGCTTGTCCCACGCCATGGTGATAAGGTTACCCCGGCGAGTTGCATTCTCATCGGCGGAGTCCACATCTCCCACGGCAAGAGCCTGAAGCTCCTGTTCCCCGAGAAACAGTGCCTGATCAAGCAATGTAAGGCTATCGGCCATAACTTACCCCTTGTTCACCTTGCGGATATCTTCGCGCAGCAACTGGATGACATTCTTCCAGCGATCAACGGCGGGAAGGAATTCGTATTCCAGCAAATCTGCAAGCAGAATCCAGTCTTCGTTTTCCATGACTTCAGTCATTTCACCGAACAGATCGGAAATTTCTTCCACACCGTCATTGAAGGCGGGGTGGTCCTTGAGGGTGAACTCGCTGCGCAGCACGCCGATCATGCCCAGGAAGTCACGCACGACCTGCAGAAGGTCCTGGTACATTTCCAGTGCTTCGGTATCGTCTGCCTGACGGAACAGTTCGGCAACGTGCTTTGCGCCGTCGCCCATGATCTGCACCACCTTGTAGAGTTCGCGGGTGATGCTCATGGCCATTTCGCCCACGGGTACGCTCTTGATCTCTACCGAAGTAATTTCGCTGGCTTCAATATCTTCGGCCTGATGCGGATAAATTTCGGAGAAGGGCTCGTTGTTCACCAGAACGTCGGTGACGATACGATTGTCCAGTGAGCCTTCTTCCATCACTTTCACCAGAATCTGTTCAAGGTTGGCAAAGGTGCCGACCTGAATATCAGTGTGCTGTCCATCGATAACAATCATTGTTCCCTCCTGTATACGGGGCCCCCCTGGGGCCATAATTTTCCGGTACGCCATTCTTAATACAAAAATTGTGCCAGCGCAGACAAACGCAAAAAGCACGGCAACCGCCGTGCATTCTGGTCAATACGCCGGAAACGGACATGCCCGGGCAGTCTCCGGAATCATGCCCCCAAATCTTGCTCCCCTGAACCTTGTTCCCCTGAATCCTGCTGCGAAAAAAGGCTGTCATGCCATGTGGCAACCAGCACCTTGTACTGCTCCGCCAGCACCAGCACGGTTGCAAGGTCGCTGCCCGCCTCCTGCGATTCGCACATCCACAAATAACCGAGCACATTCAGCAATCTGCTGTTGTCCCACAGGGTTTGCAGCCGCTGCCATGTACCCAGAAAACGCTGTTTGGTAGTTTCCGTCGCCCGCACGGCGAGCACCCTGCCCTGCTCCGCAAGCAGGTGCAGAAGCTGGACGGAAGCGGCAAGTTCGGCAACAGCCGTTGCGCGCAGTTCTGGCGAAAGAGATTCACTTTCCGCCAGCCCGATAACGGAACGGATGCCTACAGCGGCAAGCTGTGCCGCCGGTTCACGGTCAAGAAATTGACGATAGAAATACCGCTGCTGCCGCACCCAGCGGGTGCGGTCGGTATCCTCGTGACCGGAAAGAGACACAAGGTCCATGAAGCCCCCGTCATCCCTGCACGATCGCCACACGCGCGCCCCGCAGCCGGATTGCCCCTGCCCTGTTCCGAGTTCCGCAGGAACAGCCCATGCGCCGCTGTGCAGCCAATGGCGGGCAAGCGCACACACAGTTTCGGCCGTAATACGCCCGCGGCAGGCAAGCTCGTTGGGGCAGGGTTTGCCGAAGGGGCAGGGATGGCAGTCCATATCCGGCTCCAGCGTGCAGCTGCCCTCGGCATACGGGCCGGTGTCCCACGGCTGGGCCGTTGCCAGAAATACCGCCAGAACAGGCACGCCAAGACCGGCGGCAAGGTGCATGGTGCCTGTGTCGTTGGTAATGAGCAGACGCATGCGGGTGAGCAGTGCGGCCAGCACGGGCAGCGTGGTGCGGCCTATGAAATTTGCATGGGGTGCAGATGCCATCTGCGCATAGCGTCCGGCAAGATGTGCTTCGTTCCCTGCACCGAGCAACACGGGCAGAAGCCTTTCTTCGCGCCACAGCCTGTCGCCGAGTTCGGCAAAATGCTTCAGCGGCCAGCGCCTGCGATCTTCGCTTGCGCCCAGCTGGAAGGCCACATAGCCCCTGACGTCCTCGCTGGAAGCCGCTTCGCACAGCAAGGCATCGGCTTCTGCCAGACTGTCCGCTTCCGGCGCTCGCAGCTCGTACCGGCGTTCGCCATCGCCCAGACCGGCCGCCATGAGATACAGGTCCACCAGATTAAAGGGGCTGCAGCCTCGCAGGCGTGTGGATGCCTGCAAAAAGGTGCTCCACGGATCGCTGTTCACGCTGAAGCCGAAGGAATCCAACCCGAATCCGCGCAGACCCGCGCCATGTGCAGCCGCCGCGTCGCCGGACACATCCTGACCGGATGCACATTCGGACGGAACCTGACCGCTGCTGCGCGAGGCAAGGTGTGATGCCAGCAGTCGAACGCTGGTCGTGGCCGTCAGGTTCAGCACCACATCCGGCGCAAAGGAACGGGCCGGACCTTCACCCCACAGCCACAGGCTGCCCAGCGCATCGCGCCAGTTTCTGTCCAGCGCGGCCAGCAGGCCGCCGCCCGACAGGGGGTACACCGCGTCCACGTCCCTGAGCAGGGCCGTGGCTCCGGCAAAATTGTCCAGACACACCAGCCCCACACGACGCCCCGCCCGCGCATAACCGGATATGACCGGCTGGGTCTGCAGCAGATCGCCAAAACGGGTAAGATTGCAGATAAGCGTATTCATGGGCTTCCTGTACCGATGTTTCCGGACAGCCGCAGGACAATGCGCCCCGGGCGGATGTTCACCGTATCATGACAGGAACAATGGCAAATTATATCCCCGCGCGCAACGCCTCATGAACAAGGAACAGCGTGAACCGATCAGGGTTCAAGGTCCAGCACATCCTTTTCGTAGCCGATGACGGCAAGGGTTTCGCCGCGCTGCAAGGGCTTGTCCGCAGGAGGTACGAACGTATAGTCCTTCTCGCCGGGCTTGTGCATGGCCACAACCATGATGCCCTTGCCGGTGAGGTGCAGATCCATGAGGGTTTTGCCTTCCCACTTGTCCACCTCAAGCTCCTGCAGCACCACGCCGCCGCCAAGCTGCAGCAGATCCAGCAGGCCGGGGTTGGATATGCGGTGCGCCAGCGTAAGCGCCGCATCCTGCTCGGGCTGCACAATGGTCTCCACCCCGAGGCGGGAAAGAATCTTCTTGTGCTCCGGAGTAATGGCCTTCACAGCAAGGCGCTTCACGCCCATTTCCAGCAGGTTGAACACGATGAGGATGGAGGCCTCCATGCTGGAGCCCACACTGACCACCACCATGTCCAGATCCTGAAACCGCAGCTGGTGCAGCACGGTGCTGTCCTTGGCATCGGCTATATATACATGGTCGAGAACACCCTGCGCCTGACGGATACGGCTTTCGCCCGCATCAACACCCACAACGGAGTGTCCCTTCTCCACCAGCGCCTTGGCCAGCGGCAGACCGAATTTACCAAGCCCGATAATTCCGACTTCCAGCTTCTTTTTCATAATCCTCATCCTGAATGGAAATCTCTTCGCGTCCTGCGACACACCGGTACAGACAATGCCGCAGTCGCCATCTTACTCCGGGCAGGCCATAAAGGCCAACCCCGTACGCCAGCTGCATTATCCTATGGGAACATCGCTTTCCGGCCAGCGGTATCTGGTCTCGGACTGCATCTGCTGCAGAGTTGTCAGCAGCCATATGGGACCGATGCGGCCCATAAACATGAGCAGAGTCAGGCACAACTTGCCCGTTACGGAAAGTGTGGGCGTAATGCCGGTAGAAAGCCCCACGGTCGCGAACGCGGAAACAGTCTCGAACAGGTAATCCATGAGCTGCCCGCGCACCATGCGGTGAGGCACATCGCCGCCCTCGGTCACGGAAAGCAGCAGCGTGGCAAACAGCACGCTGGCAATGGCCGTGATGAGCAGGGCAAAAGTCTTGTTCATGTTCTGCGAACCCACGGCACGCCCTGCAACCACAACCTGAGCCCGCCCACGGAACTGCGCGCCCATGAACGACCACAGAATGCGCAGGGCGGTGGTTTTGATACCACCGGCGCAGGAACCGGGCGAACCGCCCACGAACATGAGAAAAATCATGATCATGAGCGAGACATTGGTCATGTTGCCTATATCCAGCGTGTTGAATCCTGCGGTACGGCAGGTGACGGACTGGAACAGGGAGCTGAGAACCGTCTGCGAAACAGAACCGTTCTGCGTGCCGCCGCCCATTTCCGATGCAAAGACCAGCACCGCACCGCCGAATGTAAGCAATGCCGAAGTGGAAAGAACCAGCTTTGCCGGATAACTGAGGCCTCTTCTGCCCAGATCGACACCGCGCGCAGCCCTGAGGCATTCATCTATGACGGCAAAGCCGATGCCGCCCAGCGTGATGAGCAGCATGATGACGGTATTCATGCCCCACGAGTGTTTCCAGCGCACAAGACTGTCGGGGAACAGGGAAAAGCCCGCGTTGCAGAAGGCGGAAACAGCATGGAACAAGGCACCGAACGGCCCCATGACTTCAGGGTCCAGCGCATATATCCACAACGCCCCGGCCAGTTCCAGAATAAGGACCATGCGCACCATGCGCACAAGGAAGTTACCCAGATGGAACGAGGGGTCGTGCAGCAGCGCCTGCCCCACGGCAAGGCGGTCGGTCAGGGATACCCTGCGCCGCCACAGATAAAAGACAAGGCTGGAATAGGTCATGATGCCCAGACCGCCGAGCTGGATGAGCCCGAGCAACACCCAGTGGCCCTCACGGCTGAAGGCGGTTCCGGTATCCACTGTGGCAAGCCCGGTCACGCAGACGGCCGATGTGGCCGTGAACAGGGCATCCACCCAGGGCAATCCGTCCGGCAGCACGGAGGTATGGCGCAGCAGCACCGCCCCCACCAGAATGGTAGCGGCAAACGCTGCAACCGGCAGGATGAACGGGGATAAGTATCTCCTTCTCATCCCACCCCCTTACGCCTGAGGCGCACCTGTGGCAAGAGGATGAAGCCACTACGCAGACTGTGCGCCTTACCAAACATAAACGTGCGTAAGACAAACACACTGGACGCGGCACCATGCAATGCCTATAGTGACTGTCGCGATGCCGTGGCTCAGCTCCGGTGTCTGTAGCGCGTTGCGGGCCATGCCCGCCCTGTGGACGCATTGCGGGACGTACCCGCTTTTTTTTGATCCTTCCCGGCCACGGCCGGAAACCATATTTGGAGGCAACCATGGATATCCGCTTTCAGCAGGCACCGGCAGCCGATTGGCGCGCCAACACGGCCATCGTGTTCGGCTTCAAGGACGAAAACCTCATCGAGCAGATTCCGGCCTTTGCCGATGCCGCTCCGTGGGTAACCATCACCCCTGCCCGCCACGACTTCCGGGGCGACAAGAATCAGGTTGTGGTCATGTACGGCCATCCGGAAATTCCCCTGCCCCGCTGCATTGCCGTGGGCCTTGGCGACCGCGCCAAGTTCACCCTCGACATCCTGCGCGGAGCCGTGGCCACCGCCATGCAGAAATGCCGTGAACTGAAGGTGGATACCTGCGCGCTGGACCTCGAAATCTTCAACAAGATCGATGAGCTTGATACCGTGCTGGTAGAAGAGGCTGTGGCCGCCGCCCTGCTCTCACTCTACACCTACGACTCGCTCAAGACCACCATGGAAGAGCCTGCCCACAGCCCCCGCTGGATGGCGCTGCTCTCCACCGAAACCAATTTTCCCGACGACTTGCATGCGGCAGCCCGCCGCGGCGAAGCAGCTGCCCTTGGCGTGATGGCCACCCGCGATCTGGTGAACGGCCCCGCCAACATCGTCACTCCCGCGCATATGGTGGAAAAGGCCGAGGCCATGGGCCGCAAGTACGGCTTCAAGGTGCGCTCCTTCAACGGTCCCGAACTGGCCGAAATGGGCATGGGCGCATTTGAATCCGTGTTCAAGGGAGCCGAAGAACAGGCAAAACTGCTCGTCATGGAATACGCACCCAAGGGAACGGAAAACGACGCCCCCATCGTCTTTGTGGGCAAGGGCGTTACCTTCGACACCGGCGGCATCTCCCTCAAGCCCAGTGCGGCCATGCATGAGATGAAAAGCGACATGGCCGGTGCCGCAGCCGTTATCGGCCTGTTTGAAGCGCTGGGCAATTCCGACATCAAGCGCCACGTGGTGGGCATAGCCCCCTGCACCGAGAACATGCCCGACGGACGCGCCACCCGCCCCGGCGATGTGGTGAAGACCCTTTCCGGCAAGACCGTGGAAGTCATCAACACCGATGCGGAAGGCCGCCTCATTCTTTGCGATGCGCTGACATGGGCGCAGAATGAATACAAGCCCGCCGCCATCTTCGACCTTGCCACCCTCACCGGTGCCTGTGTTGTGGCTCTGGGCACGGAAGTGGCTGCTGTATTTGCCACGGACGAAGCACTCTCCAAGCAGGTGCAGGACCTCGGCGGTCGCGTTGGCGACCGTTTCTGGCCCATGCCCCTGTGGGATCTGTATTTTGAACCGCTGAAGTCCGATGTGGCCGACATGATGAACGTGGGCGGACGCGAAGGCGGTGCCATTAACGCAGCCCTGTTCCTGAAGCAGTTCATCGGCGAAGGCGTGCGCTGGGCGCATCTGGATATCGCAGGCCCTGCCTACAAGTCGAAGAAGTCGCCCCTCAGCGTACCCGGCGGTACCGGCTTTGCCGTACGCACCCTGCTGGAAATCGTACGCAACGGCGTGGCTGAATAGCAGGGAGTGCAGCCCATGGTCGGCACGCTCACGCCTCCGTACTATGCCGTGATATTCACCTCCGTCAGAACGGAAGGGGATAACGGCTATGCCGAAATGGCAGACAGGCTGGCGGAACTGGCCATGAACCAGCCCGGTTTTCTGGGTACGGATTCCGCACGGAGCGGGCTTGGCATTACCGTCTCCTACTGGAAGGACATGGAGTCCATCCGGTGCTGGAAGGCGCAGGCAGACCACGCCGCAGCCCAGCGGATGGGGCAGGAAAAGTGGTATGCTTCCTATTCGCTGCGCATTGCCAAAGTGGAGAAGGAAGTTCACTTCCCCCCTGCTACCTGACCGCGACACACAAGAATGCAATCGAAAAGGCCGGAGTCTTGCGACTCCGGCCTTTTCTCATTCTTAACATGCCGGCGTGAAGCCGGATGAAAAACACTAGCCTATGGGCAGCACCGTGCGGCCGTACACTTCGTTCAGCACTTCGGCCATGGCGAGGTAGATGGCGGATGCGCCACACACGATGCCTTCGTACCCTGCGATGGTGCCGATGGTCTCGCTGCCGGTGAAGTCACGGGCGGCAAGCAGGAAGAAGAGAACGGTCAGAGAGAAGAAGATGAACTTGATAACGGTGTTGCTCTTCAGCGTACCCAGGAACATGAAGAACGTGAACACGCCCCACATAACAAGATACCATGCCATGTAGCCGTGGGGGGTTGCTTCGGTCCAGCCGAGCTTGGGCATGACGAGAAGCGCCACAAGGCTGAGCCAGAAAAATCCGTAGGAAGTAAATGCGGTCAGGCCGAAGGTGTTACCCTTCTTGAATTCCATGATGCCGGCGATAACCTGGGCAAGGCCGCCGTAGCAAAGGCCCATGGCAAGCACCATGGCGCTGAGGGGGAAGAACCCGGCGTTGTGAATGTTCAGCAGCACCGTGGTCATGCCGAATCCCATCAGGCCCAGCGGGGCAGGGTTTGCAAGCTTCTGATCCATGTTTTCCTTTCTCCTTGGAAATGCGTCGTAATATCAGAACCGCCAGCAAGGCGGTCCCTATTTGCACTGTTCGCTCAACCAGCTATAGTATCCCGATACAATTTGCAATAGCCTTGCAGGCATCCGCTCGCAAAAATAAATGTAACACAGCAGAACCAATCCGGAACAAAGCCTGCATGCCTCTGCACCCAAAAGCGCATCCGTTTTAATGACAACCCCTCGCTTTTAGTAAATCACATCCCCGCTAAGCCGGAGCTGAGATCCAAAAACGGATTTCCCTCGCTTATACGCGGGGCAGGAACGTCAGGTTCCTGCCCCGCGGAGCCAAAAAATACCAAAAAAACGTTGTCAGCAGTCTGCTGTACCCAAAGGCATATTCACCATTAATACCCTGCCTGCGCCCTGTTGCAAGCAGTGCATCGTGATATTTTGTCGGTTCTTGCCACGGCCCTGTTGCTGGCAGAAGAAATGTGCTAGAGTCTCCTCTGACCGGAAAGAAAAAGAGAACGTGGTACGCCTTCCCTATTTTTTCATGGTTAACACGCCGCCACAATTCGATTTTCTCCAGCTTACAAAAAATGTGTCCCCCCAAACGGACCGGCAGGTATTGACAGCATCCCCCCCCTGCCTCTAAATGGGTCCCCCACGGTATGCTGGAGTAGCACTTTCCTACGCAATGGCAACCATGGCATGGCAAGGGTGGAACACCTTAACAGGGCGTTCCTTGGCAGTAACTTTAATTGGGGTTTGTATGAGGTCCGACAGTTGGCAAAGCAAAAAGCCCTCACGCAGTGGAGTATTGAAGACTCCGCTGAACTGTACGGCATCCGCAATTGGGGTGCCGGATACTTCGACGTTACCTCGGACGGGGATGTCGCCGTACATCCTTTCGGGAGCGGCAGCAATGTAGCCGTCAGCATCCCGGAACTCATCCGGGGTCTGAAAGAACGCGGTCTTGATCTGCCCGTTCTTCTTCGCATTGAGAACATTCTCGACTCGCAGATATCCACGCTGCACGAGTCCTTCCGCAAAGCCATAGCCAACCTCGGCTTCAAGGGCGAATACCGCGGAATCTTCCCCATCAAAGTCAACCAGCAGCAACAGGTTCTCGAAGAAATCGCGAACTTCGGCTCGCGCTACCACCACGGTCTCGAGGTGGGCAGCAAGGCCGAGCTCATCGCGGCCATCTCGCAGATGCGCGACTACGAAGCCTGCCTTGTCTGCAACGGCTACAAGGACGAGGAATTCATAGACCTCGGCCTGCATGCCATGCGCATGGGCTTCAACTGCATTTTCGTACTCGAAATGCCGTGGGAGCTTTCCAGCATCCTCAGCCGTGCCGAACAGCTCGGCGTGGACCCGCAGATCGGCGTCCGCGTCAAGCTTGCCGCCAAGGGCAGCGGGCACTGGGCGGAATCCGGCGGCGAACGTTCGTCGTTCGGCCTTTCCCTGTCCCAGATCATGGATGTGGTGGATACCCTGCGCAGCATGGACAAGCTGCACTGCCTCAAGCTTCTGCACTACCACCTCGGTTCCCAGATTCCGAACATCCGCGACATCCGCACGGCCGTGCAGGAAGCCTCGCGCGTGTACGCCGAACTGGTGGCCGAAGGTGCCGCCATGGGCTACATCGACCTCGGCGGCGGCCTTGCCGTCGACTATGATGGCTCCCATACCAACTATGTCTCCAGCCGAAACTACACGCTGGACGAATACTGCACCGACATTGTGGAAGCGGTCATGACCACGCTTGATGCGCGCGGCATGCCCCACCCCCACATCATTACGGAATCCGGCCGCGCAACCGTGGCCTACTATTCCGCGCTGCTCTTCAACATTCTTGACGTTTCCACCGTGGAAGACGGCCGCATCCCCAGCGAGATGCCCGCCGACCTGCCGGAACCCATCAAGAACCTGTTTGAAGCACACAGAAGCCTTTCGTTGCGCAACGTGCAGGAGTGTTACAACGACGCCCTGTATTACCGCGACGAAACAAGGCGCATGTTCCTTGACGGACGCGTTTCCCTGCGCGAGCGCACCCTTTGCGACAACCTCTTCTGGGGTATCATCAAAGGCGTTGCCGCTCTCAAGGATCAGCTCAAGCATATCCCCAAGGATATGGAAGAAATCGATGTTGCGCTTGCAGACATCTACTACGCCAACTTCAGCGTCTTCCAGTCCCTGCCGGATGCCTGGGCCATCGATCAGCTGTTCCCCATCATGCCTGTGCACAGGCTGAATGAACTGCCCTCGCGGCAGGCCATCATCAGCGACATAACCTGTGATTCAGACGGCAAGATAGACCAGTTCATCGATCCACAGGGCAAAAAGCGCGTGCTCGACCTGCATCCCATGAACAACGGCGACGACTACTATCTCGGCGCGTTCCTTGTGGGTGCATATCAGGAAACGCTGGGCGACCTGCACAACCTGTTCGGCGATACCAACGTCGTCAGCGTGCGCGTCTACCCCGACGGCTCCTACGAGTTCGTCCGCGAAATTCAGGGCGACACGGTAGCGGAGCTGCTGGAATATGTTGAATACGAACCCCGCCGCATCATGGAAGACCTGCGTTCCCTCGCGGAACAGGCCGTGCGCAGCGGACGTATTTCTCCGGCAGAACGGTTCAGTATTCTCCAGGCCTTCGAACTGGGCCTGCGCGGATACACCTATTTCGAAAGCTAACAGGCCGCGACGCTAAAAACGGCCGGGCAGCCCCCAGCAAGCACCCCTGATGTATTCCTTCAGGCCGTGTCCATTGCGCTTGCCCGTGTCTTTTCCGTCACGGTTCTGCTACTATATCTTACAGTTTAAGCGTCAGGGACTGCCAAGTCCCGAAGGAGACAGCCAATGGCAAAAGTACTGATCATCGGCGCCGGTGGCGTGGGCGGCGTTTGCGTCCACAAGTGCGCACAGGTTCCCGAAGTTTTCTCCGACATCGTGCTCGCATCCCGCACCCTGTCCAAGTGCGACGCCATCGCCGCTTCCGTGAAGCGCAAGACCGGCCGCACCATCACCACCGCCAAGGTGGATGCAGACAACGTGCCCGAGCTGGTGCAGCTCATCAACGCCCACAAGCCCGATATCGTGGTCAACCTTGCCCTGCCCTATCAGGACCTGACCATCATGGACGCCTGCCTCGAAACCGGCGTGCCCTACCTTGATACCGCTAACTATGAACCGCTCGATGAAGCCAAGTTCGAATACAAGTGGCAGTGGGCCTATCAGGACCGCTTCAAGGATGCAGGACTCATGGCCCTGCTCGGCTCCGGCTTCGACCCCGGCGTAACCAACGTGTACTGCGCCTACGCCATGAAGCACCTCTTTGACGAAATCCACGAGCTGGACATCATCGACTGCAACGCAGGCGACCACGGCCACCCCTTCGCCACCAACTTCAACCCGGAAATCAACATCCGCGAAGTTACCGCGCGTGGCCGTTACTGGGAACGCGGCGAGTGGGTGGAAACCGACCCGCTCAGCTGGTCCATGATGTACAAGTTCCCCGAAGGCATCGGCCCCAAAAAGTGCTTCCTCATGTACCACGAGGAACTCGAATCCCTCGTCATCAACATCAAGGGACTCAAGCGCGCCCGCTTCTGGATGACCTTCTCCGACAACTACCTCAACCACCTGCGCGTGCTTGAGAATGTCGGCATGACCGGTATCGAGCCCGTGGAACACAACGGCCAGCAGATCGTGCCCCTGCAGTTCCTCAAGAGCGTGCTGCCCGAACCGGCTTCCCTCGGAGGACGCACCAAGGGCCGCACCTGCATCGGCTGCAAGATGAAGGGCCTGAAGAACGGTGAAGTGAAAAACTACTTCATCTACAACATCTGCGACCACGAAGCCTGCTACGACGAAGTGGAATCGCAGGCCATTTCCTACACCACCGGCGTACCCGCCATGATCGGTGCCATGATGATGGTCACCGGCGCATGGAAGGGCGAAGGCGTGTTCAACATGGAACAGCTCGATCCCGACCCGTTCATGGATAAGCTCAATATCCATGGCCTGCCGTGGGTGGTTGTCGATCTCGACAAGCAGTAATCCCCAACGGGGGCCGGTCTCCGGCCCCCGTTTTGATACGATAGTTCAAGATTTTTTGAGGGATTTTGGGGGAGTGTTTTTTGGGCCTGCGGCGCTTTTTGAGTCAGGCATGCCTCCGGCGGCCAAAGGGAGTAACCCCCTTTGGAAACCCTGACAGGCTCCGACTATACGTCCGCGTAAGAAATGTTTGGCCGGCGTTAGCCCAGCAATACTCTCCTCAATGTAATCTCTCCCACTAAGACGAAAAATTCGCCTCTTGTAAGCGACAACATCGCTAACACGGGTGCAGGGGGATTATCCCCCTGCCGGGTACAGGGCAGCGCCCTGTCTGCCGGAGGCAGGCGAAGCCAATACACACAATAAACTCTTACTCCAATACAACAACATGAAACTCCCCAACCTTGCTCAATTGCCCTCGCCCTGCTTTATTGTGGACGAGGCACTGCTGGAACGGAACGTGCGCATTCTGGACACGGTACAGCGCCGCACGGGTGCGAAGATACTGCTGGCCCTGAAGGGCTTTGCGACCTTCAGCACGTTTCGTGTACTGAACAACGTGCTGCACGGCACCTGCGCCAGCTCCCCACACGAGGCACGCCTTGGCCGCGAGGAATTCGGCGGTGAGGTACACGGCTTTGCCGCAGCGTATTCGGATGACGACATGCGCGAGATGGTGGAGCTGTGCGACCACATCGTGTTCAACTCCTTTGCGCAGCTTGAGCGCTTCCGCCCCGTGGTGCAGGCAAGCCCGCGTGCCATAGAGATTGGCCTGCGCGTGAACCCGCAACACAGTGAAGGCGCGGTGCCGATTTATGATCCATGCTCCCCCGGCTCGCGTCTGGGCATCCGCCGCCAGCACTTCAAGCCGGACCAGCTGCAAGGCGTTTCGGGCCTGCACTTTCACACCCTGTGCGAGCAGAATTCCGATGCGCTGGACAGAACGCTTGCAGCCGTTGAGGAACAGTTCGGCGAATTTTTGCACGACATGAAGTGGCTGAACTTTGGCGGCGGCCACCATATCACCCGCGATGATTACGATATCGACCGCCTGTGCCGGTGCATTGAACGCGCACAGCAGCGGTATGACGTGCAGGTGTATCTGGAACCGGGCGAGGCCGTGGCCCTGCAGGCAGGCTATCTTGTGGGTACGGTGCTGGACGTGATCGAAGCGGACATGCCCATTGCCATTCTGGACGCTTCTGCCGCCTGCCACATGCCCGACGTGCTGGAAATGCCCTATCGCCCCTTCATTATCGGCTCCGGCCAGCGTGATGAAAAGGCGCACAGCTACCGCCTTGCAGGCAAGTCATGTCTGGCTGGCGACGTGATCGGCGAATATTCTTTTGATGCACCGCTGCAAAGCGGCGACAAGGTGGTCTTCACGGACATGGCCATTTATTCCATGGTGAAGACCAATACCTTCAACGGCCTGCAGCTGCCCGCCATTGCCCGCTACCATTCGGAAAAGGACGAGCTGGAAGTGGTTCGCCGCTTCGGCTATCAGGATTTCAGAGGAAGACTTTCCTAGGAAAGAGAAACCGGAGGGGTGGTCCCGAGGGAACGCCCTTCCGGCATATCCGCCAATGCGCCATCCGCTTGGCGGATGTTGTGCATGACAAAGTCGAGCACCTTGGCAACGGATTCATCCAGCGATTCCCTGTCTGTATCCACCACAAGATGCGGATGCTGCGGCACCTCATAGGGCGCGCTGATGCCGGTGTAATGCTTGATGAGTCCGGCGCGGGCGCGGGCGTAATAGCCCTTCACGTCGCGGGCTTCGCAGACGGAAAGCGGACAGGATACGTAGATTTCGCGCAGATCGTCACCGAGCACCGAACGAATGACAGTGCGATCGGCCTCCAGCGGCGCGATGAAGGCACACAGACAGATGGTGCCGCTTTCAGCAAAGAGCTTGCTCACCTCGCTGATCCGACGGATGTTTTCCTGCCGGTCTTCGGGCAAAAAGCCGAGATTGCTGCACAGGCCGTGGCGCACGTTGTCGCCGTCGAACACGACAGCCTGCATGCCTGCGTCGAACAGGGCTTTTTCCACTGCGTGGGCGATGGTGGACTTACCGGAACCGGAAAGCCCCGTCAGCCAGAACACGCGCGCTGAGTGTCCGTTCCGCTGTTCACGGTCGGTGCGGGAAACGCTGCCACGCTGCCTGATGATGTGAGGCTCTTTCTCTGCCATGGGGAATATCCTGCCTGTAACTGACTGAGTCATGACGCTTTGGACAAAGCTTGCAGCTTGCATGCCACTGGCGGCAGAGAAATGCACGACTGCGCAATATACCGGTGCCGGAGCATGCAGCAGCCTGACAGAACATAATCGGGCCCTAACCGGACCCCAATTGGACCCAAGTGAACCTGAAGAGAACAGGGGCTGACCAAACCCGAGCTGACGAAATCAGGCTCTGCCATACGATTGAACAGAATTGAACTGGACGGAGATAGACCATGAACCGTTTTCTTGCTTCCGAACTTGAAGAATCCACGCCTGAGCAGTGCCTGTTTCAGGTTGTTCCGGCTCCCTTTGAAGCCACTGTTTCCTATGGTGGCGGAACCGTGCATGGCCCTGCCGCCATTCTGGAAGCCTCTGACCAGCTGGAAGTGTGGGACGGCCTTTCGGATGCCTCCGTGCTGGGCATTCACACCCACCCCGCCGTGGACTGCACAGGCGATGCCGAAACCGTACTGGATCGCATAGAGGCCGCAGTTGCTTCTGCTGCGGAGCACGGCATTCCGGTCATGCTCGGCGGCGAGCACACCGTTACGCTGGGCGCGCTGCGTGCACTGCACAAGAAGCACGGCAACTTTGGCATTGTGCAGTTTGATGCCCATGCCGACCTGCGCGACACCTACGAGGGCAGCCCCTTCAGCCACGCCTGCGTCATGCACCGCGCTCTGGACCTTGGCCTGCCCGTGTTCGGCATAGGCGTGCGGGCGCTCTGCAAGGATGAAGTGGCCCTGCGCAAGGACAGAAACCTCTCGTATCTGGATGCCCGCGACCTTGCCATGAACGGCATGCCTGAAAACCTGCTGCCTGCGGATTTTCCGGAAACCATCTACGTCACCTTTGACGTGGACGGCCTTGACCCTTCCGTCATCAGCGCCACAGGCACCCCTGTTCCCGGCGGCGTGCTCTGGTGGCAGGCCATCAAACTGCTGGAAAAGGCCATTGCCGGTCGCACGGTCATAGGCATGGACGTGGTGGAGCTGGCTCCCAAAGAAGGCGACCACGCCTCCGATTTCGCAGCCGCACAGCTGACCTATGCGATGATGGGCATCGTGCAGCGGCTCAGCAACAGCTAGCTCAGACGACGTGACTCAATATACAAACAAAGGCCGGAAGCACCCGCTTCCGGCCTTTGTCTTGCCCAAAATAACTGTGAACTCAGCCTCTACTCTTCTTCCTCCAGCTTGGAAAGCCTGGCCGCGCCAAACGCCTTGCGTGCCTCCCAAACCTTCAGGCCGATCTTGCGGCCCAAATCCTGCTGCCGGGCGCGGATAAGCGCCTCTGCAGCCTCCTTGTCACCATGCTGCTTGAGCAGGGTTGCGGATTCCAGATCACGCAGATACTTTTCGCACTCCGCAATGACCCCGGAAAGATCGAGAGAGCTCAGTTCTTCCGGCACACGGACTGATTTGACCCTACGCGGCATGGCTCTTCTCCTTCCTTGATTTCCTTATGAAATACAGAATGTATACAAAAGGTCAACAGTCCGTATGCGAAAAAGAAGTGCAAAGACTCATTTTACTGCCGCCTTGCTCAACCATACCCACGCAGTCACCCCTGCTACAACAAAGCGCCCCGTAAGGCGCTTTGCAATTCTGCATCTGACAGCAGGGACAAGGCCGGGAACTACCGGCTTCAATCAATCTCGTTGCTTCACATCTGTCCGCCAGCGGTTCTGGGGGGCGCAACAGCCTTCCCCCATACGCTGCACTTCCCGGATGTAGGCTCCGGCATCGGCATCCATGGCCATGGCACACAAGTACCTTGACGCTTCAGCCGACCAGAACAATTCCGGACACCTGTCCGTATACCCGTGCCCGTGAATGGACTGATCGCACGGGTGATCCAGACAGCACCAGCCGCAACCGACGCAGATGAGAGGAGTATGGATGAGTATGCCGGATTCGGATGACGCAATTGGCGGTTCACTCCGAAACGGCACATGGATGCGCCCGCGGGATGCACTATGCGGCGAGGGGCGCGTTAGAGAACCTGATTGAGGTATGGAGGGTGAACACTCTTCCGCTTCCGCGAAAGCGATGGAAAACGCTGATTCCAGTTGGTGCGCCAAGGGCATTCGCTCCCTTTTCAGGGTCGAAGGTTGTGCACCCGTTGTCAGATGTGGAATATGCGCACGCTATCAGCCACAGACCACAATAGCCAGTCCGTAAAAGGCCCGCGGGCCGCAATACCATGGCCCTTCATGCGGAACCGCCCAAGCGCTTCAGCTGTGCCGCCGATACCGCAAGGGCAAAGTCCGGTACACCTTTCTAGCGGCGGGAAGGTCTTCGGCGTGAATAGCGAATTTTCATTATAAGAATGGATGCCGCAAGTACCAGCGTAATACCATTGGCAAGAATGACAGGGAGCGATCCGATCCCCAGCCCGTAGAGGAACCAGAGCAGAACACCGAGCGTGAGTGATATATAGGTAACAAGCGAGATGTCCCGCACGGATTTTGTGCGCCAGACCTTCAGCACTTGCGGCAGAAAGGCGAATGTTGTCAGGCAGGCCGCAATATAGCCTATCCCCTCTGTCAAAAGCGGTGCAACCATGAAAAGCCTCCGGCCGAATGGCTAATGCCCGTATCTACCCTCAACCCGTTCCCTCGGCAATATGGCATGCAATTCCTTTTTTTGTGCTTTCGGCATAGATTGTATGGTATGTGAGTACATCTCCTTCCTTATGTCCAAGAGGTACACATGCAGAATCACACCGCCCTGCCCATATTGGTGACTGGCGCAACCGGCTACGTGGGGGGACGACTCATCCCCCTGTTGCTTGAAAGAGGTTACCGCATTCGCGCACTGGTTCGCTCGCGGCGCAAGCTTGCTTCGCGGCCCTGGGCATCGCACCCGAATCTGGAAATTGTTGAAGGCGACCTGCACGACGAACCTCGTCTGCGGGCGGCCCTTCACGGATGCAGCGCGGCCTATTACCTCGTGCATTCCATGACCTCACGGCATCATGACTTCAAGGATGCCGACCGCAAAGCCGCGTACAACATGGTGCGTGCCTTGAAAGGCAACACGGTCGAACGTGTCATCTACCTGTCCGGCCTTGTGCCGGATGATACCGAACTGAGCCCGCATCTCAAATCGCGGGCCGAGGTGGCAGAAATTCTCGCACTTTCGGACGTTCCCGTTACGGTGCTGCGCGCGGCCCAGATCATCGGCTCCGGCAGTGCATCATTCGAACTGGTGCGTTACCTTGTTGACCGCCTGCCGGCCATGATTACGCCCAAGTGGGTACACATGGAATGCCAGCCCATAGCCATATCCAACGTGCTGGAATATCTTGCAGGGGTTCTTGAACTGCCGGAAACCGCAGGCAGGACATATGACATAGGCGGACCGGATATTCTGACCTACAGAGCCCTCTTTGACCTGTATGCTGAAGAAGCGGGCCTGCGCAAACGCCTCATCATTCCCGTTCCCGTGCTGACACCCTATCTCAGTTCCCTGTGGCTCAATCTTGTCACGCCTGTTCCCACCGTGCTTGCTCGCCCTCTTGTAGCCGGACTCAAGAACCGGGTGGTGTGCTCAGATAACAGCATACACGATCTTATTCCGCAAAAGTTGCTCAGCGTGCGGGAGGCCATACGCATGGCGCTGGACCGCATCCGCCAGCACACCGTCCCCACCTGCTGGAAGGACGCCGGAACGCCGGTTCCTCCGGAGTGGATCACCTGCGGCGACGCCCCCTTTGCCGGGGGAACGGTGGTGCATACCGCGCACGAGATCACCCTGCATGCAACACCGGAAGAGGTCTGGAAGCCCATTCAGCGCATCGGCGGTGAAAATGGCTGGTACCAGAGTGATATTCTGTGGCAGTTGCGGGGTTTTCTGGACAAGCTTGTCGGCGGCCCCGGCCTGCGGCGCGGCAGGCGCGATGCGGAAGAACTGCTTGTGGGCGACGCGCTGGATTTCTGGAGGGTACTGGATATCCGCCCCTGTGAACGCCTGCTTCTGCTTGCTGAAATGCGCCTGCCCGGAGAGGCGTTGCTTGAATTCAGGCTGGAAGACACCACTGCCGTAGACGCCGGTCCGCCTCAGGTTGTACTCACCCTGATTGCGCGGTTCCTGCCCCGCGGACTGGCAGGTATAGTATACTGGTATGCCATGTATCCCTTCCATCAGATCATCTTCAACGGCATGCTCCGCAATGTTGCGCGCGCCATCGGAAAAGATGTTGTTGCAGGCCCCCGCAATACTGATGATCCGAATACGGCAACATGCAAGCTGTAATCGCGTTACAAATTACAGCCACAGGCGTTGCTGGCGCTTGAAAAGCTGCATGCTGGGTCGCGCAGCTATCATGATCACTGTGGCAATTCGCCAATGCTGCAAATCTGCCTGCTGTGCGGCATAGAGCAGAAAGAGGACTCTTTCCCGTATTTTCATTTCTGCAACCCCCTGTTATGCTTTCCCGAGCACACTCGGAGGTATCCTGATGCTTGATCTTTTCCTGCCTCTTGCCTTTATGCTGTCCCCCGGCGCGCTGGTAGCCGTGGGCAACGGCTCGGGCATGTCCGGCTTGCTCTTCAGCCTGTTTCTGCTTCTTGCGGCACTCTGTGCCCTTGTAACAGCCAACGGCATGGGTACACCCGAGAGTGGAGGCAGCACAAGCAACGCACTCAGGGCCTACGGGCTTGGTGTCATCAATGCGGCTCGTATTCTGGCCCTGATCGCGCTCGGCACGCTCTGGCTGGCCGAAGCGGGATACAGCTTCAATGAGCTCTTTGCCAGTTGGTACCCCAATCTGGCATTTTCGTTCACGCTGCTCGCGCTCGTTGCCGGAGCCTCTCTTCTGGCACCTGTTCCGCGCGGCATAGTGCTGTATGTTGTAACGCTCATCGCGCTCACTTCCGTTGCCTATGTGGCCGTCATGGCAACGCGTCCCCATGGGCTTGAAGGCCTGTTCCCGACCATGTTCCCGCAGAAAACACCGCCTTTCTTCCCCACAGGCGGTGATCCTCTCAAGGGCTGCTACCTCGCCTTCATCGCCCTGCTCGGCTTCGATCTCGCATCCAGGCCTGAGGTCGGCAAAGGAGCACAGCGCGCTCTTATGGCCGTTCTGCTGGCCCTGTGCCTGTTTGTTGTCTATCTGTGGGGCAGCCTCAGAGCCGCAGACCCGTTCGACCTTGCAGGCTCCACAGTACCGCATATCCTCATGTCGGGCATCGCCCTTGGCGACAACGGACGCCAGATCATGGGTGCCGCAGTTCTGTTCGGCACCTTCGCATCCATTCTGGCATTGCTCATTGCCACAGCACGCCAGCTTGCATTTCTGGTTCGCAAGCCGGATGACAAACTCTTCCGCCGCCAGATGCACATCCTTCTGTGCATTCCCATTGCCGGTCTGCTTGCCTTCGGCTGGGCTGGCGAACCAAGACTTGAGGCACTCATCAATGCTTCCCTTATCTGCTGGTTCGCGGGCTATGCCCTTATAAACAGTTCCTTGTTGCTGCGCGGCTATTTGCCCCCGCTCACGGTACTGGGGATGCTTCTTTACGGCTTTGCCGCGTGGATGACCTTCGACAAGCCGGACGACGTCACACTGCTGGCCTATTCGGCAGGAATCATCACTGCTACCGCTATGATATTCTCTTTCGCATACGCCAAGCTTTCGGCTCCCGCAGCCCCACCACAGAAGGACGCGGCAAAGCAGGAACAAGACTGATCCGGCCTCCATTTGCACACCAGTTTTTTCAGTACTCGCGCGCATAGTATCAGATATACAAATACGCATTCGTCCTTGCCATGCCTCAATTCCATGCTACATTCAGAGTATGGCTTTTGAAAACTGTTGTGACATGTTCAGGAGGCGACTATGCGAGACAAAATACCGCGCTTGCTTTGGGCAACTCTTCTCTTCATGCTATCCCTTACTGTGCTTACCGCACATGCGGCAGACATAGCTAAAATAACACCGGAAGAGACCCTTTCCCGTCTTGATACGGCTCTGCTTGTCGATGCACGCTCCGGCGCAGACTGGAGCGGCTCTACGCTCAAAATCAAGGGAGCCA
The DNA here is from genome assembly GCF_013340285.1 of Desulfovibrio subterraneus. Classification (NCBI taxonomy): domain Bacteria; kingdom Pseudomonadati; phylum Thermodesulfobacteriota; class Desulfovibrionia; order Desulfovibrionales; family Desulfovibrionaceae; genus Desulfovibrio; species Desulfovibrio subterraneus. The sequence goes on along the minus strand of NZ_BLVO01000012.1, from coordinate 1,481 downwards.
TTCGCGGCAGCCTGCAGGATGTAGATACATGGGCTGCCACAATTCCCAAAGACAAAGAGATTATCGTCTACTGCGCCTGACCTAACGAGTATACAAGCACCCGTGTGGTGCTCGCGCTTCAGGATATGGGCTTCACCAACGCAAAGGCCCTTCTCGGCGGATGGCACAAGTGGCACAGGGATGGTTTCCCCACCGAGAACAAATAGTACCTCTCACAAACTCTTTTCCCTCTTAGCCAGCCGAAACAAAGCTCCGGATCACATTGACCCGGAGCTTTTGCTTTTTTCGATCCAGCGCACTGAGCTGACAGCCTCTCTGCTTTGATGCCGCCTCCCTACGAGCGCATCACTGCCCTGAACAAACACACATGCCGATTGGAAGCGCTTCCCTTCCACGGCGGGACGCACTACACCAGCGACCAGCTGGGGCGAGGCAGGGGGAGTCCAGAGGGGGCCTTGCTGAGGAGTGCCAGTGGCTGTCTGCGACGAAGGAGCGATACAGCCACCAATCTAGCGAGTAGCAGCTGTAAGCGAGGCACGAGCCATACAGATGCACGTTGCCAGACGGTACGCCCTGGCTGAGGCCCCTTCTGGTCCCGCGGAAGCTATAGCCGTCGGCGAGTCTGCGAGCCTTACGGATAAAGACAGCAGAGCGGCGGCAAAAGGAAACAGTAGATTGGACTTGATGGAGTCGACGAACGCCTAACCAAGTCAGAACGCACCAAGGCCTAATTCATTATTTGATTGAAGGCAGACCGAAGAGAATAAGAGAAAAGGTGATGGGTTACCGAGAATCAGTTAATACCCCCCAAAACAGAAAAACTCCGGCCCTCATCGGTTACCGGAGTTTTTCATTCAGGAAATAAGTCTTGGCGGCGGCCTACTTTCCCACCAGCTCCCTGGCAGTATCATCGGCGATGGCGGGCTTAACTTCCGAGTTCGGAATGGGATCGGGTGTACCCCCACCTCCATGACCACCAAGACAAAGTTCTCGGGCCACCTGCATGCACCGGAAAGGCGAGCGGTATATGCCCCGTTGCCACGTCAGTCTGCAGTCGTGACCCAAAATTCGTAATTTGCTCAAGCATGCGGTCACTGAATCAGAAAAACTCCGGCCCTCATCGGTTACCGGAGTTTTTCGTTCTGGAAATACGTCTTGGCGGCGGCCTACTTTCCCACCAGCTCCCTGGCAGTATCATCGGCGATGGCGGGCTTAACTTCCGAGTTCGGAATGGGATCGGGTGTACCCCCACCTCCATGACCACCAAGACAAAGTTCTCGGGCCACCTGCATGCACCGGAAAGGCGAGCGGTATATGCCCCGTTGCCACGTCAGTCTGCAGTCGTGACCCAAAATTCGTAATTTGCTCAAGCATGCGGTCACTGAATCAGAAAAACTCCGGCCCTCATCGGTACCGGAGTTTTTCGTTCAGGAAATAAGTCTTGGCGGCGGCCTACTTTCCCACCAGCTCCCTGGCAGTAT